>NZ_BAABKN010000011.1:0-71634 GCF_039543845.1 Nocardioides endophyticus | reverse complement strand
ATCTGCTGCGACGACGCCGACAGCTCCTCCGAGGCAGCCGCAACCGCGTCCGCCGAGCCGACCACGTCGGACACGATCGCCGACACCGAGTCGATCGACTGGTTCAGGGCCCGCTCGAGCTCACCGAGCTCGGCAGCGGAACGCTCCTCGACCCGCTGGGTCAGGTCACCGCCGGCGAAGGCGGAGAGCGCATTGACGCTCTGGCGCAGCGGACGGGTGATCGAGCGGGAGATCAGCCAGGCCAGTGCGACCAGGGCAACGAGACCCAGCGCCGCGGCGAGCAGCAAGAAGAACACCGCTCTCTCCCGGGTACTGTTCGCCTCGGCCTCCTTCGCCGATGCCTGGGTCTCCATCGCGTCGAGGGCGCCCGAGAGGATGCCGTCCATCTGGTCGTTGGCCTTCTGGACCTTCTCGACCTGGGCGCGCGCAGCCTCCTGGTCGGCAATGGCGCTGTCGACGAAGTCGGCGATCGCCGCCTCGTAGCCGGTCCACGCGTCGTTGAAGCCCTGGACCTCCTCTGCGGACGCGTCGCTCTCGAGGCCGAGCGCGCCGAGCTCCGCGAGCAGGTCGTTGATCGTGGCGGTGTCGTCGACGACGTCCTGTGCGATCGAGGTGTTGTCGGGGTACGTGACGGACTTGAGGCCGTCCACCTTCAGCTCACTGGAACGCGTGTCGAGCGCGTGGAAGAGCGAGCGCGCGTCCTCCAGCTTCGCCAGCTGCTCAGCGTCCTCCTCGAGTCCACGGAGGCCGGAGAGCGAGACGCCGGCGACGACGGCCGAGGTCGCCGCACCGATGACGGCGACCGCGGCGAGACGCCGGCCTACCGTCCAGGTGATGTGGAGAGACATGATCTTTTCCTCGGGTGTGGTCTCGGGAAGCGTTTAGGCGGCGACGGCTCGGTCGACGTCGAGGGCCAGCAGGAGCTGGCTGTCGAGCTTGTAGGCGCCATGCAGGAACTCTCGCGACGGGCCGCTGAGGGTGTCAGGCGGCAGCTCGAACTGGTCGTCGTCGACGTCCATGACAGCCCCGATGCTGTCCACGAGGAGGGCGATGGTCTCGCCCGCGACCCGGACGACCACGAGCATCGGCTCCTGGTCGGCGTCCCGGTCCGGCAGCCCGAGCCGGGCACGCAGCTCGACCGCGCTGAGGACCTGACCGCGCAGGTTGATGAGGCCGGACACGCTCTCGGGTGCGAGCGGGATCCGGGTCTGCGGCTGTCCGCGCAGGACCTCCTGGACCGCGTTGACCTCGACGCCGAAGAGGCGCCCGTCGAGGGTGAAGGTCACCAGTCGGGTGCTCACATCGTCTCCTGGAGCTCGGCGCCGTACTCGTCGGACGCGGTGTAGAAGGTCGGGTCGGCGGAGAGGATCGCGGCCCGTACGTCGAGGACCTCGACGATGCGGTCGCGGACCAGGGTGGAGCCGAGGACGCCGTGGTCGGTGACCTCGGCGTGGAACTCGGTGTCCTCGTCGACGATGTCGACGATCTCGTCGACGGCGATCGCGACGCTGCGGTCGCCGACCGTGTAGATGACGACCACCAGCTCGTCGCCCTCGCGGTCGCTGATCGCGCCGTAGTAGCTGTTGAGGCGCACCACGGGCAGGATGCCGCCGCGGTACTGCACGACCTCACGGTTGCCGATGCGCTCGACGGCCGACTGGTCGAAGTTCTCGAGCCGGGTGACCGACGACAGCGGGATCGCGACCTTGCGGCCACCGCCGAGACCGGCGACCAGGAGCCGCAGGCTCTCGGCCGCGGCTGCGCGGGAGTCGTGGTCGTCGGAGTCGTCCTGGTCGAGAGCGTCGGCGTTGAGCACCCGCCGAGCGAGCGCCTGGACGTCGAGGATCAACGCGACCCGGCCGTCGCCCAGGATCGTCGCGCCGGAGTAGGTGCCGATCGCCTTCATCTGCGAGCCGAGCGGCTTGACCACGATCTCCTCGGTGCTGAGGACCCGGTCGATCACGAGGCCGAAGCGCTTGCCCTCCGCTTGGAGCACCGCGATGACGACATGGCCGTCGGAGCGGTCGGACTCGACGCCGAGGACCTCGGCGAGGCGGACCAGCGGCAGCAGCGTGCCCCGCAAGCGGTAGACCGAGGCACCGTTGATGTCCTCTACGGCGTTGGCCGCACGGTCGGCGTCGAGCGACACCAGTTCCAGCAGGCTGACCTGCGGGATGGCGTAGCGATCGCCCGCGCACTCGACGGTGAGCGCCGGCACGATCGCGAGGGTGAGCGGGATGCGGAGGCGGCACGTCGTACCGCGTCCCACGACCGACTCCACCTCGATGGTGCCGCCGATGCCCTCGATGTTGGTCTTCACGACGTCCATGCCGACACCACGGCCGGACACGTTGGTCACGGCGGCCGCGGTCGAGAAGCCAGCGACGAAGATCAGCTGGAGGATGTCGGTCGGCGACATCTGCGCGATCTGTGCCTGGGTGCGCAGGCCGCGCTCGACGGCCTTGGCCGCCACCTTCTCCGAGTCGATGCCGGCGCCGTCGTCACTGACCTCGACGACGACCTGGCCGCCTTGGTGGTAGGCGCGCAGCGTGAGGACGCCCTCGGCCGGCTTGCCGGCGGCGACGCGCTCCTCGGGGCTCTCGAGCCCGTGGTCGACACCGTTGCGGACCAGGTGGGTGAGCGGGTCCTTGACCGCCTCCAGCAGGGTCCGGTCGAGCTCGGTCTCCTTGCCGACCATGGTCAGCGAGACCTGCTTGCCGCAGTTCGCGCCCAGGTCGCGGACCACCCGAGGCAGCTTGGACCAGAGGTTGTCGATCGGCTGCATGCGGGTCTTCATGACCCCCTCCTGCAGCTCGCTGGCGATCAGGTTGAGGCGCTGCGAGGAGCGCATCAGGTCGACGTCCTGCAGGTCGCCCGCCTGACGGACCACCTGGTTGCGGGTGAGCACCAGCTCACCGACGAGGCGCATCAGGGTGTCGAGCAGGTCGACGTCCACACGGATCGACGACTCGGCGACGGTACGACGGTGCCCGTGCTCCTCGTGCTCGGCCACGGGCTCCGGTGCAGCCTGGGCAACGGGAGCGGCGACCGGCGCTGGAGTCGCGGGCGCCGGAGCGACCTCGACGGGAGGCTCGGGGAGCAGGCCGGCGACCACGCCGGCCTCGACCTCGGTGACCGGTTCGGGAGCCTTGCCGTCCAGGATCGCGGTGATCCGGGCGACCACGCCGCTCACGTCGGTGTCGCCCTCGGCACCGGTCTGCTCGATCGCGGCGAGCAGGTCGCGGACGGCGTCGACCATCGCGAGCAGGACGTCGGTCGTCTGCGGGCTCATCGACATCTTGCCGTCCCGCAGGCGGGCGAGCAGGTTCTCGCCGACGTGGGTCACCGACTCGAGCCGACCGAAGGCGAGGAACCCGCTCGTGCCCTTGATCGTGTGGATCGTGCGGAAGATGCTGCCTAGCAGGTCGCGGGACTCGGGCTCTCTCTCGAGAGCGACCAGGTCGCGGTCGAGCTGATCCAGGTTCTCGTGGCTCTCCACGAGGAACTCCTGGACGATCTCGTCGATGTCATCCACCGGGGCTGCCTCTCGTCGTCTAATGCCGTTCGACGGGGCATATCGGCCATCCGGAGGGTGACCTGAGCGAACCTCGGAGGAGACCTGCTGGTCTGGTCAGTTGTGGGCGGGCACCCAGAAGACCGCGACGCACACGTTCGCGACCGTCAGGAGGAGCAGCAGGAGCCACAGGCCCTGGGCGATCCGCTCCTTGCGGAGGTTCGCCATCACGAGGACGAGGATCGCGAGACCGATCAGGCTCTTCACCGCGATCTTGGCGTGGTCGACGGACTGGTCGTCGGCCTCGAGCACGCCGACGAGCAGCAGCCCGGCGACGAACGCCGTACCCGCGCCGTCGCGCATCAGGCCGTTGACAGACTTCTCGGGCTGGCGCGCCTGGATGAGCAGGCCGCCGAAGAGGGCGGCGAACCCGAGCAGGTGGATGACGAGCAGGAGGTGTCGCAGGAAGTCCATGGCCGAAGCCTAGAGATCGACGTCCGCCGAGACGAGCGCGGTGTCGACGGTCGCCGCGCGCAGGCTCCGCGCGAGGGCCGGGATCATCACCGCCGCAGCCACCAGATGCAGCACGATGAGGGCCGTGATGGTGGCGACGCCCTTCCCGAGAAGCAAGGGGCGGGACCAGCGAGACCGCAGTCAGGGTCGCGGCGATCCACACGAATCCCTCGGCGGGGCGAGCACTCCACCGCAGGAGTGCGGCGGCGATGACGACGCCGACGACGGAGAAGAGGCCGGTGATCGTGACGATCCCGGACACCGGGATCTGCTCGCCGGGATCGCCGACCTCGAAGTCGACACCGAGGGCGCGGACCAGCGCACCGAGGAGGCCGGTGGCCACCATCGCCGCGAGCGTCGCCAGGACGCCGGTGCCGACGACTCTGCGGAGTCGGCGGGTGCTCACTCCGTGCCCTCCGCCGGCAGGCGCTCCGGGAGCCCGAACCGCGGGAACTGGTCGGCGTGGAAGGTGACGATCTCGCTGATCGCCCCGTCCGCCACGCGCAGGACGTCGAGCGTCAGCGGCAGGTAGGCATCCTCGCGCTGCTGCCAGTGGTAGAAGGCGACGGCGGGCTGCCGGTTCGCTGAGGTGGGGATGCCACGCAGACCCGTCATGCCCTCGAACCCGTCCGCGACCCAGTCCGCCACCACCGCGTCGCGACCGACGTACAGCCCGGGCGTAGGCGGCATCGAGCAGCGGACGTCGTCGCGCAGCATGGCGGCGAGCGCACCGACGTCGGTGGCCACGCTCGCCTCCGTGAAGCGGCGGACCAGCTCCCGCGTCCCTGCGTCCTCCTCGCCGCCGGACCAGTCCTGCCGCTCGGCGGGCAGGTGCTCCCGCATCCCGGCTCGGGCACGCTGCAGCGCGCTGTTGACGGAGTTGACGGAGTCTCCGAGGAGCTCCGCGACGTCCTTCGCCGGCCAGCCGAGCACGTCGCGCAGGATCAGCGCGGCTCGCGGGCGCGGTGCGAGGTGCTGGACCGCGACCAGGTACGCCAGCTCGATCGTCTCCTGCGCGACGGCGACGGTCTCCGGGTCGTCCGCGTCGCCGGCGGGCAGCTCGTCGAGCAGCCGGTCCGGGTAGGGCTGCAGCCACAGCACCTCGCCGCCGGTCGCCGGCTCGGGGCGCCGCTTGGCGAGCAGGTCCAGGCTGGCGTTCGTGGCGATGCGGTAGAGCCAGGCCCGGAACGTCGACCGCCCCTCGAAGGTCTCCCGCCGCCGCCAGGCCCGGAGGAACGTCTCCTGCACGGTGTCCTCGGCGTCCTCGAACGACCCGAGCATCCGGTAGCAGTGCACGTGCAGCTCCCGGCGATGCCGCTCCGTCAGCCCCGAGAACGCCACCTCGTCGACCTCGCCCAGACCGCTCACGCCCAGCTCCTCCAGCCGCGTGTCCACACTCATCACGTCGTCCTTCCGCCTCATCGTGTCCCGTCGTAGGTATGACGGGTGCGGGCGCGACAACTCATCACCGGGATCGGTCGACGCCGTCCGGCTACGCGGACACTCGGCTAGAGGAGGCGGCGGTCCGAGGCCCAGCGGGTGAGCTCGTGGCGTGAGGAGAGCTGGAGCTTGCGGAGCACGCTCGACATGTGGGTCTCGACGGTCTTGATGGAGATGAACAGCTCCTTGGCCACCTCCTTGTAGGCGTAGCCGCGGGCGATCAACCGCATCACCTCGCGCTCGCGCTCGGTCAACCGGTCGAGGTCCTCGTCGACCGCGGCGACGTCGATGGAGCCGGAGAACGCGTCCAGCACGAACCCCGCCAGGCGGGGCGAGAAGACGGCGTCGCCCTCGGCGACCCGGCCGATCGCCTGGACCAGCTCGGGGCCCGTGATCGTCTTGGTGACGTAGCCCCGGGCACCGCCACGGATGGTGCCGATGACGTCCTCGGCGGCATCGCTGACGCTGAGCGCGAGGTAGCGGGTGTCCGGGGAGGCGCCGGACGTCGCCATCCGCCGCATCACCTCGACGCCTCCGCCGCCAGGGAGATGTACGTCGAGCAGCACGACCCGCGGGTGGTGCTGGGTGACCGCGGCGATCGCCTCGTCGACGTCGGCCGCCTCGGCCAGGACCTCGACGTGACCGCGCCCGACGCTCTCCAACTCGGCCCGGACGCCCCTGCGGAACATCGCGTGGTCGTCGACGATCACGATCCCGACGGGACCGCGCTGGCCGGACTTTTCACTCATGGGTGTCCTCCTGTCGTGGCTGCCGGGCCAGGTGCAGGCGCACCTCGGTCCCGTCGCCGGGTGCGGAGCGGACCTCCGCCGAGCCACCGTGCCGCTGCATGCGGTCGACGATGCTGTTGCGTACGCCGTACCGGTCGGCCGGCACCGCGTCCGGGTCGAAGCCGCGACCGCGGTCGCGCACGAACACGTCGACCGCGCCGCCCGTGATCTCCGCGTAGACGTCCACCTTGCCGGTGCCCGCGTGCTTGGCGGCGTTGGTGACGGCCTCGCCGGTGGCGTGGACGATCGGGCGCAGGTCCTCCTCGAAGTCGCAGTCGCCGACGTTGACGACCTCGACGGACACGCCGTACTCGTCCTCGATGCGGGCCGCTGCACCACGCAGGGCGCTCGCGACCGTGCGCTCGTCGGTGGACTCGCCGGCGTACAGCCAGGACCGCAGGTCGCGCTCCTGGGCGCGGGCCAGGCGGGCGACGGTGGCGCCGTCGTCGGCGTTCTTCTGGATCAGCGCCAGCGTCTGCAGCACGGAGTCGTGCAGGTGGGCGGCGACGTCGGCGCGCTCCTGGGTGCGCACCCGCTCGGCGCGCTCGTCGCTGAGGTCGGAGGCGAGGCGATAGATCCACGGCCCGATCACGATGGCCAGGCCGCACACGGTCAGCAGCGCGGCGACGGTCACGTCGCGGGCCATGCCGACCGAGCCGCCGCTGAAGGAGTAGAGGACGAGCGCCAGCACGATCAGACCGATGCCCGCGGCGACCCGGGCATACGACGCCCAGCCGCCGTCACCGAACACGACCCGCATGGGGTTGATCCGACCGGTGCTGTCGAGCCAGCGCTCGCGTTGGGCCTCATCGGCCTGGCGCCACAGCAGCGCGATGCCGACGATGCCGATCACCAGCGGCCAGAAGACGGCGCCCCGGCCGAGCACGGCCTCGAGCAGCAGGATCGCGCCGAGGCCGAGCGCGGCGAGCGCGATCGCGGGGCCGACGTCGGTCAGCCGCCGGATCCGGCCGGGCCGGCGACCCCCGCGGGTGGCGCTCTCGATGCCGGGGGCGCCGGTCTCGAAGCGCGAGTCGGAGGGCAGCAGCCACCAGAGGCCGGCGTAGAAGACGACACCGAAGCCGCCGAGGAAGGCCGCGATCACGAACGCCGCGCGCACCCAGAGCACCGGGAACCCGAGATGGAGGGCGAGCCCGGAGGCCACGCCGCCGAGGATCGGCTCCTGGGTGTCGCGATAGGCGCGCCGGCTCCCTCTCGGGACCGACGCGCCTGCGTCGGCGGTGGCACGTGTGCTGCTCATGTCGAGGTCAATCGTCACACAGCGGAGGACCTCGAACCATGAGGGCTGACCCCGGTCGGACCCTGACCACCAGGGTCGTCACCCCGGTGAGGATCAGGGGCGTCCCCGATGGTCTCGACGGCGCTCAGCCAGCAGGCTTGTGCCATGACCACCACACCGCCCGAAGCACCATCCGGCCCGCCACCGCAGGACCCCACCGGGTCGACCGGCCCGCGGGTCACCCGCGACGAGGTCCGTGACCTCGGCCGCCTCCGCCGCTCGACGACCGACCGCAAGGTCGCAGGCGTCGCGGGCGGCCTCGGCCGCCACCTCGACGTCGATCCCCTCATCCTGCGGGTGGCGTTCGTGGTGCTCGTCTTCTTCGGCGGCGCCGGTCTGATCCTGTACGGCGCCTGCTGGCTGCTCGTCCCCGAGGACGGCGACGACAAGGCGCCGTTCAACCTGGACGAGCGGACCCGCACGGTCGCTCTGATGATCGTCGGAGCGGTCGCCGCGCTGGCGCTGATCGGGGACTCATGGGGCGCCTTCTGGTTCCCGTGGCCGGTGGCGATCGTCGCGCTGATCGCGTTGTGGTTGCTGACCCGCAACAACCCGCCCACGACACCGCCCGTGCCTGGCGTGCCGCCCGCGCCGTACGACCAGACGTACGCCGCTCGGACGGACGCCCGGGAAGCTCCGACGCAGGACAACCCGTACGCCGCCGCCGCGGCACCTGGCCCGCACTATCCAGCTCAGTACCCGCCGCAGCCGCCGTACGTCGCTCCCCCGGTCGTGCAGCGCGTCCCGAACCCGCGCAAGCGCGGACCGATCCTCTTCTGGTTCACGATCGCCCTGATCGCGCTGGCCGAGGGGGTGCTCGGGATCGCGGACCTGGCCGGCGCCGACATCGCCGACCCGGCGTACCCCGCTCTCGCGGTGGCGATCTGCGGCGTGATGCTCGTGGTCGGCGCGTTCTTCGGCCGGGCCGGCGGCATCATCCTGGTCGGACTGATCGCCACCGTCGGCCTGGCGGGCGCCACCGCGGCGAGCGAGTGGGAGGGCGACCAGATCAACGTGACACCTACGACCGCCTCGTCCCTCGACGACCGCTACTGGCTCGACGCCGGCGAGCAGGTCATCGACCTGCGCGACGTCTCCGACCTCACCAGCCTCGACGGCCGCACCCTCGAGGTCGAGGGCGGAGTCGGCCGGATCGAGGTGATCCTCCCCGAGGGGATGGGCGCCCGGGTCACGGCCGACGTCGACGGCCCCGGTCATGTCGATCTCTTCGGTGAGGAGCACGGCGGGATCGACGTCAGCAGCGGAGCCTCCGTCGAAGGAGATCCGCACATCACCATCGACGCCCATCTGGGTGTCGGCGAGATCGAGGTGAGCAACAGATGAGCACCACGCAGATCGAGCGTCAGACCGGGCGCCACCCCGTCAACGTCGGCCACCTGGTCATGGGGATCGCCTTCCTCGGCCTGGTCGGCGTCTGGGCACTGATCCAGAGCGACACCGTCGACGGCAGCGAGGTGCGCTGGCTGCTGCCGGTGCCGTGGGTGCTGGCCGGTCTCGCCGGCCTGCTCGCCATCGGCATCTCGGGCAGCAAGCGCTGGACCACCCGCCAGACCGGCTGGGTCCCGGCCACCGAGCCCACGGCCACCGAGCCCACGGCGTACGACGACGACATCACCACCGACGACATCACCACCGACACCACGGTCCTGGAGACCGACGAGGAGAACCGATGAACACCACCGCCAGCAAGCGACTCACCCGACGCAGCAACGACCGGATGATCGCCGGCGTGTGCTCCGGCGTGGCCGACTACCTGGGGCTCGACGTGACCCTGGTCCGGCTGCTCACGGTCGTCGCCGCCATCTTCAGCGTGGGCGCGGTCGCCGTCGCCTACATCGCCGCGTGGATCTTGATGCCGGAGGCGTGAAGGCGTCGGGCCTCGAGAGTCGTGTCCGGCTGATCGGTGAAGAGCCCGTCCACCCCCGCGTCGAGGAACGCCTGCGTCTCCTCGATGGAGTCACCGGGGTCGGACGGGCTCTCGCCACGTCGGTAGCCGGTCGGCAGGAAGACGTTCTCGTCACGCATCGTCCAGACGTGGACCTGTAGGCCGATCGCATGCGCGTCCACCACCAGCGACGACGGGGCACCGATCGTGCCGGTGCCGGGGTGTCGCGGCAGGACCAGGTCCTTCGCCACCCCGACCGCGTCCGCCCACTGGGCCACCCGCCGCAGGCCGGTCGCGGTCACCAGATCGCTCTGCACGCCACTTGGTCCCGGTGCCTCGACCAGCTGCACCAGCGGCAAGCCGGTGCGTGGCCGCAGCCACTGGAGATTGGTGGGGTCGAAGGACTGGATGAAGACCGGAGCCTCCGGCCCGCCGAACCCGTGCACCGAGAGCGTGTCGAGCAGCGGCTCCTCGAGCGCGAGGCCGAGGTCGGCGAAGTGCGCCGGGTGCTTGGTCTCGGGGTAGACGCCGATCTCGCGTCCCAGCCGCTCGGACTCCGCCGACAGGAGGCCGAGGATCTCGTCGAACGTCGGCACGTCGTACCGCCCGTCGAAGCGGGTGTTCTGCGGCCGCAGCTCGGGCAGTCGCTCCACCACCCGCAGCGTCTTGAGCTCGGCGAGCGTGAAGTCCTCCACGAACCAGCCCGACACCGCGCGCCCATCGAGCTCCTTGGTGGTCAGCCGGTCCGCGAACTCCCCACGCCGCCCGACGTTCGTCGTCCGGCTGATCTCGGCCTCGTGCCGCGCGACCAGCACGCCGTCCTTGGTCGAGACCAGGTCCGGCTCGACGTAGTCCGCCCCGAGGGCGATCGCCAGCCGGTACGCCGCCAGCGTGTGCTCCGGCCGGTAGCCGGAAGCGCCGCGGTGCGCGATGACGAGAGGGGGAACCTGTCGCATGCCGTCAGCACAGCCCCGCCCCGTGTCCAGGTGACCCGCGTGACATGAACGTCGGATGACGAGAGAGAACACATGTAACGCAGCGGCTGCGCGTGTCGGTCCGCCAGCCCCGGTGGTTGAGGAGGCGGCTCAGATAGCAGTCCGGTCGCTCGGCCGCAGCCGCGTCGTCGCCAGCCACCCACCGGCCAAGCATGCGACAAGGCACGAGCCGATGATCACAAGAAGCCAATCCCACGGAATCGTGAAGTCGAAGCCAGGGAGCCGAGAGAGTGCGGTCGCCGAAATCGGCCCAGCGATGACGATGGCGAGAGACGCCGCTACGGTTGTGATGATGCCGAGCTCCAGCAGCACGACCTGGCGCGTCCAGCTCGCCGGAACACCTACGGCGACGAGCGATCCGAGCAATCGTCGCAGCGATGCTGCGTGCGCTCGGACGACCAGCATGGACACACCGACGACCATGAGCGAGAGCGCCACGAGGGCCAGGTAGAAGATGGGCGGAGCGCGGACTGGGTCGGGCGCGTGGAAGACCTTGACGAAGTAGGGGTCGAGTCCCGACGCGTCCAACGCCCGCTCTACGTCCGCCCGGCTCGACGCCGACACCGACGTGAACACCACATCGCTTTCGACTACGGGCAGGTCCAGGTCGGTAGCCGTGGCCTTCAAGACGTAGCCAACAGTGGACACCTCCCATACGGGGTCGAGGTCAACGGGCGCGGCAGGGAGCTGAGCAATCGGGGATCCCGATGCGAACGACAGTTCGAGCACGTCCCCGTGCGCACTTCCGCGATAGAGGAGGCCGCCGTTGTTGAGGACGGCAACCTGCGAGCGGGTGAGCTCGTGACCATTCAGTCGCTCCAGGTCGTCGGGAGAATCGACCGCCGCCACACCGCCGACGCCGAGGACAGGAACGCCGACATGGTCCTCAGAGGTCTCCAGTTCAGACACGATGACGGGCCGGTCGACGTCGGGGCCGAGCGCTCGGGCGACGAGCTCGACAGTCTCAGTCGGGGGCGTCTGGGCACCTTCGCTGAGGATGCGCACCTGATCGACGCCTGCTTGTGCGACCCGATCGGCCTCGTCAGTCTGGATCATCGTGGCCAGGACGGTCGCGAAAGCAAGCGGGAATCCCCAAGCGGCCGCGACAACGAGGATCGATACGACCGAACGACCCCGATTCTCGACCAAGTGCCGATGTGCGAGGAGTCCACGAAGGTGCGTGGTAGAGACGAATCGTAGACAGAGATTGAGAAGATCAGGAGTGAGCAGGAACAGGCCGATGGTGAGCGTTGCGATCCAGGTCATGGCTGCGCTGACGTCCCCAAGCGGCAGACCTTGGCTCATGATCGCGAAACCGGCCACGAGACCTGCAGCAACCCTGCGGGCGGATGCCCGAGATCCCGCCGAGGGAAGCGACACACGGCGGGTCGCCGCAGCGTGCCGATTGTTAATCTGCTGCTGACTGGCATGGACCCAGACAACACCGACGGCGCATCCAAGGAGTGACATGGCGAGAAGCAGAGCGAGGGTCGACACCAGGTCGGGGTAAGGAGCTAACGGGGCGGTCATGAAGCGGGTCAGCACTGGCCGCAGGGCGAGTCCCAACGTGGCGCCAACCGCCCCCCCGACAATCGCCGCAGAGATCACGAGAACTACCGCGGTCGTGGCAACCGCTGTCGTAACCTGCCTCCTCCGCAGACCGATGGACCGGAGCGTGGACATCGTCCGCTGCAATCGATAGGCCGCTGCGCCGAAGACCACCAGGGCACTCAGCAGTGGGAGTGCGAGGCTCGGAATCTTCCATCCCAGCGGGTAGGCCGAAGCGAAGTCCGGCCGGACTGTCCCCAGGATCCTCGTTCGCTCCTTGACTTCCTCCGCTGCGGTCTCTGGAACGACGCTTTCTACTGCGGCAAGCACTTTCTCTGTACCACCCGTGCTCCACCACAGCGATCCCCGGAGGTCGAGTGCCTCAAATCGCGTGCTGATGACGTCGAGGTCGAAGGAATCGAAGGTGCCCGGTGCCGCGAGAATGCGACCGGCCCGCGTCGCGTAGCGATCCTCGACAATGCCGACGACGTCGACCTTGGCCAACCCCGATAGCAGCGGCATCCTGCTGAGCTGCTCACCGGGCACGCGCCTTGCAATTTCGTTCGATACGGCGACCTCGCCTGGGCGTGAAGGCCACCGTCCGTCAACGAGAACGAATCTCTCCGGGTACGGCGCTGCCGTCCAGTCTCGTTCTTGGTAGGTCGATCGAGGCGTGCCAGGCAGGGACGGCGACAAGTCGAAACTCGTGAGCTCTGCCTCGACGCCCTCGGCCCCCGCCTCAGTGGCGGCCTGGACAGCTCTGCCTATCGTTGCAGTCCGGGACTGCGGCGATCCGTTCAAAGGCAGCGAGACGGAGTAGCTGAAACGGCCGAGGTCACGCTCGGCAACTTGCTTGCCGTTCAGCGTGAACGAGCTCTGCAGGATGAAGAGCGTGACCAGACTGGCGACGACAACCGTGACCACGAGAGTAGCGCGACGCATCGCGGTGCTCCGAAGGAGCCTACGGCTGGTCCGCATCACGACAAGCGACGTCATGACCGCGTCTGCGCCCTGCTGAGATTCCCGTCGGTCATGGCGTAGACCGCGTCTGCAAACTGCTGCGCGAGCGGATCATGCGTGGCCAAGACGACGCAAGTCCCTGCCTCGCACAGGACTCTCAGGACCTCGAAGAGAGCGCGGGAGTTGGCTGAATCCAAGGCGCCCGTGGGCTCATCAGCCAGCAGGACGTGACGACCTCCGACCAACGCTCGGGCAATCCCGACACGCTGACGCTGGCCTCCTGAAAGCTGCCTCGGGAACCGATTGCCGAGGTCCTCGATTCCCACAGCTGCCAACTGCCGCTCCGCCTGCGAACTCGCCTCGCCCCAGGGCACTCCTGCCACTTCCAGAGGAAGCATGACGTTCTCGCGGGCAGTGAACTCGTCGATCAGATTGTGATCTTGAAACACGACACCCATCTCCGCCAGGCGAAAGCGAGTGAGCTCCTTGTCGCTCAGGCCAGTGATCTCGCGATCGTTGACTCTGATCGAGCCGTTGTCGGGCCGATCAAGTCCAGCAATCAGGTTCAGGAGCGTGGTCTTGCCTGACCCACTGGCGCCCAAGACGCAGACAAACTCCCCCCGCATGGCGTTGAAGTTCAGCTCGTGAGCGGCCGTGACGACATCGACACCGGTCGAGTACGACCTGGTCACATTTCGAAGAACGATGGCGTCGGGCACGTCAGGAGACATCCCACCATACGGGGAGAGCTGGCGGCTGCGAGTGAGCCGATTGCGCACGCCTAGCAGCCGCGGTCTGTCCGCCAGGACGACAGCTCATCGCTGTTGAAGACACCGACATTGCCGTCGGAGTCGTTCTTCGGCATGTTCCGGCAGTTGTCCGAGTTCTCGTCGACGAAGTTGTAGTACCAGGCGGCGTTCGTCCCTGTGTTGTTCTTCCACGAGTCCATCCGGTCGTTGTTACCAGACGACACGTCCACACGGCCGCCTTCTGCCGCCCGGCTGCCGATGCGATCCTGGAAGTTGTTGTCATCGAAAATGCAGGCGCGGTTCGAGGCGCACCCGTCGACTGCCGTTGCAAGCCCCGGCGCCCCGGCGCCCCGGCGACTACGGCTAGCCCCCGGCGAGACCGGCGAGCGCGGTCGCAACCACGCCAAGTTTTTTGTTCATGTTTCCTCCAGGTGAGTGGAACGACCTCGGACGGCCCGATGCCGTGCTGCGAAGGAAGATCTACCAGCACGGACGCCCGGCCGTCAGTGAAGACATGACGCAACGAAGACTTTCTGTCTGAACTTGTCACGCCTATGCCAACTTTGCGCTCGGTGAGAGTTGCGTCCATGTCACCTTTCGCCGAGCGAGGATGAACCCATGACGACGCCGACCCTGGGCCGCCTCGAGAGCGTGCCCGCCCTGGACCGACCCGACCTCCTCGCCGACCCGGTGGCGGAAGCGCTCCGCGGCTGGGCGCACGCCGCCGAGGTGGGCGTGGTCGAGATCGACCCGGCGATCGCGGACACCGCGGCGATGTCGGAGGCCTACGAGCTGGGGCTCGACACCGGGGCCAACTGCGTGGTGGTCGGTGGTAGGCGCGACGGCGAGGAGCGGGTGGCCGCCTGCCTGGTGCGCGCCGACACCCGGGCTGACGTCAACAACGTCGTCAAGCGCACGCTCGACGTGCGCAAGGCGTCGTTCCTCTCGATGGACCGAGCAGTCGAGGAGTCCGGGATGGAGTACGGCGGGATCACGCCCATAGGGCTGCCGGAGGGCTGGCGGCTGCTGGTCGACCCGCGGGTCCTGGACATCGAGGTCGCGGTGATCGGCTCCGGCGTACGCCGCTCCAAGCTGCTCATCCCCGGGAGACTCGCCGCCGATCTCCCGTACGCCGAGACGATCGAAGGGCTCGCAGGCACACTGTCGCCATGAGGTGGCTCGTCATCGTGCTGGCGCTGCTCGCTGCCGGCTGCTCCTCGAGCGACCCCGGCGACGCCGCCCCGGACGCGAGCCCCTCGCCCTCGCGGTCGATCCGCACGCTGTCGCCGCTGCCGATGCCGACCAAGCCCCCGCCCACCGGCAAGCTGATCGCCGACATGCGGCAGTCCTCGCGCGATGCCGCCGCCGGCCGGATGGAGGTGTGGGTCGACAACGACACCGCCGACGAGATCCTGCCGACCCGGATCACCTACAGCGACCCCCGGTTCCGCACGGAGCTCCGCGGCACCCGGCTGCGACCGGTCCCCTCGCAGTCCGAGCGCGGCTTCCCGCTCTACCTCCCACCACGACCGGCCTGCGACCACCCGCGGGGCAGCGGCACCGTCACCGTTGAGTACGGCGAGACCCGCAGGACCATCGAGGTCGAGGACTCGACCGACGTGGCCGGTCGGTTCACCACCTCGCGCTGCCTCGAGATCGCGATCGCCGACGTCGCGGACCTCTCCTGGGACGACGAGGTGCCCTCCAGCGGCAAGGTCGGCGATCCCGGGACCCTGACGCTCGTCGTACGCCCGAGCGGCAAGCCGGGTCAGACACTGACCATCGACACCGTCTCGGGTACGCCGCTCCTCGCTCCGGTCGGCACCGACGTGTGGCGACCCGACGCCACGATCCGCGGCACCGACGCACCGTCGCGCATCGACCTCCCGATCAAGCCCAACCGCTGCGACGACCACGGGTTCATGGAGGCCGGCGGCGCGACAGCGTTCAAGATCGGCCTGCAGCTCGACGGCAAGCCGGGGCAGATCACCCTCCGGATGAGCATCCCGGGCGCGAAGAACGCGATCGACTTCGCCAAGGCGTCCTGCGGGTCGCTCGACACCGTGTCCGGCGGCGAGTGACGGCCGTCACCGCGAAAACAATTCGCTGACGAAGGGGTTCAGTCTCTAGCGTGGGTGAGTGCAGAGACTCCCCCTCGACCATCCAGGTGTCGCGGAGACCGGCACCCCGGGGAGGTTCCTCTGGTGGATGGCCCGGCGGCAGTGGCGCACCCTCGCCGGCGGGATGTTCTTCGGCATCGTCTGGATGAGCGCGCAGGCCGTGATGCCGGCCGTGATCGGCCACGCGATCGACGACGGCGTCGCCGCGAAGGACCGCGAGCAGCTGGTCGAGTGGGCCGCCGTGTTGTTCGGCATCGGGCTGGTCCAGGCGGTCGCCGGCATCATGCGGCACCGGTTCGCGGTGACCAACTGGCTGATCGCGGCCTACCGCGTCGTCCAGCTCGTCACCCGGCAGGCGACCCGCCTCGGCGGCACCCTCCCGCGCAAGGTGTCGACCGGCGAGGTCGTGGCCATCGGCACCAACGACCTCTCCCACATCGGCCAGGTCATGGACGTCTCCGCCCGGTTCGCCGGCGCGGTCGTCTCGTTCGTCGTCGTCTCGGCGATCCTGCTCCAGACCTCGGTCACGCTGGGCCTGGTCGTGCTGGTCGGCGTACCTCTGCTGATGCTCGGCGTCGCCCCGCTCCTCGGTCCGCTCCAGCGCCGCAGCGCCCACCAGCGCCACCTGATGGGCCGCCTGTCCAACACCGCCAGCGACATCGTCGGCGGCCTGCGCGTGCTGCGCGGCATCGGCGGCGAGCAGGTCTTCCTGGACCGCTACCGCCGCGAGTCGCAGACCACCCGCGGCGCCGGCGTCCAGGTCGCCAAGCTGCAGTCGGTGCTCGACGCACTCCAGGTCTTCCTGCCGGGCCTCTTCGTCGTGGTCGTGGTCTGGATCGGAGCCCGGTACGCCGTCGAGGGCACGATCACCCCCGGCGAGCTGGTCGCCTTCTACGGCTACTCGGCCTTCCTGATGATCCCGCTGCGCACGGCGACCGAGTTCGCCAACAAGGTCATCCGCGCACGCGTCGCCGCGACCCGGATCGTGCACGTGCTGTCACTCGAGCCCGAGGTGACGGTGCCCGCCGAGATCGCCCCTTCCCCGGCCGCCGGCTCCGACCTCGTCGACACCCGCACCGGCCTCCAGGTGCGCGCCGGCCTGTTGACCGCCATCGTCAGCGAGCAGCCCGACGACTCCGCCGAGCTGGCCGACCGACTCGGGATGGCCGCCTCGCCGGTCGACGACGAGGTCCGCCTCTGCGGCGTACCCCTGACCTCGCTCGACCCGACCGAGGTGCGCGAGCGCATCGTCGTCTCGGACACCGGCGCCATGTTCTTCTCCGGTCGGCTCGGCGACAACCTCGACCTCACCGGCCACGGCGACGTCGAGCGAGCCCTCGACACCGCGTCCGCCGCCGACGTGCTCGAGGCCCTCACCGACGGGCTGGACACCGTCGTCGCCGAGCGCGGGCGCAGCTTCTCCGGCGGCCAGCGGCAGCGGCTCGTGCTCGCGCGGGCGCTGGCGATCGACCCCGAGATCCTGGTGCTCGTCGAGCCGACGTCGGCCGTCGACGCCCACACCGAGGCTCGGATCGCCGCCCGGCTCCGCGGTCATCGTGAGGGCCGTACGACGGTCGTCACCTCGACCAGCCCGCTGATGCTGGACGCAGCCGACGCCGTCGCTTTCCTCGACAGCGGCCGGATCGTGGCCGTCGGCACCCATGAGGACCTGCTGGCGACCGACCCGGCGTACCGCCGCGTCGTCACCCGCGAGTCCGAGCCCGAGCTGGCCGTGAGCGAGGCGTCGCGATGACGACTCACCTCCCCGTCGCGGACAGCCGCACCGTCCGCACGTACGTCGGCACCCTCGCCCGCCGGCACCCGAAGATGCTGTACGGCGCTCTCGCCCTGCACGTCTGCGCCGCCCTCGCGGCGCTGGCCGCACCGCGGCTGCTCGGTGGCCTCGTCGAGGCCGTCGAGGAGGGCACGACGGTCGGCCACGTCGACACGATCATCGGGCTGCTCGCGTGCTTCCTGCTCGCGCAGACCGTGCTGACCCGCTTCGCCCGTTACCTCAGCCAGGTGCTCGGCGAGCAGGTGCTGGCCGAGCTCCGCGAGGACTTCGTCGACAACACGCTCGCGCTCCCGGTCGGCGTTGTCGAGGAAGCCGGCTCGGGCGACCTGCTCACCCGCACCAGCCGCGACGTCGACCAGCTCGGCTGGTCGGTGCGGATGGCGCTGCCGGAGTGGACCATCGCCGTCATCACCGCGGTCCTCACCCTCGTCGCCGCCGTCAGCGTCGGCTGGTGGGTGGCGGTGCCGTGCCTGCTCGGCGTACCTCCTCTGGTGATCGGGCTGCGCTGGTACCTCAAGCGCGCCAAGGACGGCTACCTGCGCGAGAGCGCGACGTACTCCCAGATCAACGCCACCCTCACCGAGACCGTCGAGGGCGCCCGCACCGTCGAGTCGCTCGGGCTCGGTCAGCGGCGGGTCGAGGCGATGGACGACGACATCCGCACGTCGTACTGGGCCGAGCGGTACACGCTCTACCTGCGCACGGTCTTCTTCCCCAACATGGAGATCGCCTACCTGATCCCGACGGTGGCGACGCTGCTCTTCGGTGGCTACCTCTACACGCAGGGCCAGGTATCGCTCGGCGCCGTCACCGCGGCCACGCTCTACGTGCAGATGCTGATCGACCCGGTCGATCGGATCGTCTCGATCCTCGACGAGCTCCAGCTCGGCGCCGCCTCGCTCGCGCGCCTGCTCGGCGTGGCCCAGGTGCCCGACGACCGCGAGGTCAGCGGCCGCGAGCCCGACGGCGAGCGGCTGGCCGCCGACGACGTCCGCTTCTCGTACGCCGAGGGGCGCGACGTACTGCACGGCGTCTCGCTCGACGTGGGCGCGGGCGAGCGGATCGCCATGGTCGGTCCGTCCGGCGCCGGCAAGTCCACCCTCGGCCGTCTGCTCGCGGGCATCCACCCGCCGCGCACCGGCTCCGTGACGGTCGGCGGCGTCGGGCTCACCGAGCTCCCGCTCGACGACCTCCGCGGCCACGTCGCACTGGTCACCCAGGAGCACCACGTGTTCGTGGGCTCGGTCCGTGAGAACCTCGTGCTCGCCCGACCGGGGTCGTCCGACGCCGACGTCCGCGGCGCGCTCGCTGCCGTCGACGCGCTCGACTGGGTCGAGGCGCTGCCCGACGGCCTCGACACCGAGGTCGGCTCGGGCGGACATGCGGTCACCGCCGCCCAGGCCCAGCAGATCGCGCTGGCCCGCCTGGTCCTCGCCGACCCGCACACGCTCGTGCTCGACGAGGCCACCTCGTTGATCGACCCGCGCGCCGCTCGGCACCTCGAACGCTCGCTCGCCGCCGTACTCGAGGGCCGCACCGTCATCGCGATCGCGCACCGGCTCTTCTCCGCCCACGACGCCGACCGGGTCGCCGTCGTCGAGGACGGTCGGATCGCCGAGCTCGGCTCCCACGACGAGCTGGTCGCCGCCGGCGGCTCCTACGCCGCCCTCTGGGACAGCTGGCACGGCCGGGGCTGAACGCCGAGTCGGCGCAGATTGACCCGCCAGTCGGCGCAAACTGACCCGAGTGGGGTCACTTTGCGCCGACTCGAGGGTCACTTTGCGCCGACTCGATCTCTTGCCCCGACCACAACCGTGACAGTTATGCTGTCACAATGAAGCTCTCGACGCCGCTCATGTACTCGGGCAACCCACGGGAGGCCGCCGACCAGGTCGTCGCCCTCGAGAAGGCCGGGCTCGACACCGTCTGGGTCGCCGAGGCCTACGGGTTCGACTCCCCCACGCTGATGGGCTACCTGGCCGCCAAGACCGAGACGGTGGAGATCGGCGCCGGCATCCTCAACGTCTTCTCGCGTACGCCGAGCGCGCTGCTGCAGACCGCCGCCGGCCTCGACAACGTGTCCGGCGGTCGCGCCGTCATCGGCCTCGGCGCCTCCGGACCCCAGGTGATCGAAGGCTTCCACGGCCTGCCGTACGACAAGCCGCTCGGCCGCACTCGCGAGGTCATCCAGATCATGCGCCAGGGCCTGCGCCGCGAGCGGCTCGAGCACCAAGGCAAGATCTTCACGCTGCCGCTGCCGGCCGACCAGGGCCTCGGTCTCGGCAAGCCGCTGAAGATCCTGACGAAGGTCGAGCGCAACTTCGTCCCCATCTGGGTCGCGTCGCTCGGCGACAACAACGTCGCGATGACCGCCGAGGTCGCCGACGGCTGGCTGCCCTTCCTCTTCCTGCCCGAGAAGGCCAAGACCGTCTGGGGCGACGCGCTCGCCAAGGGCACGGCGAAGCGCTCCGCCGACCTGGCGCCGCTGGAGATCTCCGCCGGCGGCATGGTCGCGATCGGCGAGGGCGAGGACACCAAGAAGCTGCTCGACTTCATGCGCCCGCTCTACGCGCTGTACGTCGGCGGCATGGGCGCCCGCGGCAAGAACTTCTACAACGAGCTCGCCTGCCACTACGGGTACGAGAAGGAGGCCAAGGAGATCCAGGACCTCTACCTGGGTGGCAACAAGCGCGACGCCGAGGCCCTCGTCCCCACGGAGTGGCTCGAGGCCGGCAACCTGGTCGGCCCGGCGTCGTACGTGAAGGAGCGGATCGCCGCCTTCAAGGAAGCCGGCGTCACCAACCTGCAGATCTCCCCGGCGTCGGGCGACCCAGTGGCCACCGTTGCGCAGATCAAGGAGTGGGCCAGCTGATGTCTACACGTCCGTCCATCTACGAGCAGGAGCACGAGGACTTCCGTGCCTCCGTCCGGACCTTCCTGGAGAAGGAGGTCGTCCCCTTCCACGACCAGTGGGAGAAGGACGGCCAGGTCAGCCGCGAGGTGTGGACCAAGGCCGGCGAGGCGGGCCTGCTCTGCTTCGACGTCGAGGAGGAGTACGGCGGCGCCGGGGTCAAGGACTTCCGCTACAACACCGTCGTAGCCGAGGAGATGGCGCGGGTCGGCGCGAGCGGCCCCGGGTTCCCGGTGCACAGCGACATCATCGTCCCCTACATCTCCGCGCTCGGGACCGACGAGCAGAAGCAGCGCTGGCTGCCCGGCCTCGTCAGCGGCGAGATCATCTCCGCGATCGCGATGACCGAGCCCGGGGCCGGCAGCGACCTGCAGGGCATCCGTACGTCGGCCACCTACCAAGCCGACACGGGCTGCTACGTGCTCAACGGGTCGAAGACCTTCATCAGCAACGGCATCATGTCCGACCTGGTGATCGTGGTCTGCCGCACCGACCCGGACGCAGGCCACAAGGGCATCAGCCTGCTCGTCGTCGAGGGTGGGATGAAGGGCTTCGAGCGCGGCCGCAACCTCGACAAGGTCGGCATGAAGGCCCAGGACACCGCGGAGCTCTTCTTCGACAACGTCGAGGTGCCCAAGGAGAACCTGCTCGGCGAGGAGGGCTCCGGCTTCATCTCGCTGATGATGAACCTCGGTCAGGAGCGGATCTCGATCGCCGCCATGGCGGTCGCCGCGATCGAGCACGTCCTCGACATCTCGCTCGCGTACGCCAAGGAGCGCACCGCGTTCGGCAAGCCGATCGGGTCCTTCCAGCACAACCGGTTCGTGCTCGCCGAGATGGCCACCCACGCCCACATCGCGCGGGTCTTCATCAACGACTGCATCCTCAAGCTCAACGCCGGCGAGGTCGATCCGGCGCTCGCGTCGATGGCGAAGTGGTGGACCACCGAGCTGCAGAAGCAGGTCGTGGACGCCGGCGTCCAGCTGCACGGCGGCTACGGCTACATGATGGAGTACCCGATCGCGAAGGCCTTCACGGACAGCCGGATCCAGACGATCTACGGCGGCACCACCGAGATCCAGAAGGAGATCATCGGGCGTTCCCTGGGAGTTTGATCCGCCGCTACTGTGTGACGCACGCCACCGTGACGGTCCCGAGGAGCCCCCGATGCCCGACGCCGTACTCGCCGAACGAGCCCGCATCCAGGCCGAGATCGAGGGCCGGACCCTCGTCGACGCCCTGGCCGACACCGTGACGAGGGTCGGCGACGACCCGGCGTACTCCGACAGGCACCACGTGCCGGAGGGCGAGTCCTGGCGGACGCTGACCTGGGCGCAGACGCGTGAGCTCGCGCTCGACGCCGCGGCCGGGCTCATCGAGGCGGGGGTCGGGGTCGGCGACACCGTCGCGATCATGGCGACCAACCGGATCGAGCACTTCGTGGCCGACATCGGGGCCGTGCACGCGGCCGCGACGCCGATGTCGATCTACAACACCCTGGCGCCCGAGCAGGTCGCGTTCGTCGCCGGCCACGCCCACCCGCGCGTCGTGGTCCTGGAGGATGCGGACCACCTCTCCCGGTGGTCGCGCGCGATCAAGGAGCGCGACGACATCGCCCGGGTCGTGGTCATCGACGCCGACGCCGTCCCGGCCGGCGACCTCTACACCTCGTGGGACGACCTGGTCGCCTCGGGCCGGGCCTACCGTGCGGAGCACACCGCCGAGGTCGAGGCCCGGACCGCGGAGCTGAGCCCCGACGACCCGGCCACGATCCTCTACACGTCCGGCACCACCGGCGACCCGAAGGGCGTGGTGCTCACCCACCACAATGTGCTCTTCGAGGCGATCAGCACGCAGGAGGCCGCCGGCCTGACGGAGGCCCAGGTCGGTGTCAGCTACCTGCCCCTGGCGCACATCGCCGAGCGGGTCCTCGGGCTCTACGGCCCGCAGATCCAGGGCAGCCACATGCACGCGATCGGCGACCCGGCGCAGCTGCTCGCCACCCTCGGTGAAGTGCACCCGACGGCGTTCTTCGGCGTCCCGCGGGTGTGGGAGAAGATCAAGACCGGCTTGTCCGCCAAGCTCGCCTCCGACCCCGACCCGGCCAACCGCAAGATGGTCGAGGACTCGATGGCGGCGGCGCTCGCCTGGGTGGAGGCGCAGGAGGTCGGCGGCGTGATGACGCCGGAGATCGAGGAGGCCTACCGCCAGGCAGAGGAGGGGATCCTCGGGTTCCTCAAGCTGCTGCTCGGCCTCGACCAGGTCACCTGGGCCGGCTCCGCCGCGGCACCGATGCCCCTGGACGTCGCGAAGTTCATGGCCGGCCTCGGTCTCAAGGTGTACGACGTCTACGGCATGACCGAGACCTGCGGCGCCGTGACCGCCAACGGGCCCGGCGGCTTCAAGCTCGGCACCGTCGGCCGCGCCAACCCGGGCATGGAGGTCAAGCTCGGCGAGGACGGCGAGATCCTGGTCCGCGGCCCGGTGAACACCCCCGGCTACCACCTCCAGGAGCAGGCGACCCGGGCGCTGATCGACGACGACGACTGGATCCACACCGGCGACATCGGCACCCTGGACGACGACGGCTTCTTCGCGGTCGTCGACCGCAAGAAGGAGCTGATCATCACCTCCGCCGGCAAGAACGTCGCCCCGTCCAACATCGAGAGCTTCCTCAAGGAGTCCCCGCTGATCGGCCACGCGATGGCGATCGGCGACGCCCGCCCGTACGTCGTCGCGATCCTCACCCTCGACGGTGAGATCGCACCGCTGATGGCCCAGCAGCTCGGCATCGAGTTCACCAGCCTCGCCGACCTTGCCGAGAAGCCGGAGATCCGGGAGATCGTGCAGCAGGCCGTCGATGCCGCCAACGAGCGACTGTCGCGGCCTGAGCAGGTGAAGTCGTTCGAGCTGCTCGGCGTCGAGTGGACCGCCGAGTCCGAGGAGCTCACACCGACGCTGAAGCTCAAGCGGCGGGTCGTGAACACGAAGTACTCCGACGTCGTGGACCGGCTGTACACGTGAGTCTCGCGGCAGGTGGTTTCGAGGCTCAGGCCTAGCGGCCTTCGCACCTCAACCACCGGTGTTGCCGGTGGTTGAGGTGCGAGGCGCGCCGGTGTCGGTGGTTGAGGTGCGAGGCGCGCCAGCGCCGAGCCTCGAAACCACCCCACCGTGGAACATCCCTGAAACAAGCGTTGCCTAGCCTCGGCCGGCATGAGCGAGGTGCTGCAGCCGGGGTCGGGGCCGATCCGCGGGTCGGCGTACCTGCCGTCGACGCCGGACCACGTGTTGTGGGGACGGCTGCCGTGCGCGATCGATGAACCGGTCCTGACGGTCGAGCCGGGGACCGAGGTCACCTTCGACACCGTCAGCCACGAAGGCATCCTCGAGGATCAGGGACGGGACCCCAAGGCCTTCTTCGGGCAGTACGACGTGGCCGCGGTGCTCGACGACGCGATCGAGATCGCGGCGAGCGAGGTGCCCCACACGTTCGGGGTGGACGGTCCGCACGTCGTCAGCCGACCGGTCCGCGTCGCCGGCGCTCGCCCGGGCGACCTGCTGGCGATGACCGTCGTCGAGACCCTCCAGCGAGTGCCGTACGGCGTGATCTCCAACCGACACGGGAAGGGCGCGCTGCCCGGCGAGTACCCGCGCGAGGGCGGGCTCTTCAGCGCGTTCGCCAGCGTCAGCGAGGACGGCGCCCACGGACAGCTGCCGCTGCAGATCGGCGGCGAGCACCTGGTCGAGTTCCCGCTCGCGCCGTTCCTCGGGATCATGGGCGTCGCCGTCGCAGGCGACGCACGCCCGCACTCCGTCCCTCCCGGCCGGCACGGCGGCAACATCGACATCAACCTGCTCACGGTCGGCGCCACGCTCTACCTCCCGGTGCAGGTCGAGGGGGCGCTGGCGTACGTCGGCGACCCGCACTTCGCGCAAGGTGACGGCGAGGTGTCGCTGACCGCGATGGAGGCGTCGCTGCGCGCCACCGTCCGCCTCGACGTGGTGCCGCACGAGGACGCCGTACGACGCTTCGGCGAGCTCGCTGGGCCGCTCGGCGAGACCGCCGAGCACCTGGTCGCGACCGGCATGGACGAGGACCTCGACGTCGCGATGCAGAACTGCGTGCGCAACGCGATCGCCCTGCTCGAGAGCCGCTACGGGATGGACCCGCGACTCGCGTACGCCTATCTCTCGGCCGCCACCGACTTCGACATCTCGCAGGTCGTCGACGTCGTGAAGGGCGTGCATGCGCGGATCCGCAAGGCGGACTTCGCCAGACTGTCTCCATGACGCAAGCACCTGTGCCCGACGGACTCGTCGACGCCTTCTGGGAGTACGAGCGCGCACTGATGTCCGACGACGTCCCCGCGCTCGACCGTCTCTTCGCTCCCGGGCCGACGACACTGCGCGGCGACGCCAACGGGCTGCTGGTCGGCCACGACCAGATCAGCGCGTTCCGCAGCGGTCGCGGCGGCGCCCCGCAGCGCCGGATCGTGCAGACCCACGTGCAGACCGTCGACGACGACCACGCGCTCGTCATCGCGGTCACCGAGCTCGAGCGCGGTGGCCGCGGCCAGCAGACCCAGTTCTGGGTCCGGACCTCCGACGGCTGGCGGGTCACCGCGGCCCACGTCTCCGTCCCCGCTCCGGCGATCGACACCCGGATCTGGCGCGTCATCGGCGACCCCCTCGTCGCGCCGACCGGCAGTGGTCCGCTCGACGGCGAGAGCGTCGCCGTCAAGGACCTGTACGCCGTGCAGGGCCAGCGGATCGGCGCCGGCAACCCGGCCTGGCTGGCCGACGCGCGCGTCGAACCGGTGCACGCCCGTGCCCTCGAGCTGCTGCTCGAGGCGGGCGCGTCGGTGCGCGGGATCACCCGCACCGACGAGTTCGCCTACTCCCTGGCCGGCACCAACGCCCACTACGGCACTCCGCCGAACCCGAAGGCGCCGCTGCGCATCTCCGGAGGCTCCACGTCCGGGTCGACCAGCGCGGTCTCGCTGGGCCACGCGACCATCGGTCTCGGCACCGACACCGGCGGCTCGATCCGGGTGCCCGCGTCGTACCAGGGTCTCTACGGCATCCGCACCACGCATGGCGCGGCGTCGGCCTACGCGCTGCTCCCGTTGTCGCGCTCCTTCGACGCGGTCGGCTGGGTGACCCGCACCCCGGAGCTCCTGCGGCAGGTCGCCGAGGCACTGCTGCCAGCGGGTCCGCGCAGCGCCGCGAGCGAGCTGGTCAGCGTGCCGGGCCTCACCGCGATCGCCAGCGAGGAGGTGGCGCTGGTCGTCGACCGGTACGCCGCCGAGCACGGCGCGATGCGGGAGTCGTGGGACCTCAGCGACCTGCCCGACTGGCTGCAGGCGTTCCAGACCCTGCAGGCCTGGGAGGCCTGGCAGGAGCGCGGCGCGTGGGTCGCCCCGCGGCTCGACGAACTCGGCGCCGACGTACGCGGGCGGTTCGAGGCGGCCTCGCTGATCGACGACGCCAGGGCGGCAGCCGCACGCCGGCTGGTCGACGAGGCCGGCGCCCGGATCCGCGAGCTGGTCGGAGACAGGGTGCTGATGCTGCCGTCCGCGGCCTCGGTCGCGCCGCTCATCGGCGAGGGGCTCGACGCCGTGCGGACGGCGAACATGTCGCTGACCTGTCTCGCCGGTCTGGCCGGGCTCCCGGCGCTCAGCATCCCCCGCAGCACCAGGGCCGGGCTGCCCGTCGGGGTCTGCCTCGTGGCCGGTCCCGGACGAGATCGAGACCTCTTGGACCTCGCGATCGACCTCGGCTGACGTTAACGTCTCTGAAACGGTTGTTTCGGTCCGGCTTTACATCGGATCCCTAGTGTCGCGGCTCGAGGAGGAACGTTGCTGCTCCAGGAGTTCAACGACGCGCCGGCCACCGAGGCCGCCGATGCGGTGCGCCCGTGTGTCGACATCGACAGCTGGGTGGACGGCGTCGTCAACGGCCGGCCGTACGCCGGGATCGCCGAGCTGCTCGACCGGGCCGACTCGCTGGCCCGGGCCTGGACGCCGGTCGAGGTCGAGAAGGCGCTCGCCGACCACCCGCGGATCGGTGAGCGGCACGCCGGCTCCGGCGCGAGCGCGCAGATGTCGGGCAGCGAGCAGGCGGGCGTCGACCCGCGCGACACCGACATCCAGCGCCGGCTGGCGGCGGGCAACGCGGCGTACGAGGAGCGGTTCGACCGCATCTACCTGGTCCGCGCAGCAGGCCGTAGCGCCGAGGAGATCCTGGCGCTGCTCGACGAGCGGCTCGGCAACGATCCCGAGACCGAGATCGCGGTGACGTCCGGGCAGCTCCGCGAGATCGCCCTCCTGCGGCTGGAAGGCCTTCTCTCATGAGCACCCTCTCGACCCATGTCCTCGACGCCGCCCTCGGCGTACCCGCCACTGCTCTCGTGGTCGCGCTCATCGGCCCCGACGCCGAGGAGCTCGCTGTGCTGGCCACGGACGCCGACGGCCGGGTCCGGTTCGACCTCGATCTCGCCCCCGGCGGCTACGGCCTCTACTTCGACACCGGCCCGTGGTTCGCGTCCTCGGGGCGGGACACCTTCTTCCCGGGCGTCTCGCTGGGCTTTGCCGTAGGCGGCGACGAGCACTACCACGTGGCGCTCCTGCTCAGCCCGTACTCGTACACGACCTACAAGGGGAGCTGACGTGGCAGTCGGAGACATCGTCCTCGGACCCAACCAGTACGGCAAAGCCGAGTGCAGGCTGGTGAAAGTCACCCGGGACACCGCGCGCCACGCGATCGAGGACCTCAACGTCACCAGCCAGCTGCGCGGCGACTTCGAGGCCTGTCACACCGAGGGCGACAACAGCCAGGTGGTCGCGACCGACACCCAGAAGAACACCGTCTACGCGTTCGCCCGCGACGGCATCGGCTCCCCGGAGGAGTTCCTGCTGCGGCTGGGCCGACACTTCACCGACGAGTTCGCGTGGGTGACCGGTGGTCGGTGGGCAGCCGAGCAGTACGGGTGGGAGCGGATCCAGGACGGCGACCACTCGTTCGTGCGCAGCGGCCGTGAGACCCGGACCGCGGTCGTCGAGCTCGACGGTGACCAGGCCACCGTGACCGCAGGACTCGAGGACTGCACGGTCCTGAAGTCCACCGGCTCCGAGTTCCACGGGTTCCCCCGCGACCGCTACACCACGCTGCAGGAGACGACCGACCGGATCCTCGCCACCAGCGTCACCGCGTCCTGGCGCTACGGCAGCGCGGACGTCGACTTCAACGCCCTGTACGAGGGCATCCGCGACCTGCTGCTCGCGACCTTCGCCGGCGTCCACTCGCTCGCCCTCCAGCAGACGATCTTCGAGATGGGCAAGGCCGTGCTGGAGAGGTACGACGAGGTCGCGGAGATCAGCCTGTCCTGCCCCAACAAGCACCACTTCCTCGTCGACCTGGAGCCGTTCGGCCTCGACAACCCGGGCGAGGTGTTCTTCGCTGCCGACCGCCCGTACGGCCTGATCGAGGCGACCGTGCAGCGTGCGGAGGCCTAGCCCGGATGCGCATTGACGCCGTACAGGCCCAGCGGGTGCTGATCGACGATGCCTTCAGGCCGGCCACCGTCCTGGTGCACCGCGGCCGGATCGAGGCGATCGAGCCGGTCGACCACGAGGTTGACGGAGTCGTGGTGCGCGCACCCGACACGGCGTACGTCGTGCCCGGTGTCGTGGACACCCACGTGCACATCAACGAGCCCGGGCGCACGGAGTGGGAGGGCTTCGTGTCGGCGACCGAGGCGGCTGCGCTCGGCGGCGCGACGACGCTGGTCGACATGCCGCTCAACTCCGTCCCGCCGACCACCACGGTCGAGCACCTGAAACTCAAGCAGGAGGCGGCCGACGGCGAACTCATGGTCGACGTCGGCTTCTGGGGCGGCGCCGTACCGGACAACCTGGCCGATCTCGAACCCCTGTGGGAGGCCGGGGTCTTCGGGTTCAAGTGCTTCCTGTCGCCGAGCGGCGTCGACGAGTTCCCGCCGCTCGACCCGGACCAGTTCCACACCGCGCTCACCGAGATCGCGCGCTTCGACGGGCTGATGATCGTGCACGCCGAGGACGCTGCGGTGCTGGACGTGGCACCCGTGACCCCGGGTCGTGCCTACCGCGACTTCCTGCTGTCGCGCCCCGACGCGGCCGAGCTGACCGCCATCCAGCGGGTCCTCGACGGCGCCCGCGAGACCGGCGCGAAGGTCCACATCCTGCATCTCTCCAGTGCGAAGGCGCTCGACCTGATCGCCGACGCGAAGGCCGAGGGACTGCGGGTCACCGTCGAGACCTGCCCCCACTACCTCTGCTTCGCGGCCGAGACCATCCCGGACGGTTCGTCGCAGTTCAAGTGCTGCCCCCCGATCCGCGACGCCGGCAACCGGGAGGAGCTCTGGCAGGGGCTGCGGGCCGGAGTCATCGACATGGTCGTCAGCGACCACTCCCCCGCCACCGCCGAGGAGAAGGGGCGCGGCGACGGCGACCTGCAGCAGGCCTGGGGCGGGGTGTCCGGCCTGCAGGTCGGATTCAGCGCGGTCGCCCAGGAGGCGCGCCGCCGCAACATCCCGGTCGAGGACGTCAGCCGCTGGATGTCGCGCAACACCGCCGACCTCGTCGACCTCGCCACCAAGGGCCGCATCGTGGTGGGCGCCGATGCCGACCTCGCCATCTACGACACCGGCGTCGAGTTCCGCATCGAGGCCACCAGGCTCGCGCACCGCAACCCGATCTCGGCGTACGACGGGATCCGGTACGGCGGCCGCGTCACCCGCACGGTGGTGCGCGGCAACGCCATCGACGTCGAGCACCCCGACCATCGGTGGGGTCAGCAGCTGAGGAGGCCCGGTTCATGAGGCCAGCAACCCCCGGCGGCGGTGAGCCAGCAACCGTTTCCGACCGCCACAGGTGCCGATTCGGTTGCCTGCTCACCGCCGCATGGAAGGAGCCCACATGAGCGGTCCGATCAACCCACCACCGCGGCTGCTGATGGGCCCCGGCCCGATCAACGCCGACCCGCGCGTGCTGCGGGCGATGTCGGCGCAGCTGGTCGGTCAGTACGACCCGTGGATGACCGCGAGCATGAACGAGACGATGGCGCTCTACCGCGAGGTCTTCCGCACCGCCAACGAGCAGACGTTCCTGGTCGACGGCACCTCGCGCGCGGGGATCGAGGCGGCGCTGGTGTCGCTGCTCGAGCCGGGTGACCGGGTGCTGGTGCCGGTCTTCGGCCGTTTCGGCCACCTGCTCACCGAGATCGCCGAGCGCTGCCGCGCCGAGGTGCACACCATCGAGGTCCCGTGGGGCCAGGTGTTCTCCGCCGAGCAGGTGGAGGACGCCGTACGACGGGTGCGGCCGAAGGTGCTCGCGATCGTGCAGGGCGACACGTCCACCACCATGTGCCAGCCGCTGGCCGACCTCGGCGAGATCTGCCGGCGCCACGACGTGCTGCTCTACTGCGACGCCACCGCCTCGCTCGGTGGCAACGAGTTCGAGGCCGACACGTGGGGCATGGACGTCGTCACTGCCGGCCTGCAGAAGTGCCTCGGCGGCCCGTCCGGCAGCGCCCCGATCACGATCTCCGGCCGTGCCGTCGACGTGATCGACGGCCGCAAGCACGTCGAGGCAGGGCTCCGTGCTGACGGCGAGACCGACGCACCGGGCGAGCGGATCGTCAGCAACTACCTGGATCTCGCGCAGGTCATGGACTACTGGGGTCCGCGCCGGCTCAACCACCACACCGAGGCCACGACCATGCTGTACGGCGCCCGCGAGTGCGCGCGGCTGCTGGTCGAGGAGGGGCTCGACGCCGCCATCGAACGGCATGCCCTGCACGGTCGCGCGATGCTCGAAGGCGTGCGTGGTCTGGGACTCGAGGTCTTCGGAGACGTCGCGCACAAGATGCACAACGTCGTCGCCGTCGAGATCCCCGACGGGGTGGACGGCGACAGGGCGCGGTCCGGCCTGCTCGACGACTTCGGGATCGAGATCGGCACGTCGTTCGGTCCGCTCCACGGCAAGGTCTGGCGCATCGGCACGATGGGCTACAACGCCCGCAAGGACGCCGTGCTGGTCACCTTGGCCGCGCTCGAGCAGGTGCTCCGGGCGTACGGCGTACCGCTGACTGCCGGTGGTGGCGTCGGTGCCGCCCAGGAGGTGTACGCATCGTGACGACCGCCCGTGAGGTCCTCGACCGGTGTGCCGAGCTCGACCGGTTCACCGCTACCCCGCCGCAGCTCGAACGCGTCTACCTCTCCCGCGAGCACGCCAGCGCCAACGCGGTCGCCGGCCGCTGGATGGAGCAGGCCGGCCTGCGCACCTGGCAGGACCCGGCCGGCAACCAGTGCGGCCGGCGCGAGGGCGCGACGCCCGGTCTGCCGGCGCTGCTCCTCGGGTCCCACCTCGACACGGTGCCCGACGCCGGGTCGTACGACGGGATGCTCGGTGTGGTGATGGCGATCGCGGTCGCCGGGCGCCTGCGCGACCATGACCTGCCCTTCGCCCTGGAGGTGATCGGCTTCAGCGACGAGGAGGGCACCCGGTTCGGCAAGGCCCTGCTCGGCAGCCAGGCGTTCGCCGGCGTGTGGGAGGAGGACTGGTGGGACCTGCGCGACCGTGACGGCGTGACGCTGCACGAGGCGTTCCTGGAGTTCGGCCTCGACCCGCGCCGGGTCGGCGACGCGGCCCGGAGGCCCGACGAGCTGGTCGGCTACCTCGAGGCGCACATCGAGCAGGGGCCCTACCTGGAGGCCTCGAACCGCTCTCTCGGCTACGTCACCACCATCGCCGGCGCGCGGCGCTTCCGGCTGACGTTCGTCGGCGAGGCCCGGCACGCGGGCGGTACGCCGTACCACCGCCGGCGAGACGCCCTGGTCGGCGCCAGCGAGGCGATCACGCTGATCGAACGGCGAGCCCGCGAGTCCGAGTGCATCGCCACCGTCGGGCGGATCGAGGTGCAGCCCGGCGCGATCAACGTCATCCCCGGTCGTGCCGACATCAGCCTCGACCTGCGGGCGGCGACCGACGTCGAGCGCGACGAGATGTGGTCCGCGCTGAGCGCCGAGATCGAGCGAGCCTGCGCGATCCGCGGGCTCCGGTTCGAGGTCCGCGAGACCCACCGGGCACCTGCGATGCCGTGTGCGACCTGGCTGCAGGAGGCCGTGATGGCAGGCATCCGCAGCATCGGCGACGACGACCCGATGGGGCTGTGGAGCCGGGCCGGCCACGACGCGATGGCGGTCGGCAGGGTCACCGACGTCGGCATGCTCTTCGTCCGCTGCCACGACGGCATCAGCCACCACCCGGAGGAGGACGTGCGAGAGCTCGACGTCACCGCCGGGCTGGACGCACTGGAGGCGGCGGTGCTCGACGTCGCGGCTCGGATCGGAGGAGCTCGTGGCTGAACGCATCGACGAACGGATCACGCAGAGGTACGCCGTGCTCTCGCCCCAGGAGCGTCGGGCTGCCGAGACCCTGCTCGAGCACCTCGACGACCTCGCGACCTACCGATCCGCCGAGCTCGCCGAGCTCGCCGGCGTCTCCAAGGCGACCATGAGCCGGCTCTTCCGCAGTCTCGGCTTCACCGACTTCGACGAGGTCCGCGACCACCTGCGCGCCCTCCGTTCCGCCGGTGAGCCGCGTCGGGTCGACGGCGCCTCGACGACTGGCGACCACCTCGCCCACGAGCAGGAGTCGCTGCGCCACGCCCTCGAGAGCCCGGTGCTCGGCGACGTCGTCGCGTTGCTGGCCGGAGCCCGGCGGGTGCTGGTCGTCGGCTGGCGCAACAGCCACCCCGTGGCACTGCACCTGCGCCAGCAGCTCGCCCACGCCCGCGGCGACGTACGCCTGGCTCCGCTGCCCGGTCAGGTGATCAGCGAGGAGCTGGCCGACCTGGTCGCCGGCGATGCTGTGGTCGTCGTCGGGTTCCGGCGCCGGCCCGCTGACTTCGGGGCGTTCCTCGAGGAGGCGGGGCGCACCGGCGCCACGGTCGTGCTGCTCGCCGACTCCACCGCCCGGAGGCATGCGGCCGCCTCGGCGTACTGGCTCGAGTGCCCCGTCACCAGCACCCTCGCCTTCGACAGCTACGCCGCCGCGATGAGTCTGGTCAGCGTGCTCGCCGACGGTGTGCTCTCCGCCCTCGGACGGCCCGCACGCGACCGGATCGCCGAGATCAGCGCGTCGTACGGCCGGCTCGCCGAGGTCGAGTGATGGACCTCGTCACCGTCACCAGCCACCGGGCGGCCCGCGGGCGCGAGGACCTCGTGCTGGCGCCCGGCGAGGCCCTACTCGCAGGCGGCACCTGGCTCTTCTCCGAGCCCCAGCCGGAGGTCAGCGGCCTCGTCGACCTGACCACGCTCGGGTGGCCGGACTGGGAGTCGCTGCCGGGAGTGCTGCGCATCGGCGCGACCTGCACGGTCTCGCGGGTCGTCGATGCTCCCTGGGGGCCGGCCGCCGGGCTGGTCCGCGCCACCGCGGACTCACTCCTGATGTCGTGGAAGGTCCAGCACGTCGCGACCGTCGGCGGCAACCTCTGTCTCGCGCTCCCGGCCGCCGCGATGGTGTCCCTGGCGGCGGCCCTCGGTGCCACCGTCATCGTCTGGACTCCTGACGGCGGCTCGCGTGAGCAACCCGCGGTCGACTTCGTCACCGGTGCGGGTACGACGACCCTCACCCCGGGCGAGGTGGTCCGCGCGATCGACGTACCCACCGCCGCACTGTCGCTGCCCTCCGCCTTCCGCCGCGCGTCCCTCACCCCGCTCGGCCGAGCCTCCGCCGTCGTCATCGGCAGCGGCCCGCGCGTCACCGTCAGCGCCTCGACGACCAGACCGGTCGTGCTCTCCCTCGATGACCTGGACGCCGGGCTGGCCGCCATCGACTGCTGGTACGACGACCCGCACGGCCCCGCCGACTGGCGCGCGCACGTCACCGGCGTACTGGCGCGTGAGGTCCGAACGGAGCTGCTGTCATGAGGGCGCCGGCCAGCGGTGCGTCAGCAACCGTTTTCGCCGGTTGCGCGGCCCCGAACGGTTGCCTGCTCACCGCCGCCCGGGGACGGCCCGCATGAGGATCAACGGTGAGCCCGTCGAGCAGACCCCCGCACCCGGCCAGTGCCTGCGCACCTTCCTGCGCGACGCCGGGCGCCTGGACGTCAAGAAGGGCTGTGACTCCGGCGACTGCGGTGCGTGCACCGTGCACGTCGACGGAGCGCCGGTGCACTCCTGCCTCTACCCCGCCGGCCGCGCGGTCGACCACGAGGTCACCACGCTCGCCGGGCTGGGTACGCCGGAGGACCCCCACCCCGTGCAGCGCGCGTTCGCCGATGCCGCCGGCTTCCAGTGCGGCTTCTGCACCGCCGGCTTCGTGATGACCGCGGCCGGCACCGACCTGACACCAGACGTCGAGCGCTGCTTCAAGGGCAACCTGTGCCGCTGCACCGGCTATCGCTCGATCCGTGACGCGCTGGCCGGGAAGCGCAACGTCGGACCCGGCGACGGTGCAGCCTTCGGCGCCTCCCTCGGCGCGCCGGCGGCGCAACGAGTCGTCACCGGCACCGAGGCCTACACCCTCGACCTGCCGACGACCGGCGTGCTGCACATGGCGCTGGTGCAGAGCCCGCACGCGCACGCCCGGATCGTCCGCATCGACACCACGCGCGCGAGCACCGCCCCCGGCGTACGCCTCGTCCTCACGCACCTCGACGTCCCCGACGTGCTCTACTCCACCGCCCGCCACGAGAGCCGGCTCGACGACCCCGACGACACCCGGATGCTCGATGACGTCGTCCGCTTCCGCGGCCAACGGGTCGCCGCGGTCGTGGCCGAGTCCGTCGGCGCCGCACAGCGCGCGGCGGCTCTGGTCGAGATCGAGTACGACGTGCTGCCGGCCGTCTTCGACCCCGAGACCGCCCGCGCTGCCGGCGCCCCGCTCCTGCACGGCGACAAGGTCCCCGAGGTCAGCAGGGTCGACGAGCCGCAGCGCAACGTCGTCGCGCAGATCCATGGCGAGATCGGCGACGTGGTCACCGGGCTCGCCGCCGCAGCAGTGACCGTGAGCGGCACCTGGCAGACCGCCCGCGTCACTCACGCCGCGATGGAGACCCATGGTGCGCGGGGCTGGCTCGACGATGACGGTCGGCTGGTGGTCAGGTCGAGCACCCAGGTGCCGTTCCTGGTGCGCGCGGAGCTCGCCCACGTGCTCGGGCTGGAGCCGGACCGGGTGCGGGTGGTCGCCGCCCGCGTCGGCGGCGGCTTCGGCGGCAAGCAGGAGATGCTGGTCGAGGATCTGGTGGCGCTTGCGGTGCTGAAGACCCACGCGCCCGTGCAGATCGAGCTGACCCGCGAGCAGCAGTTCACGCTGGCTCCGTGCCGGCACCCGATGCGGATCTCGGTGACGCTCGGCGCGGACGCCGACGGCCTACTCACCGCCTTGGCGCTCGACGTGCTCAGCGACGCGGGCGCCTACGGCAACCACTCGGTCGGCGTGCTGTTCCACGGCTGCCACGAGTCTGTCGCGCTCTACCGCTGCGCCAACAAGCGGGTCGACGCCGAGGCGGTCTACACCAACAATCTGCCGTCGGGCGCGTTCCGCGGCTACGGGCTCGGCCAGGTGATCTTCGGCATCGAGTCCGCGCTCGACGACCTCGCGCGCGAGCTCGGCCTCCCCCCCGCCGAGCTGCGTCGGCGCAACGCCGTACGCCCCGGAGACGAGTTCGTCGTCAACGGTGAGCCCGACACCGACCTGGTCTTCGGCAGCTACGGCCTCGACCAGTGCCTCGACCTGGTCGAGTCGGCGCTCGCATCCGGAGACGACACCCCTGCTCCGACCGGCGACCGGTGGGCGGTCGGCGAAGGCCTGGCCGCATCGATGATCGCCACCATCCCGCCCCGTGGCCACCACAGCGAGGCGACGGTCGGCATCGACACCGACGGCACCGTCACGATCGGAGTCGGCAGCGCGGAGTTCGGCAACGGCTCCGCCACCGTGCACGTGCAGCTCGTCGCCGAGGAGCTCGGCATCGACCCGGCCCGGATCCGGCTGTACTCCTCCGACACCGACGCCGCGGCGTACGACACCGGCGCCTTCGGATCGACGGGTTCGGTGGTCGCCGGTACGGCCGTCGCGGACGCCGCCCGCGAGCTGCGCGCGGCGCTCGACGCCGGCGAAACCCCGCCGTTGAGCCGATCCGGGCGACACTCGGGTACGCCGAGATCGGTCGCTTTCAACGTCCACGGCATCCGGGTCGCCGTCGACCGGCTGACTGGCGAGCTGCGGGTGCTGCGCTCGGTGCATGCCGTCGACGCCGGCCGGGTCATCAACCCCGAGCAGCTGCGCGGCCAGGTCGAGGGCGGCGTCGCCCAGGGACTCGGTAGCGCGCTGCAGGAGGAGCTGATGCTCCGCGACGGCGAGGTGCTCACCCGCGCCTTCCGGCACTACCGGGTGCCGCAGATCGCCGACGTGCCACCGACCGAGGTGCTCTTCGCCGACACGTACGACGAGCTCGGCCCGCGCGGTGCGAAGTCGATGAGCGAGGCGCCGTACAACCCGGTCGCACCGGCGATCGCCAACGCCGTGCGCGACGCCCTCGGCGTACGTCCCTATGAGCTGCCGATGAGCCGGGACCGGCTCTGGCGGCTCGCCACCACCATCACGGAGGACTCATGACCGACGACCGTTGGTTGGCACACGCCCTCGACCTCGCGGTCGCCAACGTCGCCGACGGCGGCGGGCCGTTCGGCGCGGTGATCGTGCGCGACGGGGTGCTGCTCTCGACCGGGCAGAACAGGGTGACCCGCGACAACGACCCGACCGCCCACGCGGAGGTGCTGGCGATCCGGGCGGCCTGCGCCGACCTCGGCGACTTCTCGCTGGCGGGTTGCGTCCTCTACACGTCCTGCGAGCCCTGCCCACTGTGCGTCGCCGCCTGCCTGTGGGCGCGCCTCGACCGGGTCGTCTACGCCGCCGACCGCGACGACGCCGCCCGCGGCGGCTTCGACGACCGGGAGTTCTACGAGCTCTTCGCGCGGGACCGCTCGACTTGGCCGACCGTCGTACACGCCGGGGAGCACGCCGACTCCTTCGCGCCGTTCGACGCCTGGCTCAGCAAGGCGGACCGGGTCGACTACTGACGGACCCTGTCGCGTCGAGTGACGCGAAATGGCCCTCGTCGGGGCCGGTTCGGGGCCAATCCGCGTCACTCGACGACTTATGGTGAGCTCACACCAGCAGAGACTCTCGTTCGACGGCGTCCAGCCACAGCTTGAGCTGCTTCTCGCACGAGGCTTCGGCGAATCGGCGAGTGCGAGGTCCGATCCACTGCACAACGGTCCAGCGGAGCACGCTGCCGTCTCCGGCGCGCGCGAGCTCGCCGCGTTGCTTGGCAACCAACGTGTCGCCGCGCCAGCAGTCGGTCGCCAGGCGCGCACCGGCCTCGGCCTCGACGACCGAGGCGCGTCCGGAACGTGAACAGGCCAGACCGATAGCGCAGGACGTACTCCGACGGCACCTGGCCGTCCTCGCCCGCGGCCGAGACCAGCCGGACGCGCCGGTCCAGCCGTCCCTGCACCCCGGCCGGATCAGCACGCCGGCCACCGACCAGATGCCCGCGGACCTGATCCCGATCCCGCTGGGGCGCCCCGGCCGGCCCGAGGAGGTGGCGGCGTTCGTGGTGTTCCTCGCGAGCGACGAGTCGACGTTCACCACAGGGTCCGAGTTCGTCATGGACGGCGGGACCGTGATGCACATCCCGACCAACGTCTAGGCAGGCTGCGCGCGACGGCAGAGCCTGCGCCACACCGGCGGACGTGGAAGTGGAGAAGCCCGTCGACTTCTCCACTCTCAACTTATAGCGGACACCCGGGCTTGCCGCAAGACCCCTGTGATGCTTCACCATCGACCCCGTGACCGCCGCGTTCGCCCTCCCCGACAACCTCTCCGCCAAGGCCGACCCGGCCCTGATCAGCAAGGACGAGCAGCACTTCGCCGCCATCGCCGCGAGCCTCGAGCAGGCGCTCGCCGACCTCTCCGGCCGCCTCGACGAAACCCGCAGGGCCCCCGGCGGGCACGGCCAGGCGGCGCTGGACCGCGACCTGGAGGTGCACCGACTGACCGCTCGTCGGCGAGCCCTGAGCCGTTTCGGGCTGGACCTCTGTCTCGGACACATGGTCCCTGCGGACGGCGGCGACCCTGTGTACGTCGGGCGCCTGGGCCTGAGCGACAGCACCGGGACTCCGCTGCTGCTCGACTGGCGCGCGCCTGCCGCCGAGCCCTTCTTCGGGGCGACCCACGCCAACCCGATAGGGCTCGCCAGCCGTCGCCGCTACCGCTGGACCCTCGGCCAGGTCAGCGACTACTGGGACGAGGTCTTCACCTCCGACGGGCTCGAAGGCCACGCGGCGGCGCTCGACGACCAGTCCGCGTTCATCGCCAGCCTCGGCAACACCAGGTCGGCGCGGATGCGCGACGTCCTCGGCACGATCCAGGCCGACCAGGACGCGATCATCCGGGCGAGCTCCCGCGGCACCCTCGTCGTCGACGGCGGCCCCGGCACGGGCAAGACCGTGGTCGCGCTGCACCGCACGGCGTACCTCCTGTACGCCGACCCTCGGCTCGGCCACCGCCGTGGAGGCGTGCTGTTCGTCGGTCCACACCAGCCCTACCTGGCGTACGTCGGCGACGTGCTGCCCAGCCTCGGTGAGGAGGGCGTGCAGACCTGCACGCTCCGGGAGCTCGTCCCCCAGGGAGCCAAGGCGCCGCTCGAGGCCGATCCGGAGGTCGCCCGGCTGAAGGCGACGGCAGACATCGTGAAGGCGATCGAGCCCGCCGTACGCCTGTACGAGGAGGCTCCGACGCAGGGCATGGAGGTCGAGACCCCGTGGGTCGACCTGTGGCTGAGCACCAGCGACTGGGTGGACGCGTTCGCGTCGGTGGCCGGCATCCCGCACAACGAGGCGCGCGACCAGATCTGGGAGGAGCTGCTCACGATCCTGGTCGAGAAGTACGACGGCGAGGACGTCTCCCCCGACTTGCTCCGGCAGTCGCTCGGCCGCAACGCCGGCCTGCGCCAGACCCTCACCGAGGCCTGGCCGATGATCGAGCCGACCGACCTGGTGGGCGACCTGTGGGACGTGCCGGCATACCTGCGCAGGTGCGCCCCATGGCTCACCCCCGACGAGGTGCGAGCCCTGCAGCGCGACGACCCACAGGCCTGGACCGTCTCCGACCTGCCGCTGCTCGACGCCGCGCGGCAACGGCTGGGCGACCCGGAGATCGCGCGGACCAGGCGGCAGCGCGACGCCGCGGTCGCCGCCGAGCGCGCGCAGATGGACCAGGTCGTCGACAGCATCCTCCAGCTCGAGGACGAGGACGGCATGTGGGCCCAGCTCAGCCAGGGCGGCCTCCGCGAAGCGCTCGTGGACCAGGACGCCCTCCCCTCCACCGACCCGGACCTGCTCGCCGGTCCGTTCGCGCACATCGTGGTGGACGAGGCGCAGGAGCTGACCGACGCTGAGTGGCAGATGCTGCTGCTGCGCTGCCCGTCGCGCAGCTTCACGATCGTCGGCGACCGCGCCCAGGCGAGACACGGGTTCACGGAGTCCTGGCAGGAGCGACTCAGGCGCGCGGGCCTCGACCAGGTGCACCTCGCCTCGCTCAGCATCAACTACCGGACGCCTGCGGAGGTCATGGCCGAGGCCGAGCCGGTCATCCGTGCCGCACTCCCCGACGCCAACGTCCCCACGTCGATCCGCAGCAGCGGCATCCCCGTCGTACGCGGGTCGACAGCGGAGCTCGACTCGATCCTCGACGCCTGGCTCGCCGAGCACGACGAGGGGATCGCGTGCGTGATCAGCGTCGACGCGGCGTACGAGCCGACGCCGCGGGTGCGCTCGTTGACCCCGGAGCTGTCGAAGGGCCTGGAGTTCGACCTCGTCGTGCTGCTCGACCCGGACTCATTCGGCACCGGCATCGAGGGCGCCGTCGACCGGTACGTCGCCATGACCCGCGCGACCGAGCGGCTGGTGGTCCTGACGAGCTCGTGAGGTGCGCGGGACGTCATACGAATCGTGGGTCGGAGGCCACGATTCGTACGACGTCCCGCTAGGTCTGACTCATCCCCATCCGGGCCAGCACGGCGTTCTCGGCCAGCTGCACGAGGTTGTAGAGCACCAGCGTGATGACGGTGATGATCGCGACCGATGCCCAGAGGGCGTCGAACTGCGCGGAGGCGTTGAACTTCTGGATCATCCCACCGATGCCCTTGCCGGTCGACAGCCACTCGGCGAGCAGCGCGCCGGTGACGGCGCCCGGCACGGAGACGCGCGCCGCGGCGAACATCGACGGCAGCGCACCCGGGATCGAGACCTTGCGCAGAGCGGCGTAGCTGCCGCCGCCGTACACGCGGACCAGGTCGAGGCTCTCCTTGCTCGCCCGGCTGAGGCCGAAGAGCACCGACGCCAGCGCCGGGAAGAGGACGACGATGCTCCCGATCACCGCGACCGAGGCCTGGGTGCCGCGGCCGGTCAGCAGGATGATCACCGGCGCGATCGAGACGAGCGGGACGCTGCGCAGCAGCAGCGCCAGCGGCATCACGCCGGCCTCGACAGTCTTGGACAGCGTGAACAGCACTGCCAGGAGGATCGCCAGCGTCATCCCGACGACGAACCCGATCGCCGCGTCCTGGAGCGTCTGCTGGGTGAGATCCCACATCTGCTCGCGGTGCTCCGCGGCGGTGGTCCTGGCGCCGGGCTCGGTGACGAAGAGGTAGTTCCAGACGTCGACCGGCCCCTTGGCGACGTACGGCGACACGCTGGTGAAGCTGACGACGGCCTGCCAGAGCCCCAGCACGATGCCGAGGGTGACGACGGCGTTGAGTGCCGAGCGGCCGATCGACTTCCCGAAGTCCTTCGTGCGCTCTCGGCGGAAGCCGGCCGGAGTCGCTGTCATGACGTGGCTCATGGCTGCGCCCTTCCGGAGACCCACGGTGTGACCAGGCGGGAGACCAGACCGAGCGCGGCGTACCCCAGCAGCGCGACCAGCGCGCTCAGCAGGAACACGACCCACACCCGCTCGGAGTCGAGGTTGCCCTGCAGTCGGATCAAAAGGATGCCGACGCTGCGGTCGGTGGCGCCCATGTACTCACCGAGCACGGCGCCGAGGAACGCGGTCGGCACGGCGATCTGCAGGGCGTTGAGGATCGACGGCAGCGCGGCCACCAGGCGTACCTTGCGGAGCTGCGTGATCCGGCCGCCGCCGAAGACGCGCACCACGTCGAGGCTCGCCTTGTCGGCAGCCTTGAACCCGAGAAGCGCACCGACGACGGTCGTGAAGAAGACCGCGAGCGCCGCGAGGAAGATCGCGGTCTTCGACGGGTCGCCCGGTTGGGTCGCGCCGCCGAGGATGACGATCGCGATGCCGCCGACCGCGACCAGCGGCAGGCAGTAGCTGACCACCGCCACCTGGATGATCACCGGCTCCAGCTTCGGGGCCACCAGCACGAACGCGGCGAGCAGCAACGCGAGCCCGTTGCCCCACGCGAAGCCGTACGCCGCCTCGGTGATGGTGACCTTGAACGACGGCCAGTACGCCGACAGTCCGTCCTCGAACAGCTGCCCGATGACCGCGAACGGTGACGGCACCGGCGTGTAGCTGGTGCCGTCGTCGGGCACGAACGCCAACGAGAAGACCCACCACGCCGCTAGCAGGACGAGCGCCCCGATGATGCCGGCCAGCCAGCCCGGGACGGTACGGCGACTCGTCACGGCTCGGCACTCATGACTCGGCGCTCATGACTCGGCACTCATGACTCGGCCGCCGCCCGACCGTCGGCCCCGAACAGCAGCTCCGACGCCCGGTCCGCAAGGGCGTGGAACTCCGGGCTGCGCATCATGTCAGGAGTCCGAGGCCGTGGCAGGTCGATGTCGATGATCTCCTTGATCCGCCCCGGTCGCGGGCTCATCACCGCGACCTGGTCGGACAGGAAGATCGCCTCGTTGATCCCGTGGGTGACCAGCAACGTGGTCGCCGGCTTCTCGGTCCAGATCCGGAGCAGCTCGAGATTGAGGTTCTGCCGGGTCATGTCGTCGAGGGCGCCGAACGGCTCGTCGAGCAGCAGCACCGACGGCTTGAGCGCCAACGCTCGCGCGATCGAGACCCGCTGCCGCATGCCACCGGACAGCTGCGCCGGCTTGGCGTCCTCGAACCCGGTCAGGCCGACGAGCTCGACCAGCTCCTGGACGTAGGTCTTGTCGGCCTTGCGGCCGGCGACCTCGAACGGGAGCTGGATGTTCTTGAGCACGCTGCGCCACGGCAGCAGCGCGTGATCCTGGAAGGCGATGCCGAGCTCGCTGCCCCTGCGCAGCTCCGACGGGGTCTTGCCGTCGACGAGCGCCTGCCCCGAGGACGGCTCCTCCAGTCCCGCGAGGATCCGCAGGATGGTGGACTTGCCGCAGCCCGACGGTCCGAGCAGCGCCAGGAACGACCCCTGGTCGGTGTGCAGATGAGCGTCCTGCAGGGCGGTGACGCTGCGGCCGCCGCGGACCTTGCCAGCTGATCGGAAGGTCTTGCCCAGCCCGGTGACCTGGATGCCGGTGCCGCGACGGGCACCGGCATCCAGGGTGATGTTCTCAGTGGTCATCGGTTAGGAGAGGTAGTCCTTGAGCTCCGGGTTGTCGGCGTAGATCTCGTCGATGATCGAGGTGTCGAACAGGTCCTCGACCGAGACGTCCCAGCCGGCGGCAGCGAGCGACGCGACCGTCTGCTCCTGGAGCTCCGGCGTGATCGTGAAGAGCCCGTTGGCCTCGGTGTCCGGGGTCGAGATGAGCTTCTTCTCGGCCTCCAGGCCCAGGCCGGTCTTCTTCGGGTCGAGCGCGCCGAAGACGGCCTCGAGGCCCTCGTCGTTCTCGGACGCCGCCTTGTCGTAGTACTTCGTGATCAGGCTGACGGTGTCGTCGGTCGGCTCCTTGAACACGTCGGTCCAACCCTTGATCTCCGCCGTCAGGAACGCCTTCAGCAGGTCCTTGTTGTCCGCGAGGTAGTCGTCGGTGACCGAGTAGGTCTCGGCGACGTACGGCACGCCGTTCTCGGCGTACGGCAGGTTCGTGACCTCGTAGCCGGACGTCTCGACGGTGATCGCCTCGTTCGTCAGGTAGGCCATGAAGCCGTCGACCTCGCCCTTCATCAGCGGCGTCGGGTCGAAGTCGACCGGGACGACCTCGACGTCCTTCGGGTCGATGCCGTTGGCGTTGAGGATCGCCGCGAAGACACTGGCGTTGGAGTCCTGGACGCCGATCTTCTTGCCGACCAGGTCCTGCGGCGTCGTGATGTCCGCACCGTCCTTGAGCGACAGGATCGTGAAGGGGTTCTTCTGGAAGGTCGCGCCGATGATCTTCAGCGGAGCGTCCTGCTCGGCGATCGCGGCGCCGATCGAGGCCGCGTCGCTGAGCGCCACCTGCACGGAGCCGCTGAGCAGCTTGGCCACACCGGTGTCGGGGCCCGAGATCCCGTTGACCGCGTCGAAGCCTGCTTCGTCGTAGTAGCCGTTCTCGTCGGCGTAGTACTCGCCGGCGAACTCCTCGTTCTTGATCCAGGAGTACTGCATGCTGATCTCGCCGTACGACGCGTCGACAGAGTCTTCGGCCGACGACGACCCACCCTCGCTGTCCGAGCCGCAGCCGGCCAGGGTGAGGGCGAGGACCGCAGCGAGCGACACGGCGGTCGTCGCGATCGTGGGGCGGCGCCGAACCAGGCGGCGGGCGCGCAGTGTTGCAGCCATGTGGGAGTCCTCCAGTTGAACGTCTCGGGTGGCCGGGACGCTACTGAGCCCGCGTTTCAGGCCCTGGCACAGACGTTTCAGGCCGGTTAAAACCTGAACCGGCCGCTTCTCCCGACCAAACGGAGGGGTCGGTGGTTGAGGTGCGAAGGCGCCCTGGCGCCTGAGCCTCGAAACCCTCGTGCCAGCAAACCGGGCTGCGCCGCGTTCAGTCCGCGAGGCGCTGAGCCGCTACGGCCAGGTCGTCGACCCCTCGGGCGAGCTCGTCCGGCCGGTCCGTCGCCAGGTCGAGGTGGAAGCCGTAGAGGGCAGAGTCGACGAGCGTGACGATCCGGTGGACCCTGCGCGGCGGGGCGCCGCACCGCACCAGGTAGTCGCGCAGGCTGACCGCCCACTTCTCGTTGCTGGCGCGTGCGTCGGAGAGGTAGGGCTCCTCGCCGATCAGCCCGGTGGCGGCGGCCTGGCAGTAGACGTCGAGACAGCTGTTGAGTGGCTCGGTCTGGTACGCCACCCACAAGGCGTTGACCCCTGCACGCACTGAACGTGCCGCCGGCAGCGCGTCGACGGCGAGGACACTGCGCGCACCTGCGTGCGCGACGACGGCCGACACCAGGCCGTCACGACTGCCGAAGTGGTAGATCAGCATCCGGTCGCTGGTGCCGATGGCGGCGGCCACGGGTCGGAGAGTCAGCCCGATCAGGCCGTGCTCGAGGACGTGGTCGGTGACCTCATCCAGCAGCTCCTCACGGCGATCCACCAGTTCAGCGTAGCGAGTGCTACATTTGGAGCCAAACGTAGCGACTGCTACACGACGAGGAGATGGACATGTTGACCGCGGTGCTGCTGGCCCTGGCGATCGGGGTGGAGGTCGCGGCGAGCGCCTTGCTGCCGAAGGCCGAGGGGTTCACCAACCCGATCTGGACCGCGGTCGTGCTCGTCGGGTACGGCGTCGCGATCTGGCTCCTCACCGTCGTGGTCAAGAGCATGCCGGTGTCGGTGGCCTACGCGATCTGGGCAGGTGCCGGCACGGCGCTGGTCGCCGTCGTCGGCCTGGTCTTCCTCGGCGAGTCGTTCAACTGGGTCAAGGCCCTGTCGCTGGCGATGATCGTCGCTGGCGTGGTCGGGCTCAACCTCGCCGGCGCTCACTGAGCCGAGCGTTCCCCGAGGGGCAGCCCCACGTCCACCCGGTCGGCGACCGTGACCGCACCATCGGTGGCGATGCCGATGTCGGCGTAGCCGGTCTGGAGGCCCGAGTCGACGTCGACGTACTGGAGCTGCACGCTCACCGTCTTCAGGGGCACTGAGAACGGCGTCGAGAAGCGGTTGAACGTCGGGCTCTCCTCGACGCCTCCGGAGGTGCCGAGCTGGTTGACGACCGTCCACGTGACCTCGTCCCCGTCGGTGTTCCAGATGACCCGAGGCGGTGACTCGTCGTGGTAGTGCCCGATGTTGACGGTGCCGGGCGGGAGGTCGGGGATGCCGTCGTCCCACGGCACCGTTTCGTGGCCGTAGCTGGCGTCGAGGTCGCCGAGACTGTCGACCCCGAGATAGCCGGCGGCAGTAGAGGGCTGGTGGAGGACCACGACGAGTGGCTCGCCTGGGTCGACCTCCTCGCGCAGCTCCTGCCCGACATCGGTTGCACTGACCCCGGTCTCGTTGATGACGAGGCCGCCGAAGAGCGCCTTGAATCCCGGGTCGTTGCCGGCGACCGCACGCAGGTCGCCCACTCCGGTGGTCTCGAGGTCGGGGTTGAGCATGCCGTGGTCGAGCATCTGCTCGACGGTGGTGTCGGTGTCGTGGTCGCCCTTGACCGCCACCACCGCGATGCCGGGACCCGCCTCCGCCTCGCTCCTGACGAAGCCGTCCTCGGCGACGGTGCCGTTCGAGGTGACGTCGCCCGAGATGGTGCGCATGGTGAACGACTCCTCGCCGAGGTACTCCTGGAGCAGCGGGTAGAGGTGTGCGCGGGCCGCGGTGCCGACCTCGCTGCCTTGCGGGTCCGCCTCGGCGATGACCACCGTCTCGCCGGCCCGTGGGCGCAGGTCTGCTGCGTGCGCAGGGATCTGGGTCTCGAGTGAGGCCGCAGCGGCGGCCTCGTACCGCGCGGCGCGCTCGCGGATCCGCTTGGTGTTCTTCTCGATGAACGGCTGGACCTGACGTGCGATCTCCAGGGTCTGGGGGTCGCTGAAGCTGAGCTCGTCGACACCGGGCATCGCGTAGGCGTCCACGATCGGGTCGCTACCCTCCCACCCGTCGAAGCTGACGACAGCGATCACGACCGAGACGCCGAGGCACACGGCGCCGGTGACCACACCGAGGACGATCTTGCGGCGGCGCGGCATCCTCGCGGGAAACGGCGCCCTGCCCCGGAAGACCACCACGAGGGCAAGCCCACCAGCCACCGCCGCCCCGAGCTCGAACCACAGGAACCTCTCCCTGAGCTGCGACCCGAGCTCGGCGCCGTAGATGCGGGCCAGCTGCTCCGGGTCGTTCACGAACTGAGCGTTGGCCCGGACGAAGGACGGACTGGCGTACGACGCGAGCGTGCCCGCTGCCATGGGAGGGCCCGTGGCACGCAGCGAGGCACCGAAGCCGCCGGTGCCGGTCTGGGCCCAGTAGAGGCGGCCGAGGACACCGGTGTCGAGCGTCGAGACGCCGTTGTGCGACAGGCGCACCGTGACCGGCAGGGTGCCGAGCCGATCGTCGAAACGAACGGCCTCGACCGCACGCTCGGCAGCGATCGGGGCGGCGACGACCGCCGCGACGACGGCGTACGCCGCGAACATCCCCGCCACGCGGATGAAGCGCTGGAGGATGGCCGACACGGGTCGACAGTACGCACCCAGGCCCGATCACCCGATGACGTCGGGCTCCAGCTCTCCGATCCGTACGGCGAGGCGCTCGGAGTCGGCGTCGGTCCACCCGTCCGGCGGCAGGATCTCCGCCCAGGCTCGCACCGGCTCCTGCCCGAACTGGTGTCCCTGCCCGGCCGGTACGTCGTTGGCCACCATCTGGTCGGCGGCCAGCTGGAGCATCGTCACCACCGGGATCCAGTGGACGCGCGGCGACACGTCACGCCCACGCGGCTCCGACAGCCAGTCCGGCTTCTGCAGCGCCAGCGAGAAGTCCCACCAGGTGATCGGGTCGTTGGCGTGCTGCAGGTAGCCGATGCGCGTCCCCGTCCACTCCCCCGGTGCGTCCCAGTCGGACGGCCGATCGGCGAAGCGGACGGTCTGCCCGTCGCCGTACACCGGCAGCACCTCGGGGGTGCCCGCCTCGCGCTCGGACGTGAACCGGCTCCACAGCCGGTTGTTGGCGGTCGGCCCCACGAAGAGCGCGCCGTCCGTCCGCGTCGCCAGGTCCTGGGCGCCACTGAACGCGGCCTCTCCGCCGAACGAGCCGAGGCTCTCGCCGCTCACGACGACCAGCGGTCGCTGGTCCGCCGGGAGCTCGACCCAGTGGGCGTAGACGGCGTCGAACAGCAGCCGCCCGGCCTCCTGTGCCCGCTCGCCATCGGCGAGGAAGGACATCCAGCTCGGCAGGTAGGAGTACTGCATCGAGACGGTGGCGGTGTCGCCTGCCCACATGTACTCGAGGGCACGTGCCTGGTTCTCGTTGACCCAGCCACGACCGGTGCCGGTCACGACGTTGAGCACCGCCCGGTCGAAACCTCCGGTGCGCTCGAGCTCGTCGACCGCGCGCTGCGCCTCCTCGGCGAGGTCCACGTCTCCGGAGGCGCCGACGTACGCGCGGACGGGCTGTTGCGCCTCACCACCGGTGAAGTCGGCTATGTCGTCGGCGGTCGGCGCGCTGGCGATGAAGACCCGCCCCTGCCGCCCGAGGTCGTCCCAGCTCTCACCGGACCGCGGTCCGGCCGAGACGTAGGGGCTGGTCGGCGCGGGGGTGTCCGTGCGGAACTCGTCGTCGATGGCCTGGAAGGTCGCGTCCAGGGCACCCACGACGCGGCCGCCGATCACGCCGGTCACGAGCCCCCACGCGATCCAGGCGACGACGATCGCGCCCACCACCAGCGCGACCCGGTCCGGCAGCACGCGCCCGACCTGGCGACCGACCCACCGGCCGGCCGACTTGAGACCCCGGCTGAGCGCCAGCAGGAGCACGAACACCAGCGCGGTGACCACGAGCTGGAGCAGGTCCGCTCCGATCGAGTCGCGGTCGACGCCCACCAGGTCGCGGACCTGGTCGTCCCAGCGGTGGCCGAGCCACAGCGCCACCAGCGTGCCGACTCCGCCGACGACCCCGACCACCCGCCAGGTCTGACGGCGACGGGGCCCGGCGAGGACCACGCCGCTGCTGCGCAGCATCCAGCCGAGCAGCGCGCCGACGGCGTACCCGAGCAGGGCGCAGACCGCCGACACGACACCTTGGAAGACCGGGCCGAGCGGCAGCAGGGAAGGCGTCAGTGACGCCCAGAAGAGGAGTACGGCGCCCACCGTGGGCGCGATCGGAGCGCGCAGCCGACGGCGCAGCGAGGTCACTGCCTAGACCGCGCGGGCGGCCGCCCGGCCCGCCGTACGACCCGAGAAGAGGCAGCCGCCGAGGAACGTGCCCTCGAGCGCGTTGTAGCCCATCATCCCGCCGCCGCCGAAGCCGTTGACCTCACCCGCGGCGTACAGCCCCGGCAGCGGTGTGCCGTCCGAGGTCAGGCAGCGCCCGTCGAGGTCGGTCTCCAGGCCGCCGAGGGTCTTGCGGGTCAAGATGTTGAGGCGTACGGCGATCAGCGGGCCGGCCTTGGGGTCGAGCAGCTTGTGCGGCGTGGCGACCCGGATCAGCTTGTCGCCGCGGTAGGTGCGGGCGCCGCGGATCGCGGTGACCTGCGCGTCCTTGGTGAAGGTGTTGTCGATCTCGCGGTCGCGGCCCTCGATCAGCTCACGCAGCTCGGCCTCTACGATCAGTGCCTTGTCGCCGACCTCGTTCATGCCCCGCACCAGATCGGCGAGGTTGTCGGCCACGACGAAGTCCTCGCCGTGCTGCTTGAACGCCTCGATCGGCCTCGGCGCGCCCTTCTTGATCCGCGACAGCAGGAGCTTGAGGTCCTTGCCGGTGAGGTCGGGGTTCTGCTCCGAGCCCGAGAGCGCGAACTCCTTCTCGATGATCTTCTGCGTCAGCACGAACCACGAGTAGTCGTAGCCGGTCGTGCGCAGGTGGGTCAGCGTGCCGAGGGTGTCGAAGCCCGGGAAGTACGGCGCGGGCAGGCGCTTGCCGGTCGCGTCGAGCCACAGCGACGACGGCCCCGGCAGGATCCGGATGCCGTGGTTGTCCCAGATCGGGTCCCAGTTGCGGATGCCCTCGACGTAGTGCCACATCCGGTCCGGGTTGATGACCCGGGCGCCGGCCGACTCGGTGATGCCGAGCATCCGCCCGTCCACGTGGGCGGGGACGCCGGCGACCATCGTCTTCGGGGGCGTGCCGAGCCGCTTCGGCCAGGTCTTGCGGACCAGGTCGTGGTTGCCGCCGATGCCGCCGCTGGTGACGATCACCGCCTGCGACCGGAGCTCGAACTCGCCCGCGGCGATGCGACTGCTGGCCCGGCCGCGCTCGATCGCGCTGGGCTCGAGCAGGGTACCGCGTACGCCGACGACGGCGCCGTCCTCGACCACCAGCTCGTCGACCTGGTGCCGGAATCCGAACCGGAGCCGGCCGGTCGCCGCGTGCTCGCGCACCCGACGCTCGAAGGGCTCGACTACGCCAGGACCGGTCCCCCAGGTGATGTGGAAGCGCGGGACCGAGTTGCCGTGGCCGTCCGCGCGACCGTCGCCGCGCTCGGCCCAGCCGACGATCGGGAAGGTCCGGTGCCCCATCTCGCGTAGCCAGGCGCGCTTCTCGCCGGCCGCGAAGTCGACGTACGCCTCGGCCCAGCGGCGCGGCCAGCGGTCCTCCTCGCGGTCGAACTGGGCACTGCCGAGCCAGTCCTGCATCGCGAGCTCACGGGAGTCCTTGATGCCCATTCGCCGCTGCTCGGGGCTGTCGACGAAGAACAGCCCACCGAGGCTCCAGAACGCCTGTCCACCAAGGGACTGCTCGGGCTCCTGGTCCAGCAGCAGGACGCTCTTGCCGGCGTCGGCCACCTCGGCCGCGGCCGCCAGACCCGCCAGGCCGGCGCCCACCACGATGACGTCACTGGTCTCCGCACTCGTGCTCACGGGTGCGATCTTTCCATGCCGTCACGCGCACTTGTGACGCAGGTTACCCATCGGTCACCACTTCTGGTCAGCGGAAGGCACAGGGGTGAGCACGGTCTCCTTCGGGACGCCGGGCGGGCACACCACTGAGCACACCTCTCGGGAAGGGCTCCGCCATGTCCACCTCCACTCAGACCCGCCGACTCCGCACGACGTACACCGTCCGCGGGCGGCCGATGCGGCGGGCGACACGGTGGTTGAGGTGCGAGGGCGGGGACGCCGAGCAACCCGGTGGTTGAGGTGCGAGGGCGGGGACGCCGAGCAACCCGGTGGTTGAGGTGCGAGGCGCGCCAGCGCCGAGCCTCGAAACCCCGGCAACCCCAGGCAGACGGGTGGGCTGCGGTCCTCCCTGCTCGATCACCGGGTCGCTCGGACCCAGCGTCTTGAGTCAGTAGAGCGCGGCCCGCTGCGACGCGACGATCGCATCCATCGCGGGGCGGGCGCTGACGCTGAAGTAGGGGAAGCTCAGGAACCCGTGCGGCATCACGTGGAAGTCCTCGACGGTGACCTCGTTGCCGGCATCGGCCAGCGCCTGCGCATAGCGCACGCCGCTGTCGTGGAGCGGGTCGAGGCCGGCGACCACGACCACCGCGGGCGGCAGCCCGGAGAGGTCCGGCGTCAGGATCGGCGACAGGCGGTAGTCGGTGGGGTCGTCGTGCTCGTTGACGTAGAACGCGTGGAAGACCTCCATGTCGTCGTTCGACAGCACGATGCCGCGGTCGGTGTTGTCGACGTACGACGCGTCTTGCATCAACGCCTCGGTCATGTCCGTGACGGGGTAGATCAACGCCTGGTGGCCGATCGCCGGCCCGGCCTCGTCGCGGGCCGCGATCGCGACGACCGCGGCCAGATTGCCGCCGGCGCTGTCTCCCATCAGCCCGATCCGGCCCGGGTCACCGCCGAGGTCGGGAGCGTGCTCGGCCACCCAGAGGAGGGCATCGAAGCAGTCGAGGAGGGCGGCGGGGTAGCGGTGCGTCGGCGCCAGCCGGTAGTCGACGGACACGACGATCGCATCCAGCTCCTTGGCGACGAGGCTGCAGCTCCAGTCGCACTGACGGGCGCTGCCGAGCACGAAGCCACCGCCGTGGATGTTGAGCACGACCGGCCGGGCCGCGCGAGCCCAGCTCTGCGGCGTGTAGATCCGCAGCGACAGCTCGCCGTGGCGAGCCGTGAAGGTGGTCGTCCGTACGTCGACCTCCTTCTGCAGCCTGCCGAGGAAGAGCGACGCGGGCCCGCGCTCCGGGATCACGGTGGTCTGGGCCCTCAGCAGCTGCTCGTTGGTCATCCGGGCAACGGACATCCCCGGGGTCGACTTCATGAACCGATCGAGGGCACGGACACCCGGGCGGAGCTTCGTCTTCATGGTGTCGCCATTGTAGAAGTGGTTCGATGGTGAGGTGAGCACACCTGAGCACCTGCTCGAAGCCCTTGAGCCCGTCGTCGCCGAGAACCTCGACCGCCACCTGGCGATCGCCCAAGAGTGGCATCCCCACGACTACATCCCGTGGAGCCAGGGACGCGACTTCGCGTTCCTCGGCGGCGAGGACTGGGCGCCCGAGCAGTCCCAGCTCTCGGAGACCGCCAAGGCCGCGATGTTCACCAACCTGCTGACGGAGGACAACCTGCCGTCGTACCACCGCGAGATCGCGACCCGCTTCGGCCGCGACGGTGCGTGGGGCACCTGGGTCGGGCGCTGGACGGCGGAGGAGAACCGGCACGGCATCGCCATGCGCGACTACCTCGTCGTGACCCGCGGCGTCGACCCGGTCGAGCTCGAGCGGGCCCGGATGGACTACATGACCTCCGGCTACGACTCCGGCGACAAGACTGCGCTCGAGGCGGTGACCTATGTGTCCTTCCAGGAGCTCGCGACCCGCGTCTCGCACCGCAACACCGGCAAGGTCACCGGCGATCCGATCGCCGACCGGATGCTCGCCCGGATCTCCAAGGACGAGAACCTGCACATGGTCTTCTACCGCAACATCGTCGCGGCGGCGCTCGAGATCGCGCCCGACGCGACCATGCAGGCGATCGCCAAGGAGGTCATCGGCTTCGAGATGCCGGGCGCCACGATGGCGGGCTTCCGGCGCAGCTCGATGATGATCGCGAAGGCCGGCATCTACGACCTACGCCTCCACCACGACGACGTGATCATGCCGGTGCTGCGGCACTGGGACGTGTTCGACCGGACCGACCTCGGGCCGGAGGGCGAGCAAGCACGGACCGAGCTCGCGACGTTCCTCGAGGCGCTCGACTCCCAAGCCACGAAGTTCGTGGACCGACGGGCGGAGAACCGCGCTCGTGCCGCCTTGCGCGAGGACGGCGTCAACCCCGACATCGTCGCGTCGTGACCACCCTCGGTGTCGTCTTCCGGCCCCAGTCCCCGCCCGAGGAGCTCCGCTCCGTGGTCGAGTACGCCGAGGCGGGCGGCCTCGCCGAGCTCTGGCTGTGGGAGGACTGCTTCCTCGAGGGCGGACCGACCACGGCGGCTCTGGCACTCGCCTGGTCCGAGCGGCTGCGCGTCGGCGTCGGCCTGCTGCCGGTGCCGCTGCGCAACCCGGCGCTCGCCGCGATGGAGATCGCGACACTCGCCCGGGTCTTCCCCGACCGGCTCACGATGGTGCTCGGCCACGGCGTACAGGACTGGATGGCCCAGGTGGGTGCCGCGGTCGACTCGCCCGTGACGCTGCTGCGCGAGCACACCGTCGCCGTACGCGCCCTGCTGGCCGGCGAGACGGTCGACGTCTCCGGCCGCTACGTCCACCTCGACCGGGTGGCACTCGACTGGCCACCGGCGACCCCACCGACCCTGCTCGTCGGCGCCCGCGGGCCGAAGTCGATCGCACTGGCGGGCGAGGTCTCCGACGGCGTACTGCTCGACACGGTCGTCGACCCCGCCGTCGTACGACGGGCGCGGGAGCTGGTCGGCCCGGACCGGAAGGTCGCGGTCTACACCGAGATCACCGATGTCGCCGCAGTCGCGGACTGGGTGGCCGAGCTCGCGGAGGCCGGAGCCGACTCGGTGATCCTGCAGGCCACCGAGCACGCCCCCGACCCGCGTCCGCTGATCGACGCGTTGCGTTGACCGCCGAGTGGGTACCGCCCGTACATGAAGCTCTTCCGCGCCGCGGCCACGATCGGCATCGCCAAGAAGCTGTACGACGAGTCCCGCAAGCCCGAGAACCAGCGCCGCATCAAGCAGGCCGTCGAGCACGTGCGCTCACGGCGGGCGAAGAACGCGCGGTGAGCGAACGCTAAGACTCGGCACGTCCCGGCCGATCAGTTGGACATGACTACTCCCGTCGACACCGAGGCCTGGGTCGCCGGCTGGCTCGACGACTTCCGCCTGTGCCTCCACGGCGCCCATGGCGCCGCCTGGCGCGCCCGCGCCGAGCAGGAGCTGCGCTCAGCCAGCACCGTCGCGACCAGTGACCGTCAGCGCGCATCCTCGTGGGCACGCACCCGCATCGAGGTCCTGGGCGAGTCCGCGGCCTGACCCTCGTCGTACGCCCTCGTCTCAGACGCCGGTGTCGTCCGTCGAGTCGAACCCGTTCCGGTATCCCCAGGCCACCGCCTGCGACCGGCTGCTGACGTGGATCTTGCGGTAGGCGGTCCGAATGTAGGTCTTCACGGTGTTGATGCTGAGGTACGACCGGCGGGCGATCTCCTCGTTCGTGAGGCCACGCGTGATGAAGCTCAGCATCTCGGACTCCCGCTGCGAGAGTCCGAGTGCCTGACCGGGCCAGGTCAGGACCGGATCGTCGTCGCCGTCCGCGTCACGGGGCGGATTCCCGTCGTGGAGCGCGACGATCGCGGCCACGAGCTGCGCGGCGTTGAGTCCCTTGTGCAGGTAGCCGACGGCGCCGTGCTGAAGCGCCGCCTCCTCGGGATACTCCTCCCAGCTGTAGACCACGACCTTGCCGGTGTTCTCGGCGACGACCTTGCGAAGCTTCTGGTCACCGTCGGGGAGCCGACCGAAGGTGTCGAACAGGATCACGTCCGCCTCGCGCGGCATCGTCGTCAGCGTCGTCAGGTCGACGACCTGGACCTGGTCTGGGTGACGCGCCAGCATCTGCGCCAAGCCGAGGAGCGCGATCTCGTAGTCGTTCGAGAGCGCCACCCGGATCGGCGCCGGCCTGTCCTGTGCTTCGTCCGTCATGCGTGTCCTCCTCTGGAGTTCCACCCAGGGGTGCCCGATCGGCGACGACGGCATTCCCGGCCAGTTCGGCAGACGACGCCCCCGCCGTCGGCGAGGGCGTCATCCGCGCGGCAAACCGCACTTCCGGCGCGCGGATGCGGAGTGTCAAGGAGTCACCCGACCGAGCCGGCACCAGTGCGGTAGCCCGTGCGGTCACCTTCTATCCCACCCTGCGGGGTGGGCTCGGGTCACCCGATCACGAGCCGTGTCGGTAGTCCGCGAGCGCCTGGTCCATGACACCGCGGGGCAGCTTCACGGCCGCCCTCCCCGGCTCGAACGCCGACAGCTGCGCCTCGATCAGCTGGAGCTGACCCTGGAGGTCCCCGGCGCCTTCCGACCAGAGGCTCGTGCCCTCGTCGGTCAGCTCGAAGGTCCACTCCTCGTAGATCCGGACCAGGCCAGCGCCGGTCAGCTTGCCGAGCGCTGACGCGACCTCGTCCTCGAGGAGCACGGCGTGGTTGATCCAGTCCGCTGCACCGATCACCTCGACCATCGTGCACGGTCGCTGGTAGACGCCGATGGCGGCCAGCACCCAGGTGTCGGCGAACTCCCAACCGTCGGACACGGCACCCTCCCTCGGACGAGCGACAACGCTACGGCATCCTCCAGTCACAGGCTGAGCCTGTGTCCCCACAGGGACGGAGGGTCTACGGCGACCCCCCGTGATGACGCACGCTCGTGGTACACGCCCCATCGACCCTCACCGAAGGACAGTCCCCATGAGCACCATCCGCGTCGCCGTGGTCGGCGCCGGCCCCGCCGGCATCTACGCCGCCGACATCCTGACGCAGGAGCACCCCGAGGTCAGGGTCGACGTGCTCGAGCGCCTGCCTGCGCCGTACGGACTGGTGCGGTACGGCGTCGCGCCGGACCATCCCCGGATCAAGGAGATCATCAAGGCGCTGCGCCGGGTGCTGAGCCGGGACCGGATCCGGTTCCTGGGCAACGTCGAGTACGGCACCGACCTCAAGCTCGCCGACCTCCAGGACCACTACGACGCCGTGGTCTTCTCCACCGGTGCGGCGACGGACCGGCCGCTCGACGTCCCAGGCATCGACCTGCCGGGCAGCCACGGCGCCGCCGACTTCGTCTCCTGGTACGCCGGACACCCCGACGCCACCGAGTCCTGGCCGCTGGACGCCCGCGAGATCGCGGTCATCGGCGCCGGCAACGTCGCGCTCGATGTCGCCCGGATGCTCGCCAAGCCGGCCGAGGAGCAGCTCGTCACCGAGATCGCGGACAACGTCTTCCAGGGCCTGTCGCTCAACCAGGTCACCGACGTCCACGTCTTCGCACGCCGCGGCCCGGCACAGGTCCGGTTCACGCCGATGGAGCTGCGCGAGCTCTCGCACTCCCCCGAGGTCGACGTGATCGTGCACCCCGAGGGCTTCGAGATCGACGAGGCCAGCCAGGCCGCGATCAGCGGCAACAAGAGCACCCGCCTCGTCGTGGACACCCTGCTCAAGTACGTCGAGGCCGAGCCGACCGGGGCCTCGCGCCGCATCCACATCCATCTCTGCCAGGCACCGGTCGAGGTGCTGGGCACCGACCGCGTCGAGGGCATCCGCACCGAACGGATGGAGCTGCAGGGCGACGCCACCGTGCGGGGCACCGGCGAGTACGTCGACACCCCGGTGCAGGCGGTCTACCGCGCGGTCGGCTACCTGGGCAGCGAGCTCGTCGACCTGCCGTTCGACCAGACCGCGGGCGTCGTACCCAACGACGCCGGCCGGGTCCTCGACCTCGACGGCGCCGCCGTGCCGGGCACCTACGTCACCGGCTGGATCAAGCGTGGGCCGGTCGGCCTGATCGGGCACACCAAGTCGGACGCCGCCGAGACCGTCGCCAGCCTGCTCGCCGACCTCGAGCACGCCCCCTCGGTGGACCGCGACCCGGACGCGATCGTGGCCCAGCTCGCCGAGCGCGGGGTCGCCGTCACGACCTGGTCCGGCTGGGAACGCCTCGACGCCCACGAGGTCGCCCTGGGCGAGGCCGCCGGCCGGGAGCGGATCAAGGTCGTGCCCCGCGAGGAGATGCTGCGGATCGCGAAGGGCTGAGGCCCCGCGCGCGGACGCCACTCACTTGTCTGCGGCAGGCACCGGGACGGCGTACCAGATCGTGCGGTGGGTCCAGTCCCCCGGACCCCGACGCTTGCCCGAGCAGACCAGGATGGCCAGGCGGGGCTTGCCGACGGTGTCGTAGTAGCCCGAGACGAACGCGTCGGCGCGGACCTGCTGGCGCCGGGTCACCCGGTAGCACATCTGCTCTCCTCCGGCGCCGGAGACCGTCAGCCGGGCGCCGGTGCGCAGGCGCTTGAGGAGGAGGTTGCCCAGTGCCGGTGGCGGGTTGTCATAGGGATAGGTGTGCGCGGTGAAGCGCACGACACCCCTGTCGTCACCGGGACGGACCCCGGCTGCCTTGTCCCAGGCGAGCTGCCACTTGCCCCGTGCGGTGAGCGGCGGGGGCTGGGGAACCCCGTTCCTGTCCTGCCCGCGGGCGAGGACCTTGGTCGCGCGGAGCACACCCTCGACCGCGATCGTGGTGGGCCGGAACCCGTGGTCGACCGACGTGCACTGTGCCCTCGCCCGGGTCGTGTCGGCATGAGCCGACACGACCCACGGGGTCGTGGCGGACGCCGCGATTGCGACGCCCAGCACGACCCCGTGGACGAGGACGGCTCGGATGTTGCGGTGGAGCCGTCCACGTGTCACTGCATCACATCCCGGGCGGTGCGAGACGGAACCCGGTGGCGGGCAGCTGGGCGGGAGCCACGGTGACGGCGGCCTTGCCCTTGTTGTTCGACCGGACGGTCTCACCGGCGACGCGCACGTTGGCGACGTTCACGGCGCGACCCAGAGCGGCCTTGGTCGCCTTGGCGACCACGAACACGGGAGCTGCCTTCTTGTGGGCCCCGAGGCCCTTCTTCAGCACGCACGTGACGGTGTCGGACGCCTTGCGGGTCTTGCACGTCCAGCCCTTGCCCGTGGCCGAGACCAGCTCGAGTCCCTTGGGCAGCGGGTCGGTCAGCGTGATCGGCCCCTTCGCGGCGTCCTTGCCCTTGTTGCTGACCGTGAGCTTGTAGCGCACGGCCCCGCCGACCCGCACCTGGGTCCCGCTGACCGCCCGCTTGTCCAGCACCAGGTCGAAGCCGTCATGCGCGGCAGGGGGAAGGGGTGCGGGGGTGACGGTGATCGTCAGCGTGGAGCGCGCAGCGTGGCCCTTGCTGTCGCGCACCTGGTACTCCACCGGCGTGGCCCGGCCCGAGAAGCCGGACTCGGGGTCGAACGTGACCGCACCCGTGACCGGGTCGATGGTGTAGGTGCCTTCGCCCGGCACCTGCAGGACCCGGCCCTCGTCGGTGGCATTCGGAGAGGTGAAGACCACCGTCGAGCGATCCCAGTCGCCCGGCGTCCCGTCGGCGTTCTGGCCGGGGGTGTCGTTGGGCAGCAGGGGCACTGTGATGGGGGTGTCGTGAGGAGTCGCGCCAGTGTCGGGTCGAGCCGACGGCCCGGGACGCACCGTCACCGTCAACGCGGCCGTGTCCGTGGTGCCGTTCACGTCGGTGATCCGGTACTCCACAGCGGGCGTCGTCCCGGTGTATCCGGGGACCGGGGTGAAGGTGACCGAACCGTCGTTGTTCACCTGCCACGTACCCTCCGACGTGACCAGGGTCTTGCCGCCGTTCGTCGCGTTCGGGCTGGTGAAGACCGTCGCACCCGGCACCAGCGGTGCCGAGGAAGCACCAGCCGCGTCGTCGGTCACCGCCGGCAGGGTGACCGGCGTGTCGTACGCCGTGTCGGCGGCGTCGTCGTTCGCCACGGGGACGATGGGCGTCACCGTGATCGTCACCGTCGACGTGGCGTCGTTGCCGTTGGAGTCGGTGACCCGATAGGTCACGGCGGTGGCGACACCCGTGAACTGCGGCTCGGGGTCGAAGGTGACCTCGCCGGAGACCGGGTCGATCGTGTAGACGCCCTCACCCGGGACGGTCAGCGTCTTGCCCCCGTTGGACACGGTGCCCGGGTTCGGGCCGGCGGGGAACACGACCGTGGCCTTGTCCCAGCTGCCTGCCGATCCGTCGGCCAGGGGGCCGGGGGTGTCGTTGGGCAGCGGGTCCACGGTGACGTCGACGTCCTGCGGCGTCGTGTCGGTGTTCGGGGTGGCGGAGGGGCCGGGACGGACGGTGACGACCAGGTCGGCCGTGTCGGTGCCACCGGCGGCGTCGGTGATCCGGTACTCGACCGGCGGGGTGGTCCCGGTGTAGCCGGGAGCCGGGGTGAACGTGACCGTCCCATCGGCGTTGACCTTCCAGGTGCCCTCCGGGGTCACCAGGGTCTTGCCGTTGTCGGTCGCGTCCGGGCTGGTGAACACGGTGGAAGCAGGGACCAGAGGCGTCCCGGGGTCGCTCGGGTCGTCGTTGTCGGTCGCGGGGAGGGTCACCGGAGTGTCGAACGGGGTGTTGCGGGAGTCATCCGTCGCAACGGGGGGTCCGGCGGTCACGGTCACGGTGGCGTCGTCGGTGTTGTCGCCGGGCGCTCCGCGGTCGGTGACCGTGACGACGTTCTCGATGCTGGTGCCGTCGGCGGTGCCTGCCGGGATTTCCTGCGTGTAGACGATGGTCACCGTCTCCCCGGAGTCGATGCCGCGGGTCCCGGAATCGGGAGAGCTGGACACGTCGTCGGCGTACGGGCGCGAGCACGTGAGGGAGGCGGGCATGGGGTCGCCGGCGGCCACTCCGCAGGTCACCGCTCCGCGCGACAGCCCGCGGTCGTTGCTGCCGCCGCTGACGGCCACGGACGTGACCGTCTTGGCGCCAGGCCCGGGCAGGGTGTCGTCGATGGTGAGCAGGTCACCGCGGATCATCGGCTCGGGACCGTTGTTGGTGACGGTGACCGTCCAGGTCACGGTGTCGCCCGGAGCCGGCGTGGTGTTGTCGACAGTCTTGGTCACCGCGAGGTCGTAGTCGCAGGGGACGAAGTCGAGCCTGACATCGCCGTTCTGGCCGACACCCGCCGTCGCCCGCTCACCCACGGCTTCCGAGCTGATGCCGGAGGCTGCGAAACCGGGCAGGCCCGGGCTGTCGGCGGCGATGAAGCTGGCGCCGCCGCCACCGCCGGCGCCGGTGACGCCACCCTGGCTGAGACCGCCGTTGCCGTTGCCCACGGTCGAGGCAGCGCCGCCGCCACCGAACCAGCCGCCACCACCGCCGCCGCCCGTGTCGGGAGTGCTGTCCGGACCGGCGTCGCCTCCGACGCGGCCCGCACCCGGGGCGCCGCTCCGCGAACTGTCGGCACTGTTGGCGCCGCCTGCCCCGGGACCGCCCGAGTCGCCGCCCGCGCCAGCGTTGACGACGTTCGCCGCGGGGTCGTCGAGACCGTCGACGCCGGCCGCGCCGGCCGTGACGCCGGGGGCGGCGGGCAGCCCTGCGTCGCCGCCGCCGCCCTGGTTCAAGGAGTGCCCGCCGCCCGAGCCGCCGCCGCCGCCAGCCACCACGGCGTCGACTCCGTCGAGCTGCAGCGAGGTCCAGCCACCACCGCCGGCGCCCGGGTGGATCTGGTTCGAGCCGGTGAGCGCGCCACCGTTGCCACCGCCGTTGCTGCCAGCCGTGCGGTTCTGCCCGCCACCGCCGCCCACGACTCCGCCGAACGACTCACCGGGCACGACGGCGAACCGGGTGCTGATCCGGGCCGCCGCGCCGTTGGCGTCGGGCTGGCTCACGCCGTTGCCGACCATGTTGTGTCCCCCCGCGCCGCCGGTCACCCGGACGTCGACGAAGCACGAACCGTCCGGCACCGTGCCTGAGTAGGCCCCGACGCCGGCCGTGAAGGCGACCGGGTCCGGCGCCGGAGCGGCGACGGCACTGGGGCCACCGACGAGGACGCTGAGCCCGGTGGCGACGACCGCCGTGGCGAGAGCCAGATGGGTGGCCCTCGAGGAGCCTCTGGGCGGCACCGGGCGACGGAGTGGTAGTGACGACGGGAAACGCATGCGTGCTCTCCTCTGAGGGACTGCACGTGCCCAGGTGCGGACACGGCAATACCAAGGACTCACGACCGGGGTGATTCCTTACGCGCCTGCCGAGATCTTTTTGGGACGGCCCACGTCGGGTGACCGCGTGCCCGATGCAGCCGCGCTCCACCGGGCACGCCGAGGGACCGACTACTCCCAAACTGACGCGCATCCGGACGATCGCCGATCGTCGGTCACCCCACGCCGCGTGACAAGATCGTGAAGGCGCGGAGGGGTCGTCGGCGGCCCTGACTCGCGGGGGTGGCGGTGGTCAGGGCCGCCGACAAAGGGTTCATGTCGCGGCCAGGTCGTTCCGTTACATCGCCGAGGACCAGCGTCTGGTCACCTGAACGTCACTGCCGGGCAGCCCGTGCAGGCGTACTCCTCGATGGCGTTCCCCTCCTCATGCCGGACCTCTCGCAGGTGCCAGTCATGCTCGTGCACCAGCAGCACGGCGACCTCGCCTGGCACGCAGGGCCGTCATCCGAGGTCGGAGCGAGTCTCGCGGACCGTCTGGCTGCCGTCCGAATGTGTGGACGTCGTCCGGATCCGCGAACCGCGTCCACGGCTGTTCAAGGTGACCGCGGTGAGCACCAGTGCGATGGCGCCGACTGCCGCGAGGATCCACCCGGCCGTGGTCAGGTCGACGCCACTGATGGCGTCTTGAACGGCTAGAGCCAGGATCAATCCGAGAGCGAGCAGGAATGCGCCGATGCCGTAACCCATGATGGTTCTCCTTGAGCGTCGTCACCCCCGCGACTTCCGGCACGGTTCCCACTCGGCGCACAGGGCAAACAGCGTCCGGTTCGGGCGACGACGACGCTGGATGTTCTGCGTCGTCGTGGCGTATCGCGACCCCGCTGATCCGTCAACGCGGTGCGGGGCTCGAACCAGCCTGCGCGATTGCACCTGAAGTTCTTCTGCGGACAGCTCCCGGACCAGGAGCAGTCGGCACCCGTCTGGTTGCCTACGCGTTCGGCCAGCAGTCCTCAGCGGGGAGTTCCACGCGCGCACACGGTGTGAGCCCTCGCCCGAGAGCGAGGCTCGGGGTGCTCGCCGACTGAGCAGCGAACACCCCGATCGCACAACCAGCGGCGCCGACAGCGCCAAGCAATCGATGCTTAGGACGCCGTGAGCCCGCCGTCGATGACGTGCTCCATGCCGCTGATGTAGGACGAGTCATCGGAGGCGAGAAACAGGACGAGGCTTGCGACCTCCTCCGGTTCGGCCATCCGACGGAGCGGTACGGCGTCGGCGATGCCACCGCCGTCACTGTCCGTGGCAGCGACCATCATCGGAGTCTTGATGTAGCCGGGGTGCACCGAGTTCACCCTGATCTGCTCGGGGCCAAACTGCACTGCGACCTGCTTGGTCATGCCTCTGGAAGCGAACTTGCTGCCCACGTATCCCAGGTTCGGGGCTCCGACGACTGAAACCATCCCGGCGGTCGAGCTGATGTTCACGATCGAGCCGCCGCCGGCCTTACGCATCGACGGGATCACGGTCTTCATCCCCCACACCTGTGAGTGCTGGTTGATCGCGATGACCCGGAGGTACTCCTCAGGCTCGATCTCGACGACGTCCTTGATAGGCCCCAAGATTCCGGCGTTGTTCACGAGGATGGTCACAGGCCCGAACGACTCCTCCGCGCGGCTCACGACCCGCACCCAGTCCTCGAGCGAGGCGACGTCGTGGCGGATGAACAGCGCGTCGCTCCCGAGTTCGTTTGCGAGCTGGCTGCCGACCGCCTCATTGACGTCGGTGAGCACCACCTTGGCGCCCTCAGCGACGAATCGTCGCGCGTGCGCTTCGCCCATCCCTTGGGCCGCGCCAGTGACGATGGCGACCTTGCCGTCGAGCTTTCCCATGTCGACTTCCGTTCATATCGGTTCCGCCGCCGTGTGATCACGGCTTGCGCGGTCTCGCGATGCCGAGACCTCCTTCGAGATTAATGGGACCGAGTTCCAAAATAAAGGTGCTCGCCTAGACCTGGTCCAGCCATCCCTGAAGTGCCGCACAGAGCGGCGCCAGCGCGGCGTCCGCCTGGGCGACTCCATCGCGCGGCGGTTCCGCACTCTTCGCCCACTGCCGAAGGGTGGCCAGGAAGGCGGCTTGGACTGCCGAGCCGATGCTCTGGGCTGTGACGCCGTCGACCGGGAGTCCGTGACGCCGAGCGACGTATTCGGCGACCTCGCTTGCCCAGGCGAGCCAGCGAGCCGACTCCTCGACCCGCAGCTCCGGAGTTCTGTCCAGGATCATGAAACGCTCGAGCCACATCGCCGACGCGTCGATGGAACGGGACAGGTTCGCCACCACGGCGGACCGGATCACCGTCATCGTGGGCGGGGTGGGATCAGCTGCGTCGAGCAACTCGCGCAGATGCGCGGTGTGGGCGTCGAACTCCGCCCAGATGATCTCGGACTTCGATCCCCAGTACCGGAAGACACTACTTCGACTCAGGCCGCTCTCGGCAGCGATCATCGCCATTGTCGTACCTGCATACCCACGCTCCAAGAAGAGCGCCATCGCGTGCTGCTCGATAGCTGCACGCGAAGACACCGGAGGTCGGCCGCGACCCGGAGCAGAGGACGGTTCGGCTTTGGACACGCCCGAAACCCTGCCATGCCGTGCGCACCTGCGTGCAGCGACTCTAGGGCTCCGAGACCGACGACTGCTGGGTCTGGGCCAGCTCCGCCAGACGACGCCGCGACAGGCCCGCCGCCCGCCGGGCCACCTCGATCACCGTCTCCGACTCCATCCAAATCGTCTCCGATCATCGATTGCGACCGGGTGACGCGACCGGGTATTGGAGCACGTCCAGTCGCGGTGGGTCCGTGCGGCGATCTAACCGCCCTGCTCACGCAGGACGCGCGGCGGGGTTCACCGCCATCAAGGTCGCCGTCGGCGACGTCGTGTTCCGTCGCCTTCTCGATTGTTGCAACACCCAAGAACGCTCATTCTCCGCATATGCAGGGGAACAGAGCCCGCTGAAAGAGTGACAGCCGGACCCCCCAGGGGATCCGGCTGTCAGCTGGCGGTGGGATTAGAGCTCGAGATTGACCGTTTCACGAACTTCGGTGATGCCCGAAATCGCTGAAAGCCCAACGCTTCTGCACCCCGGTGACGTGTCCGAATCCCGCCAGTTCACGTCACAGTGTATCCGCGATCGTGCTATCGCTCTCAGCAGCGGACGTCGGAACCTTGGTCACTTCGACCCTGCGGCCGAAAGCCGTGGCGTTCATCCGGTCACTCACTACTGGGACCGGCGCCGGCGACCTCGTCCTCGATTGCGGTGTCGATATCCGTCGCTGTAAGGCCAAACATGTTCGCGGTCCGCGTGGCATCCATCCGGAAGGGCGAGTACCACTGGTAGTCCATCTCGGCCATCTCTCGAGCAATCGGCACAACATACCCCGCCGTGCGCATGACAAAGCGTGGCATTCGGACGAGCTTGACCGGTGGCTTGCCAGCGGCCGCAGCGTAGCGGTGCGCGAGGTCTCGTAGCGAGATGGCTGGCGGTGAAGGCACATGCCAGGCATGCCCCCAGGCACGCTGGTCATCGGACAACGCGACCAGGGCTGCGGCCATGTCCTTGTTGTAGGTGAACGTGTGCGGCGTATCCAGATCACCCGGCATCCAGGCTGTCTTCCCCTTCTCCAACGCTGGTCCGATGACCATGGAATAGATGCCGGCAGCCCCTCTGCCGACATAGTCCGAGCCACGCACCTCGACTGTGCGGATGTCGGCCGCCTGGGCCCGTTCCCACAGACGCCTACGAAGTCGGCCTTTTCTTCCCGTGGCATTCATCGGCGTGTGTTCGTCCATGTGTCCATCGGGCTGAGGCCCGTAGGCGTACATACTCCCCGTGAGTGCGAGAACTGCGTCGTTGGCTTTCGCCGCGGCGATTGCCGCATCCTGGAGAGGCGGAAGCATGCGTTCCCACATCGTGTAGGAGGGCGGATTCGCGGCGTGATAGATCACTCTCGCGCCCCGGGACAATTCGGTCAGGCGCGTTGCGTCGGACGCATCAACAGCGACCTTCTCGACGAGTGGGTGATCTGGTCCCGAGCCGCTACGAGTGACGACTCGGACGCGCTCCCCGCGCCGGGTGTGCAGGCGCGCGATGTTGGAGCCGATTGACCCGGCACCGAGGATGACGTAGTCAGCCATTTCCGCCCCTCCACTCGCCGTCTGCCTTAAATGTTGGGCGCGCCCTTCTCGCGTTGACGGGCCAGCTAGCAGCCACATTGATCGCAGCGCCCTGCTCGCGGCAGGGCTGGTTCACTGCGGGCGCATCAGTCATCAACGCCGGCCCCCTTGTAGGTCGGGACGTCAGCGAGCATGCTGGCGATCTCCGGATTGAGAGCATTACGGCGTCGGTGAAGCTCCTGGATCTTCGCGTTGAGCTCGGGGTCGTTGTCGTCACTCACGTCGAAGATGTCGAGGCGTTCGACGAGACTCAGCCCGAGATGGTCAGTCTCGTACGTGGTCGGATGCGTGAGGTACTCGAAGAGCCCATCCAGATCCTCCACTGCGAAGACTGCGCTGTACTCGTAGTCGCCGCCAAGGTCGCGGCCCACGACGTATGACTTGACCGCCCGGATGGTCTGGCCCTGATTGCGCCAGCTCTGCAGTGCCGCCTCGACTTGCTCCGCCGTCGCGCTCGGCTTCATGCTGACTCGATTGATGTGATAGATCATCACGGCTCCTAACATCGGAAGATTGTCTAACGTTGTTAGACTACACGCAAGGCACAGGAGGGCAACGGGTGGAGGAGACCGCCAGCAGCTCGCGGCGCAGCAAGGAGCGGGCCGCTATGCGTCGACGCATCGTCGAGACCGCTCTCCAGCTTCTCGAACAAGAGGGCACGACGGCCGTGACGACGAGGCGTGTAGCAACGGAGATGGACTACACGGCACCGATCGTCTACCAGCACTTCGAGAACAAGGACGCACTTGTGCTCGAGCTGGTGTCACACGGCTATCAGATGCTCACCGCGGAACTGCAAGAGGTATCTGCTCAGACCGATCCCTCCCTGCGTCTTCTAAGCGCAGCGACCTCTTACGTGCGCTTCGCTGGGCAACACCCTCACCTGTTCGACGCGATGAACGTGGTGGCGGTGGAGTCCGTACAGCGAAGCGCCATCGTTGAGCCGGTTCTGGATCTGCTCCAGGATTGGCTGGGGGTGTGGGCCAGCAGTCAGCGGGTCGACTTGGGAGACAACCGCGATGCATGCGACGTGGTGTGGGGCACCTTGTACGGAATAGGAGCCCTCGGGCGCCTCGACTCCGTCGGCAATGAGCGGGCACAGCGTCTCGCGCGTCAGGCGCTGGAAGCGATCCTGAGCGGTTGGCTGAGTCAAGGCGGACAGCGCCCCGCGTGAAGTCAATGTATCGCGGCAGCGGCTGCAGGCGGCGCTCGCAGCGGAGGATCGGCGAGATGGACCGGCAACGTTGTCTCGTCTCCCCGATGCCGCAGAAAAACAACTCCGTCTTGCGTCCCCGAACAGCTGAACTCCCGGCGGAACACCCCGACCGCCGACATTGCGGGGGCGGTCGATGCGGCGGAGGTTCTCGGCCCAGAAAGTTCCTCGGCACTGGACAACGTCGAACTCGACCTCCTCTCCCACCTCGAGATCTCGTCGCTCGACTGCCACGACCGAGCTGCGAACGAAGCGGATCCGTGCGCCATCGCCGTGCACGTCGAGATAGCCCAAGTGGTCGTGGAAGTCGTAGGTAAGAACGGTCCCTCTAGCGGCGCGGGTGCGAAGTAGTTGGATGGTTGGCGTCGTCAGGGTGCGTGCCTCGCAAGGCGGCGGCACGACGGCATACCGGCTGTCTTCCGAGTGCTGCCAACGCAGCGAGGGGCGTGCCATGGCGGCGTCGAACCGTCCAAGGATTCCGTGTGCGCGCGACACTAGGCACTTGGACTCCCCTTCGGCACCTAGGGCGGTCAGTCACTCGTGATGGAGTTTTGACCGAGGTGACGCAATGATGGCGCCGCTCATTTCGCGATCCGAGCCGCTGGGCGATCGAGGTCGAGATGACCGTCGAGGTGCGGACCGGCTCACCGGACGCGCTCAAGCAATCTCGTAGAATCCGGACCCGGTCTTCCTTCCGAACCGGCCTTCGGCGACGAGACGAGCCAAGATGGGCGGCGGCGTGAAACGGTCCCCGCCGTAGTGTTCGCTCAACGCGGTCGACACCTTCAAGGCCGTGTCGAGTCCTGCTAGGTCGAGGGTCGCAAGAGGTCCCATCTTGTGGCCGTACATGAGCCGAGCCACCTTGTCGATGTCCGCCGGCGAGGCAATTTCCTCGTCGGCCAGGCGGGCCGCTTCCATGAACAGGGCAGTGCTGAGCCGGTTGGAGATGAATCCCGGCACGTCCTTGCGGCACAGCACGGTCTCACGGCCGCAAGTCACGAGAAAGTCGTTCACGACATCGAGTGTGCGGGGACTCGTCAGGGCGCCGAGGATCACCTCAACGAGCGGCATGAGCGGGGGTGGGTTGGAAAAATGAACCCCGATGACACGATCCCGATGTTGACACGACTCGGCGATCCGGCCGATCTGGAACTGCGAAGTGTTGGTCGCCAAGACAACTTCAGGTGAGCATGCCGCGTCAAGCAGGGCAAAGAGCCCCTGCTTGGCACCAAGATCCTCCACGATCGCCTCGATCACCAGGTCGGCCCCGCTCGCTGAGCTGGACACATCCACCGATGTATCGATGCGGTCGAGGGCCCGAGCCGCGTCCTCCGAGTTGATGTGCCCCGAACGCACGAAGCGGTCAAGGCTGCCGCGGATGCTGGCGAGTCCTCGGTCGAGCGCATCGTCCGTCGTGTCGACCAGTGTGACGTCGAACCCCGCCCGGGCCGCCACTTGCGCGATTCCGCCGCCCATCTGACCTGCGCCAACGACAAGCACCCTGCGGACGACTCCCGTCATCGATCAAGCTCCGCGCCGAACAATGCGATGAAGCTGACGAATTCGCCAGGCAATCCGCCCATGTTGTGGGTCAGGCCAAGGGTCGGGTTGTCGAGCTGGCGTGCACCCGCCTCACCTCGAAACTGCAGCCAGAGCTCGAACATCATGCGCAGACCGCTGGCACCGACAGGGTGTCCAAACGACTTGAGACCGCCATCGGGGTTGACGGGGAGGTCCCCATCAAGATCGTAACGGCCTGCGATCAGGTCCTTCCAGCCCTGTCCACGCTCGGAGAACCCGAGATCTTCCAGCAGGATCATCTCGGTGGGCGTGAAGCAGTCGTGCACCTCGGCCATGGAGATCTGGGTGCGTGGATCAGTCACGCCTGCCTCTGCGTATGCAGCCTTGGCGCAGGCCGTGACCTCCGGGAATGTCACGTGCCGCTGCCCCGCTGTCGACGCCCCGGAACTGGACCCCGCATGGAGCGACATCCCCTTCAGGAACATCGGCATGTCGGTGTACTTGTATGCATCCTCAGCGCGGACGATGATCGCGGCAGCACCGCCATCCGCAACGCCCGAACAGTCGAAGACGCTCAGGTCGCCCGCTACTCGCGGCGCGGCATCGATGGTCTCCTTCGAGACGACCGACTTGTACTGAGCGCGGGGATTGAGTGCTCCGTTGCTGTGGTTCTTCCAAGCAACGTGGGTCAGCGCTTGGCGCAACTCCGCCGGATCGACGCCGTAGTGTTCGCTGTACGACGCTGGGAGCATCGCGTAGGAGGCTGGATTGCTGATCTCTGGAAGTGTGTTGTCGCTCGGCGGATCATCGACCGTAAGCCCCGAGTATCCGGAGTCCTTCAGTTTCTCCACCCCGACCGCCATTGCCACGTCATACACTCCGGCGGCCACGGCGAACGCCGCGTTCCGGAACGCGTCTGAACCGCTAGCGCAGTAGTTCTCGACCCGGGACACGGGTCGCTCAACCTTCAGAGCCTTCGCTAGGGGCAAACCCGAGTGACCCGTCGCGAGTGTCGAGTACCAGTAGGCTTCAATGTCGGACTTGTTCAGGCCCGGGACCGAAGCGATCGCGGCTTCGACCGCATCTACTGCAAGATCGTCGCTCGAGCTGTCCCAGAGCTCACCGAAGTTCGTGCAGCCCATGCCGACGATGGCGATCCTGTCGTGCAACCCCTTACTCATGCCTCGGCTCCCATGACTCGACGTGCCTTCCAGAAGTAGTTCGGAATTCCCTTGACCTCGTAGACCCGACGGAACACGGGTTCAACGACGTCACCAAGGGCGATCTCGCCTGCAGCCGAGTCGGCGATCTCCATCATGATCCGGCCGCCGCCGTCGAAGTCGACCATGGCCGCAATCGCCGGGGGCGACGGCGAATCAGTCACCGCATCCGTACTGATCGCCGCGACCCGGCCTTGCCGAGATGCCACCGAGTACGGTGTCTGGCTGTCAACCGCACCACACCCTCCGCACACGCGATGCGCTGGCAGATAGACCTTCCCGCACTGGCGGCACTGCCCACCTGTCATCGCGTACTTCCACGAGGCATTCCGGACCGCTGGAGGCGCTGCCACACCCGGCTTCTCGGGGCGACGCGCAGGCTCCCGCCCGAGCCGGCCGATCCACGTCAGGAACTCGACGTAACTCAGGGAGCGACGGGACTCCAGCCACTGTGTCCATCCGTCGACTCCTGGGCCGTCCCGCAGCACCCGAAGCGTCATCGCATCAACACTCCCGACCGCATTGATCACGAGAACGATGTCACCCGCTCGCGACACGTCCAGGGCGCGTGCAAGCTGAACCCCCACATCAGCGGCGGCGCAGTAGCCCACCTGGGAACGATGGACTGAAAGGACATCGGACGTGTCGAGAGCGCCGAGCGCCTTCGCCCTACCTAGGGCGAAGCGTCGCTGAGGAGCTGCGACCAGCACAACGGCGGGGGAGTCGCTGATCCCGCTACGCTTCCCGACCTCCGCCACTACGTCGTCGATCGCCTTGCTGAGAACGTGCTGCGAGAAGCGTTCCTCCCACGACTCGGCATACTGGGCCCCTGGGGCCCGCCAGACGTCCATCAACTCGGTCGACGCAGAGGCTGTCGCAAGGACTTCCGCTACGGGGTCCGGGCCTTCTCCGAAGGCAAACGCAGCTCCCGCGGCGCCACCATCGGCTTCGTCGGCGGATCCAGTTCGGCCCTGTCGGTGGTCGCCCATGACGGCGACACCGCCGGTCAAGGACGCGACGCTGAGCGCACCGAACCCACTCCGAAGACCTGCAAGGTCGACCGCGAGCCGCCATTCATCCCAGCCAAGTGCTGCTCGCACGATGGTGGCGTTGGTCTTGTCGGCGAATGGTGGCGACGCCGTTGCGAAGAACAGTGGTGCGCCTTCGTCGACCGGCGGCAACTTGCTTGCCGCGGCGACCCCCATCGTGATCGCGTCCTCGTCGAAGCCGGCCACCGAACGACCGCCTCGACCGCCTCGCCCACCGACTGCCCCGGCCAACGTTTCATGCGCGAGCACATGGCCCGGCAAATAGGCGGAGTACGCCATCAGATTCTTCATCGTGCGCTTCCCACTTTCCACTGTTCGCAACCGACCACCACTCGCACTCGAGAGAGTGGGTCTACGACGTGCTCATCGCCCGGATCGCGACCGCGGGTCGGGCAGCCGACCGCGTGAAGGCCATCTAAGCACCGAGCGATCGATCGGGCAAGTCATGTTCTGCACACAAGCAGCGCTCGCGAGCGATCTGCAGCAAGACACCCGCACTGGAAGGCCATTCTGAGGTCAGCGGCTCACACGAGATGCCGAACACGAATCGACGTGGTGCTAATGTTCGACAAGCATTCCGAACATCGAAGCTAGCCGGAGGCCGGTTGGCGGCTCGACGCGCGCCACTCGGCTTGTGGGTGGTAGACGCGAAGGCAACTGCCCCGGAGCCCTCGAGCAAGGCCCACCACGACACACGACTCAAGCTCAGTCAGCGTCAGACAGATCACCACTTCAAGGCGGTTCCAGATGGTGCAGCGACAGTTCCCCCGTCCTCGCGAGATCTTCGACCTGGTCAGGTTCAACCGCCCTACGATCAGCCCTAGGAAGCGTCGGCTGGAATCGGCGCTTACGATCTACGACCTGCGCCGCATTGCCCGTCGCCGCACTCCCCGAGCGGCCTTCGACTACGCCGACGGCGCGGCCGAGTTGGAGCTCTCCCTCGCCCGCGCACGGATGGCATTCGAGGATGTCGAGTTCCACCCGCGCGTCCTCCGATCCTTCGGGAACGTCGATACATCGACCACGATCCTGGGTGGACCGGCGGCACTACCGCTCGCCATCGCCCCTACGGGATTCACGCGGTTGATGCAGACCGAGGGCGAGATTGCCGGGGCCGGCGCCGCGGGCGCGGCCGGGATTCCGTTCACGCTGTCGACACTGGGAACCACCTCGATCGAGGCGGTAAAAGCAGCGAACCCCCAAGGAAGGAACTGGTTCCAGCTGTACGTGATGCGCGACCGGGAGATTTCCTTCGAGCTCACTCGCCGCGCCGCTGCCGCCGGATTCGACACACTTCATTTCACCGTCGACACTCCAGTCGCCGGCGCGCGCCTGCGCGACAAGCGGAACGGGTTCTCGATCCCACCCCATGTCACGGTCCGCACATTTGCCAACGCGATGGTCCGCCCTTGGTGGTGGTTCGACTTCCTGACGACGCCCAAGCTGGAGTTCGCGTCCCTCACGTCGACTGGCGGCACGGTAGGCGAACTGCTCGACTCGGCGATGGACCCGACGATTTCGCACACGGACCTGGAAGTGATTCGCGAACTGTGGCCGGGCAAGATCGTCGTCAAGGGCGTCCAGAGTGTCGCCGACGCACAGCGGCTGGCCGGGCTCGGCGTCGACGGCATCGTTCTCTCCAATCACGGCGGCCGTCAGCTCGATCGGGCGCCTGTTCCCTTTCATCTCCTACCCGACGTGGTACGAGAGGTCGGTCAGGAGATCGAGATCGGTGTCGATACCGGCATCATGTCCGGAGCGGACGTAGTCGCGGCAATCGCACTCGGGGCCGACTTCACCATGGTCGGGCGCGCGTACCTGTACGGCCTGATGTCGGGCGGCCGTCCCGGGGTGGATCGAGCCTTGGAGATCCTGAGGTCGGAGATCGTTCGCACGATGACCTTGCTTGGAGTCGCTTCGATCGCCGAGCTCGAACCGTCCCACGTCAGCCAGCTCAAGCGCCTCGCGTCAATCGCTCCCGCCCCCACTGAGGGTCTGCGGGAGACTCGATAGTTCTCCGGGAACATTCGGATCGACCTCGTTCAAGGAGTCATCATCGGTCGCGTCCGAGGCGTCGGTTCACGGCGTGCTGGTGTGTTCGACCATGCGCAGTGCTAGGTCGACGTACTGACGGGCGATCTCTTCGGGGCGGTCCTGTCCGTCTGAGCGGAACCAGTAGACGGTCCCGACGCACATCATGATCACGGCACGGCCGGAGACCCGGGCCTGCTTCGTGGCGAAGATCCCCTCGGTGCGACCGTCCTCGACGATCCCGATCAAGGACCGTTCGGTGGCGATGCGTCGCTCGTGGGCACGCACCGCGGCCTCACCCTCGAGACTGCGCTGCTCACTGCGGCCGAGAAAGCCCCAATCACGACGCCATGTATGGAACAAGACCATGCACTCCACGGCATTGGTGAAGCGGCTGTAGGTGTCCGGCGCCTCGGTGATCGCGGCCTCGTACCGCCAGATCAAGTCGTCCATCGACGCGTCGAGAATCGTCTCGAGCATGTCCTGCTTGCTCGCATAATGGTGGTAGATGCCCGGCACCGACAGGCCCGCCCGCCGGGCGATGTCTCGCATCGTCGCGCCGTGATAACCGATCTCCATGAACGCGTCGAGAGCCGCCTGCAGAGGCACGTCGAGCGGAGCATCCTCGAAGGCACGCCAATCACCACGACGCCCAACGTCTGCGACACCCGAACCCGAGGC
>NZ_BAABKN010000010.1:0-16423 GCF_039543845.1 Nocardioides endophyticus | reverse complement strand
GAGGCCGCGGTCGTCGGCGCCAAGGACGAGGACACCGGCCAGGCGGTCTGCGCGTTCGTGATCCTGCGCGAGAGCGCATTGGCCGACGGCGCCAATGATGAGCACAGCGACATCGTCGAGGAGCTACGCAACCACGTCCGCAAGGAGATCGGCGCCATCGCCAAACCACGCCAGATCATGATCGTCGCCGAGCTCCCCAAGACCCGCTCCGGCAAGATCATGCGCCGCCTGCTGCGCGACGTCGCCGAGCACCGCGAGGTCGGCGACGTCACCACCCTCGCCGACTCCACCGTCATGGACCTGATCTCGGCCGGCCATGCCACCTCCACCGAGGACCAAGCCCACCGAGCTGCTACCCCTGAGACCGACGTCCGACAGCAATCCAGCACGCATTGAAATGTCCGCATGGGGGACGCGACGTGTGGGAGGTTCATCTGGCCCGTCACGGCCCGCACCTGAACCGAAGACCTCGGCTTGTCCAATCTCCTGCTAGCGACCTTGTTCCCAACAACACCGCCGGCTTCTTGCGTGGCCGATCGAATGGTGGGCTCCGCGATGCACGACCCAGACGAACGAAGTTCACTATGCCGTCAAGGCTGCAAGGAAGGTGCACGATGGATGAGCCGATGACAGTGATCGCAGTGGTGATGGCGACTCCCGTAAGTGTCTCTGAGCCTGAGGACCACGCTTGGTGGCTTTATGCACGAGAGGTCCTCGACCACCTAGGGCTGGCGTACCAAGTCCTGATCCCAGAAGAGGTGGTGGACGCGACCTCTCGACCCTCGGTGGTCCTCATACCCGCGCCGACAATCTCAGAGGCGGTCGAAGAGCGAATCCTCGACTGGGTGAGGCAGGGCAGTGCAGCCGTGAGCTTCGGCGTCGGGCGCTCGACGGCACGGGCGACGGGAATTGACGTCGAGCCTGTGCGAGCCGGCCTTGGTGAAGTACGGTTCCGGCGATCCGGGCGCGAGGTGAGCGCCTTCGGCGGGGCCGCACTCCGCGGGGTGTCGTCGTCTAGCGAAGTCGTGGCGTCCTTGTCTGACGGACGCCCTGGTGCGGCGGCTACCTCGTTGGGAGCTGGCCGCATCGAAATCTGGGGGGCTGACCCCTGGCAGTCGATTCTCCGTATCCAGCAGGGCCGACCGGTCTCCAGACCAGCGGACCCGGCGCCAGACGGAAGCGTACCGAAACGCGACACGGTTCTGCGGGCGGACGACTCTCTGACACTGGAGTACGACAGGCGCCGACTGCCTGACGGGTCTGAGTCCGTCGGAACGTACGCGCACACCTATCCGCCCCCCGGCCCGAGCCCGATGTTCGTCGAACCGGAGGCGGACCACTGGCGCGCAGAGGTCCTCGCGGCGATTGCACGGGCCTGCGGTGCATCAAGAACAACCTTGGACTGGCTCGACTACTGGCCGAATGGCTTGAGCGCGATCGCCCACATGTCGCATGATTCCGACCGCAATATTGACAGCCAAGCCGAATTGGCACTCAAGGCCTTCTCCGAGGCCGGTGTCCGGGTGACCTGGTGCCACTGCCATCCGGGGGGATACTCGGCGGCTACGGTGGCGGCCATTGCCGCAGCCGGTCACGAGCAGGCTTTCCATTACAACGCGATGGAGGACACTCCCCATGACCGCTGGGGAATCGACCACCTCGCATTCCAGCTGGCGTGGGTTCGAGAGATCACTGGCGAGCACGTCATCAGTAACAAGAACCACTACACCCGCTGGGAGGGGTGGGCAGAGTTCTATGAGTGGTGCGACGCGCTGGGGATCGAGCTCGATCAGTCACGGGGGCCGTCGAAGCAGGGCACAGTGGGGTTTCCGTTCGGCAGCGCCCACCCGTCACGGCCCATGCTCGGCCTGGACCACGGAAATGCTCTCGCGAACGTCCTAGAGCTTCCCTTCCACACTCAGGACCTCGGCTATTTCGCCGATGAGAGTGTGCGGGAGCCGATCCTCGACGGCGTGGTCGCTGTTCACGGAGTCGCTCACTTCCTGTACCACGGCGCGAACATGGAGGACCACCCGGCAGTGGCGGCCACCGTAGCGCGGACGGCTGACGATGCCCGACGCCGTGGTATGGAGTGGTGGACGGCTCGCGAGATCAACACGTGGGAGCGGAGCCGGCGCCAGGTGTCTGTTCAGCGGCGCGCGGGCGGTTCTGGCGTCTCACTGATCACGCTCACCAGCCCAGTAGAGGTTCTCGGCCTGGGATTGTTGACGGTGGCGCAGGACGAGGCCAACCTGGTCGCGGTAGATACCAAGACCAGACGTCGGCTGTCGGTATCGAGAGTCGTGCGGCACGGGATCGACCATTGGCTCACGACGTGCGATGTTCCGATCGATGGCGTGACCATCCGATTCGAGGTAGGCGCGGCCGAGTAAGGCGATGGCCTGGTGCCTTCTTCCGGGCTGGGTGACACCCGAGTGAAAGAACGGAACTGCCCGCCCCTCCGGCTTGAGCTTGGTCCTGCGGCAGTCTGAGACAGCGCACGGCGTCCGCCAGGCAACAGCTCTTCTGGGTTCCACGGTCACGAGACCGTCGAGCTACCGATCGAGGTCGTGCCGGAGGGGCGTGGCGTGGCGCACCGGTGACGTCGAGCCGTAGCGATCCGCAGAGCGCTGGGCTGTCGGAGGCAACCGGCGCCGTACGGTCTGATGTGGACTTTGACCGTCCGGGACTGAGCGAGCGTCTCACCGGCGTGCGCTGCGTGGTCAGCTGCTCAGGGAAACACGCGAACGTCGAGTTTGGGTGGACCCTTGGGCAAGCCAAGCCCGATCCGGTGGTTCCCGTTGAAAGAACCGTGCCCGAACTTGCAACGTTCCTGGCTGCCTCGCCTAGACGGCAGCCAAGGTCAGGCCCTGGTACTTCACGTTCGCAGCCGTGACCGACGTCGATGCGCTGACGTCAAGGGTGACGGTGCCAGGGGCGTTCCATTCGAGCACCCGCGCGCTGAGTAGTCCACCGGACGGTCCGGCGCCCGCGACGGTGATGTTCATGCCCGGCGGGACCGCCCGGAAGTCCGAGGCACCGCCCGCGACGATCGCCATCTGGTCACTCCCCGAGGCAATCGTTGCCTTCACCACGACGGTCGTGGTGTCCAACGAGCCGTAGCCCCTCTTGGGCGCTGTGGCCACCCAGCCTGCGCTGCCGCTGGTGTTGTAGACCAGGTCGCCGTACCGCTGGACGAGGCTGGCGGTCGGAATCGCGGTGCGTTCGACGGGCAGGAGAGATGAGTTGTAATAGGGATTGGTCTGCTTGACGTTGAGGATCCGGTTGTTGCGGATCTGCCAGCTCTCATACTGGTTGAATGCGCGAAGGAAATAGTTGACGGTCTTGTTGACTGCTGTCGCGTCGACCGTATTGTCTTCGACCAGGACTCCGAAGGTACCGCCGTTTGTTACGCCGATCGCCGCGCTGGTTGCATTCGCCGCAGCGGTCGAATTGGCGCCGAAAAAGTAATTGGAACGGATGGTTGCGCCGAATACGGAATGCCAGAAGCAGACCCCGTAGACGCCGTGATCCCAAACTTGATTCTGTTCAATCCAAACATGCTGAACGCAGTAGAGTGTGATCGACCCAGGGCAGGCATCTTGACCAGTGAACCCCGTAATGTTGTTGCCGATGATCCGAATGTTCTCGCTCAGTCTCTGCACGTTGCCGACCACGGAGATTCCGGCTTGTCCGTTGTCCCCGTTTCCCTGTTCGATGATGTTGTCGGCCACTAGCACGTTGCGTAGAACTTCTTGTGACTGATCGGCGAGGTATCCATGCGCGTGCTGCAGGGCCACACCGACTTTGCAGTTCTTAATGACATTATTTCGAATGACAATATTCTCGCCGCCATGGCAGTCAACCCCTTCCCATCGTGGGTTGTTCAAGAAGACGTTGTTCTCAATCAGCAGGTTGCGCACGAAGAACGAGCCTGTATTGTTGAGCTCGGCGCCAGTCATGAAGGTGTAGGTGTTGGTTGTCACAGTGTTCGTGACCGTGTCGAAAGTACTCCCGGAGACCGTGACGCCGTCATTTTCGATCAGCACCGCGACCATTGTATGTGCGCACCGATAGAACTCGCAGTCACGAATTACGATTCCGGTGCTGCCGACATAGCTGACGCCGTACAGGCCCTGGATCTCGGTGACTCTGACCCGTTCCAGAGTGATGCCGTCCACATATTCGACGCGGAGGGCGTCGCGGCCGATCGTGGGGGTTCCCACGCCCGCCGTCCCGTTGCGAATAGTGAGATCTCGGATTGCAATATTCCGGAGCCGGGTGCCACTTGATCCGATTGCCGTCATCATCTTGTTGTTCCCGAGATTGGCATGGTCGCGTAGCACAGTGGCCGTGATGCCCGCCCCGACCAGGCAGACATTGGAACCCAAGGCCAGCGTGGTCCCGATGTAATACGTTCCAGCAGGGACCCTGATGACGCCACCATTAGGCCCCAGTGCGTCGATGGCGGCTTGAAATACACTCGCTTCGTCACCTGACCCCGTCAGGCTGTCGAGCCACGTTTCTGCGGTGGCTGCCGAGGCAGGAGCCGCCGATCCCATCACAAGTGCGCTGGCGCCCAGCACTCCTGCGCCCGCGACGCCGAGCACCTTGCGCCGTCCAACGTTAACGGTTCGAGACATGTGTGGCTCCGTTCCATTCCATGGGTTTGGGCGAGTTTGCCGGGACTTCCATCAACGCTGACCGTGCATCTGCCTCAGGTCGGTCGGTCGAACGTCGGAGCGTTCGCGCTGCGCGGTGTTCGGCCGCCGGCGACGTCGTCGCTCGGGGCAGGGCCCCGGGGCTGCCCATCCGCCGATCGGCGGACGGTGACACGGCTTCGACAACCATTCTTCCGGGCCTCTCGCTCGTTCTGAGGAGAGTGCCATGTAACATGCAACATGGCAATGGTTGGACTGGGTATCGCTGCGAAGTAGGACGGTGGCGCCGGGCCAGGCGCATCCGACGACTACGCTGGTGCCATGGGTTCGATCGGCAGGCGGTGATCCCGTGTCCCGAGACGCCATGAGCCCGAGGGGTCTGAACTCATCGACTCAGGTCACGATCGGCATCGTTGGCGCCCGCCCATTCGTAGGTCGTGTGCTGGAGTTGTGCCGCTCGCAGGACGCTGGAAGGCAGCGTCTGCTTCCAAGCGTTTACGATCGAGAGACCGACGCTCCGGCCGCTACTCGCAGGATCGCGTCAAAGGTCGACGTGCTCCTCTTCGCTGGCCCACTGCCGTTCGATCTTGCGGTCCAAGCGGGCGCCATCCAGACGCCGGCCACCTTCGTGCCAGTCAGTGGTTGGGCGTTGCCGACGGCGATCCTCAAGGCGCGAGAGCTGGGGATCGACCCTGAACTGCTCTCGATCGACTCGGCGAGTCGGCAGGACGTGGAAGAGGTGTTCGATGCGGTTGGGCTGCGCCACGACGCAGTTCGCGTCCTCGACTACGCGTCGAACCTGGGCTCCGACCAGTTCTTGGAGTTCCACGCTGCAGGCGAGGCCACCGGGCAGGGCGGAGCGATCACGAGCATACCTTCGGTCGCGGCCGAGCTGCGGCGGCGCAAGGTGCCGCACGTGCTGATGTCCCCGAGTCAGCAGACAATCTCACAGGCCCTGAACACCGCGCACTTGCTTGGTGCAGGCTCCGCAGCCGAGGAGTCACGGCTGGTGCTCGCCATCGTCAGACTCCCCTCCAGCGCAGGCGCTGAGCACGCGACTGCTCTGTCCGCATACGAGCGGCAAGGCATGCGGATCGCCGTCCACCGTGCATTGCTGGAGGTGGCACAGGAAGCGGGTTCTGTGGTGGTGGTCCGTGACGAGTTGAGCTTTTTCGTCTTCCTCACCCTAGGTTCGTTGAAGCGGCTCAGCGACGACCTGAGCCGCGCCCCATTCGTGAACGTCATTCGAGATGCGACAGGGTTGAGAGTACAAGTAGGCATCGGTCTCGCTGACACCGTGGCTGAGGCTGAAGCCCACGCGATGACCGCGGTGGCGCGTTCAGGGCGGAGCCGTGGCTTCGCTGCGGCCCTGGTGTGGCCAACGGGCGAGGTGGCACTCCTGCCGACATCAGCGGAATCTCGCGACGTGTCGCACGACCGAGGTGATGAGGACCCTTCCAAGGCTCTACTCCGTGAGCTGGTCGAAGCGCTGAGAGCCGCCAACGAGGTCGGACGAGTTGTCGATGCCCAGCGGGTCTCCGAACTCATGAACGTTTCATTGCGCTCCGCGCGCCGTGCGCTGCGGTCCCTTGTAGAGGCTGGGTACGCATGGCCACTGCCGCCCGATCCTGCCGACAGAGCAGGGCGTCCGCCGATCCCTTACCAACTGCTCGAAGAAAAGCTGGGGTAGGCGCTGCCCGCCGGGCGCGTCCGGTGGCCGCAGCGCCGCGATCTAGATGCGCCGTCTGGGGTGTGGGATCTTTGGCCCCGTGGCTTCATCGGTATTGGCTGGAACGCGCGTCGGCTTCGCAGGGATTGACACCTCACACCCCACGGCCTACGCGGGGCTTCTGCGGGGGTGGGGATGCGATCTCGTAGCCGTTTACGACCCGGGGTTGATTCATGGGCCCGAAGCTGGGGCAACGTTCGCCGCCCAGCACGGCATCTCCTCCGTAACCTCGTCACTCGCTCGGCTGGGTTCAATGTGCGACTTGGTCTTCGTCAACTCAGCTGATTGGACGGTGAAGGCGCCAGCCGCCCGGACCCTCGCTGAGGCGGGAGCGGCCGTCTTCGTGGACAAGCCGCTAGGCGGCGGGCATGGGGACTGGCAGATCTACGAAGGGCTAGTCGCCGCTGGTGCACGCATCAGCGGCGGTTCTGCCCTTCAGTGGATTCACCGTCCGGCGGCAACCGACGCGAGAGGAGGGCGGTTCGCCGTCCATGGCGACGTCGTCGACTATGGCGTTCACGCTGCTGCCCTCGCCTTGGCGTGCCTGGGGACAGGAGTTGAGCGTGTCTCGGCCATCAGGGGTGAGGTCGGCGCACTCGTCTTCGACGCATTCTGGTCCGAGGGGGTACGAGCGCGAGTGGAGGTCCATCCAGGCGGCCCTGGCGGGTATGACGCCTGGCTTGAGACTCGAGCTAGCCCAGGCGAGTTCACCCCGGTCGACATCGACCTGTCAACGCTGACGCGTGACCACCTCGAGCAGGCGCTTCCGTACCTCCTGGCTGACGGATCCCCGCGGTGGACCATCCATGACCTGTTGCTCCCGGAGCGAATGATCGCGGCCGCGCAACGATCCGCACAGCGCGGCAGCTCGGTCGACTTGTCGGAGCAGGAGCCGGTCCAGTTCGACACTGCGTCCTTCATCCGGCGGTACAGGAAGGCGGTCGGTCGGGGGTAGGCGAGGGAGGCGTCAGCGGGTACCCTTCATTATGACCGAGCGTAATTACCAATCCGGCCCGCCCTAAATGGAGACTGCGTTGCTGGCACCATCAGACCGTCCGCTGTCCGATCCGATACCTGGCGAAGCGTGGCCGACCTGGCCCCAGCACACTGCCGACGACGTGGCCGCAGTAGCCTCCGTTCTCGAGTCGAACGAGTGGGGGGGTGCCTTTGCCCCGGCCGTGGTCAGCTTCGAGGCGGCTTGGGCCAAGTACGTCGACGCGCGCCACGCCATCTCGTGCTCGAATGGGACTGTAAGTCTCTCAATTGCGCTTCAAGCGCTGGGCGTCGGTCACGGCGACGAGGTCATCGTGCCGGCGTACACCTTCTATGCGACTGCGACCGCCGTCCTCACGGCGCAAGCCATTCCGGTCTTCGCTGACGTTGACCCAGCCACGCTGAATCTCGATCCTCGGCACGTAGAGAAACTCATAACGCCGCGCACTAGAGCCGTCATCGTCGTGCACTTTGCTGGACTCGCGGTCGACCTCGACGAGATTCAGCGCATCTGCCGGCAACACGGCGTTTCGCTCATCGAGGACGCCGCTCACGCCCATGGCGCGGAGTGGCGGGGGCGCAAGGTTGGAACGTATGGAGCGTTCGGCTCCTGGTCGTTCCAATCATCGAAGAACGTAACGGCAGGCGAGGGCGGAGCCCTCACTACAAACGATCCGGCTCTGGCCGCTCGGGCGAGTTCGCTCAGGAACTGTGGAAGGGTCCCCGAAGGGGCGTGGTACGAACATCATCTCTTGGGCGGCAACCACCGGATGACCGCGTTTCAAGCTGCGCTTCTCCTCGGCGCCGTGGAGCGTCTGCCCGAGCAGTTCGAACGCCGCGAGGTGAACGCTCGTACCCTCGACGTGGAGCTGTCGTCCATGCCGGGCCTTGTGCCTCAGGCTCGCGATTCTCGCCACACAGCTCACGCGCACCACCTCTATGTCTTCCGCGTTGAACCGAGTGACAGCGCCATTTCCCGCGACGAGTTGATCCAGCGGCTTCAGGCGCGAGGGATTCCTGCCACCGGGGGGTACCCGATTGCGTTGTATCGGCAGCCGATATTCGCAGAGTACCGATTCAGCAAAGAAGCCGTCGGATGGCATAACGCCAAGGAGCGCCAGAACTATCACGACCTCCGCCTTGCTGGGACTGAACGGATCTGTCGAGAGGCGGTCTGGCTCCCACACAGCCTGCTTCTTGCCGAGCCTCGACGGATGTCCGAGGTCGTGGAGGCTGTGGCGGAGTCGCTCGGGGAGGCTGGTTGACTTCGAGGGACCGGTTCTGCGCTGAGCTCGGGTGAAGCGAGCTCAGCGCGCTCCCTCTACGACGTGACCTGACGTTCGCGCACGAACCTCGCTCGCGCAGGTCAACCCCCAAGATCGTCGAACAGTGTTGAGCAACGGCAGTCGCTCGGTGGCCGGGCGCATGGCGTCTATCCAGGTCAGGCGCCTCGCCCGTACGGACTGCAAATCTGTCGCCGACTGCCCTCTAGCGGAGCCAGGATCGCGATAGTTTCGAGGAAGCCGAGACGAGACGGCCTCTGCCCGCACATTGTCCGCAAAACACCCCAAAACGTCGCGAAACAGTCGACAACTGCCAACGATCGATAACTGCGTTTCCGCAGGCCAGAGGCACTTTTCGTCCTTCTCCGCCAGCGTCAGTAGCACCCAACTTTTGTTCCGCTCCAACGTCTGACAGTTACGCAGCGTCTCAGGGCAGGCCATTTAAGGGTCCTCCAGAAGGCCGCTGCCCGCACACTGCCCGCAAGATCCGGGAGCACTTGGCGGGCGAGGCTCGACCCGGCGCGCCGGGTGCGGTCCTCGCCGGAGGGCGACGAAGACACGTGCCCGCGGTGCGGAGCGCCATTGAGGAAGTCGGGTCGAGGCCGACCACCGAAGTGGTGCTCTCAGACCTGCCGGCGCGCTGCGTACGAGGAACGACGAGCGGCCGCCAGGGGAGTGTTGGCGATCGAATTCGTGCATCCGCTCGCGGCGGCTCGAGACCACGACCTGTCCGAGGGCGTCCTTCGCGTCGTCGGATCACCGACGGCGGGCAGGCGGGTGGTGCAAACGCTGACCGAGCTCGCGCGCCAAGGCGAGCTGTTCCGTGATCCGAGGTGGCAATCGACAGTGGATGCCGTCAGCTCGTTCGCTGACGCGTGCATCGAGGTGCCACGCTCTCCGGCCGCTCGACGTAACACTTGCGTCGGTCGGCGGAACGCAGATTCAGAAGTCGTGCTGCTCAGGTCGTGTGGTTGTCTTCGATGGTGCGAAGTGTGGACCGAAGGTGTTGGACGGTTAGCGCAATTGCCGCCTCGGTGTCGCGAGCGCGGAAGTGCCCGACGAGTTGCGAATGTTCGTCGTCCGACTCGCGTCTGCGGGCGTAGCTTGCGGCCAAGGAGAGGCGAACGTAGGGCGCTGCGCTGTCGCGGAGCCCGGTCAAGAGTATCGAAAGACGGCTAGCTCTCTCCGGCTCCGCCAGCATGGCGTGGAACTGTCGATTTTGTTCGGACCAAGCCACGACGTCCGACGTCGCGCGCATCTGCTCGACGAGGTTCTCGGCAGCGTCCAGAGTGTCGTCCGAGAGTGCCGCGATCATTCGTCGAACCATGAGCGGTTCGAGGGAAATACGAAGCTCATAGAGTTCCTGGACCTCAGTCAGGTCGAGTCGACGCACCCGAGCGCCCCGATGTGGATCGAGTTCGACCAGATCCTCACCGGCGAGTACGCGCAGAGCCTCGCGCACGGGTGTGATGCTCACATTGAACTGCTCGGCGATCTCAGCCTGCAGCAGCCGTGTGCCTCCGGCGAGCGTGCCATCCAATATCGCGTTGCGCAGGGTATTCAGCACATAGCTGTGAGTCGTGCGGTTTCGACCGGAGCCGCTGGGGAGCTGGCTCAGCGACATGCGTCCTCGCTTCGGTGTCGGCCTAGTCCGTCGGGGCTGCGGCTGTGAGCGTTCCTCGTCGTTGGAACTCTGCACTGATTTCGTCGATGTCCGATCCTACCGACAGCATGGCGGCGAGGAGGATTCGTGACTTGCGCGCGTCCAACCATCCGGCCGGTATGGCTCCGCGGCGGTTGAGGTCGGTCTCAGATCCAATGAACCCATACGTGGAGGTGAATGTGGGGCCAGACCCCGTCCGCGTTGTCAGGACGACCGGCGTCGACTTTGCGACCACCTTCGAGACCGTCTCCGCGACGTCTTGTGCGACATGCCCGACTCCGAACGCATCGAGCACGATGCCTTCGAAGTTTGCAGCGGCGGCGAGATCGAGCAGAGCACCATCGTCCCCGAGGTAGGTCTCGACGATCGCGACAGGCGCCAGCGCATCGGAGGGTGGAACTGCAAGTGCCTGCGGCCGGCTGATGGTCCCTCCGAACACCGCTTGAGACTCGACGACGTATCCCAAGGGCCCGAATGACGGTGACCAGAAGGCGTCAGGCCCACTCGAGCGGCCCTTGCGGACTCGTGAGGACGCGTGGATCTGATCGTTCATGACCACGAGTACGCCGCGGCTGCGCGACTGGAAGCACGCGGCGACCTGAACGGCTGCGAGTACATTCGCCGGACCATCGGCGCCAGCGGTCTGAGCTGAGCGCATTGCCCCGGTCACGACCAGGGGCGCCTCATGACGCCAGTAGAGGTCAAGAAGGTACGCCGACTCCTCGATCGTGTCGGTTCCTTGGATCAGAACCACCCCCACGGCGCCCGCTGCAACGGCTTCCTCCGCCCAGGCGAGCGCACGCAAGAGGTCGGCCACCGAGAGTGAAGCGCCGGGGATGGTCGCCAAGGTCTCGGCTGACACGTCGACGTGTCTCGAGATCTCGGGAACGGCCTCGATCAGATCGAGAGCGTTCAAGGTCGGGCGCACGCCGGTGGAGCCTTGAGGGCTGGCCGTCATGGTGATCGTGCCGCCTAGCGAGGCGATGGCAACAATCTCGCGAACCACTTGGCTCTCCCGTCGCAGAGTACCGAGCGTGCCGGTGCACGCTGAATGACTCGGAACATACAGGATGCATTATATATGTAAGAATTCGCCTGGCCCGTCGCACCTCGGCGAAGCAGTCGGACAACCGAGCGGCCGCGAATGTCAGAGTCAGGCGCTACGCCAGCGCGACCCGGAGCTTGAAGGAGCAGATGATGACGGAGCTAGACCTGATCGTTGCTGGAGGAACCATCGTCAGTCCTCGGGGGCGGCAGCGGGCCGACCTCGGCATACGCGACGGCAAGATCGCCGTGATCGGAGACCTGTCGGCTGCTGCGTCATCCGTGCTGGATGCCTCGGGTTTGCTGGTCATGCCTGGCGGGGTGGACACGCATGTGCACCTGATGGATCCGGGCGACACTTCTCGCGAGGACTTCCCGTCCGGGTCGGCTGCAGCTGCTGTATCGGGTGTCACGACGATTGTCGAGCACACGCACTCGCACCCTGTGCGGACGGTCGCCGATCTTCGAGGCAAGATCGAGCATCTGAATGGGCGCTCGCATGTGGACTTCGGTCTCGCCGCCCACGCATGGCCCGGACAGGAGGCGCACGTACCTGACCTTTGGGCTGCCGGCGTCGCGTTCTTCAAGGTCTTCACCTGCACCACTCACGGGGTGCCCGGGCACTCTGCGGCAGCGCTTCGGAGTCATCTCTCAGCCTCGGCGCTGGTCGATGCGGTCAGCCTGCTGCATTGCGAGGATGAATCGCTGACAGAGGCGGCCGAGGCCGTTCTGCGAAACGAAGGGCGTTCCGACTTCGGCCTTCTCACCGAATGGCGCAACCGGGACGCCGAGTTGGTCGCCGCGGCTGTCGCTGCGCTCCTGGTTCGACGCACGGGCGCGCGCGCCACCGTGGCGCACGTGAGCAATCAGGAGGTCGCGCGGTACATCGAAGCTGAGCGTAGTCACGGTGCTCGCCTCGCCGCTGAAGCATGCCCGCAGTACTTCCTCCTGCGCGAGGACGACGTGCATGAGCATGGTGCGCTGCGAAAGTTCACTCCGCCCGCACGTGCTCGTATCGATGACGACGAAGCGCAGATGTGGAAGCTGCTGCGTGCCGGCACATTGACCCACATGTCAAGCGACCATGCCCCTTCGACCCTGGAGCAGAAAGCTGATGGCGATATGTGGTCGGCGCACTTCGGCCTGCCGGGCCTCGACAGCACCTTCGCAATCCTCCTTGACGCCGCTGCGCGGGGGCACCTTTCCTACGAGGACGTGGTCCGCGTGTACAGCGAGGTGCCTGCCAAGACCTACGGATTGTGGCCGCAGAAGGGTCGCCTCGCCAGCGGGTCCGACGCCGACATCGTGCTCGTAGACCCGACAGCGACTCGAACGTTGCGCAACGAGGACGTGCTCTCGAAGGCCCGATGGACGCCCTTCGACGGTCGCACGGTCAGCGGGAAGGTAGTGAAGACCTTCCTCCGGGGGTCTCTGATCGCGGAGGGCGGCCTGCCGGTCGCCGAGCGAGCAGGCGCCTTCGTCACAGGCGGAGGCGCCTGAGCGGCGTCCCGCGCTTCGGTGCTCGTCGTCCTCCCGGGAGATCTGATTCTCGGGAGGACGACGTCGTACCTGTTTGACCAGGTGTCTGCACGTGCGACACGAGTTGAGAAGACGTCGACGACCTGACTCGTGCCACTTGACCGCGGATCGGTCATTGCGTCGTTTTTTGCAGGTGAGCGTGTTGCGTCTTCGCGGATTGACACGCCCCGGGGCTCGGTAGGGTCGGGCTGGTGGTGTTCGTGCGGAGGTCCCCGGGGCGGTCGGGCAGCACGAGGGTTCAGATCGCTGAGCGTCATGGCGGGCGCGACGTCGTGGTCAAGCGTGTGAGCACGGCCCGCACCGACGCCGAGTTGGCGGTGCTCATGGCCGCGGCACGCCGGCGTCTGCATGAGGGGTAGGAGACTCTCGACCTCGCGGTTGCGGGACTTGAAGATGAGGGCGTGCCGCAACGGCCCGGCCTCATGACGAGCAAGCGCTCAGCCCTGTTGTGGCAGGGTCCTGACCGAGGCGTACGCACGGCTGGGGTCCGACTGCATCGGTGATGAAGACGAGCTTCGCAAGGGTTGGCTACAGCAAGGAACGCGGCGTCGACGCGCAGGTTGTGGTCGGCCTGCTGGTCGACCGACATGGGTTCCCACTCGAGATCGGCTGCTTCGAGGGCAACAAGGCCGAGACCTTGACGATCATCGCGATCCGGGCTGCGGTTCACGTCGGCTCCCGGGTCACCAAGGCACCGAAGGACCTGGAGTCTCACTTCCGCTGGCACGGTACCGCCTTCACCGACGGCCAGGTCATCGACACCATCACCCCACGCGACCAACGAGGCACAGCGGTGAAGACCAGTGACCCGAACTGCCGACCCGAACCGCCGAGCCGAGCCCGTCCGGGACCCAAGCCGTGCATGCCAACTCGTGGGGCCAAGGGCTACGTCACCAACATCGAAGCCGGCCTGATGCCAGCGGGCGAGGTGATCGCGAGCTACCACGACCTGTGGCATGTCGAGCAAGTCCTTCACGATGTCGAAGACCGACCTGGTCGCCCGGCCGATGCTCCACCACACCCGCGAGGCGATCGAGCCCACCTCACCATCGTGTTCGCAGCCCTCGCGATCGCCCGCTACCTCCAGAACGTCACTGGGCTGCGCATCAAGAAGATCGTCCGAGCCCTGCGACCGATCCAGCAGATGACCGTCCGCATCGCCGGCCACGAACAGGTCGCCGAGGACCCGATCACGCCGGTCGCCGAGGCGATCCTCGACGCACTCGGGATCAGCACTCAATGACACACCCCGGTGGCACGAGTCAGGTGAGAAGAAGTCGACGATACGGCCCCGAGCGGTACCTGCGCGGGCGTCCGGCAGCGTCGCATGCGCGTGGATCAGTGAATTCGACGAGCGGTGTCGGGCCAGTAGGGCTGGCGAAGTGCCTTCTTGTCGACCTTGCCGTACGTCGTGAGTGGTAGTGCCTCAACCACCTCGTAGGTCTTCGGACGCTTGTAGGCGGCTAGGTGCTCTCGACAGTGGCCTTCGAGATCCAGGTCGGCCGTGTGATCTCGAGGGACAACGATGGCATGGACTCGCTCGCCCCACTCTTCGTCTGGCAAGCCGATCACGGCGGCCTGGGCGACGGAGGGGTGCAGCGACAGCGCCGCTTCGACCTCGATGCTGAACACGTTCATGCCACCGCTGATCACCATGTCGCTCAGCCGGTCGAAAAGGAAGAGGTATCCCTGACTATCCATGCTGCCGACATCGCCAGTCCTGAGCCAGTCTCCGTAGAAGCGGTCGGCGAATGCTCCGGGATCTTTCCAGTAGCTGGTCATGACGTAGGGGCTTCGCAAGCAAACTTCACCGACTTCCCCAGCCGGTACGGGTTGTCCCTGGTCGTCGCGGATGGACACCTCACACATCGTTGATGCGCGACCTGCCGAAGAGAGGAGATCCGGTCGATCAAGCGCAGCCACATGATCGGACTTGCGGAGCAGGGTGGCGTACTGCGGGCATTCGGTCTGCGCGTACAACTGTTGGAGCGTGGGCCCGAAGGTGTTCAGGGCGCGGCGCAGAAGGCCAGGGGACATGGGCGCGGAGCCGTACTGGAACGTGCGCATGCTCGACGGAGACCAACCCGAGACATCAGCGAGGTCCAAGATCCTCCTGATCATGGTCGGTACGCCGTAGGACCAGGTGATGTCGTGCTCTTCGACCAGGGAGATCCATCGCTGGGCGTCGAAGCCGGACTCGATGTGGACGTGTGCGCCGGCCAGAAGGGCGCTGGCGGCGAAGAGGCCCGCGGAGTGAGGCAGCGGTGTCATGAGCAACAGCTTCGAATCAGAGTCGATGCCCGCGTCGATGAGGTGAGCCCAGAGGTTGTGGAGGATCGTGTCCTGCGAATGGACGATGCCCTTGGGAAGCCCGGTCGTTCCGCCGGACAGGAAAATTCCTGCTGGCTCGGCCGCGGTCACGTTCGACTCCGGCGGCAGGGCGCTGGGAGTGACCTCGTTCGTCCAGCCAGCGGACAGCTCAATGACCGCGACACCTGCCGGGATCTCGGGGCACCGTTGCCTTCCTATCGCGTCGAGAATGATCGCCGTGGGCTCGACGAACTTCAGAGCGCGCAGCACCTCCGGTGCGGACATCATCATGTTCAGAGGAGTCTTGACCGCGCCGTGGCTGATGACGGCGATGTCAGCCGCGAGGTAGCCAAGGTCGTTGTCCAGTAGCAAGACCACGCGGTCGCCGGCGCCCACTCCCGCCCTCCCGAGGAGTGTCGATACGTGAGAGGCGGCGTCTCCTAGCTCTTGGTAGGTCCAGGTTCGCTCAGTAGTGCTGACCGCCGGCCGATCGCCGTGATGGATGATCGACCGACGAAATGCGCTCCAAAGGTTCATGCCCCTTACCTTTCGTTGGTGCTTCGGTTGTAGGAATGGTGTTGGTGTGTTCGACCATGCGCAGTGCTAGGTCGACGTACTGACGGGCGATCTCTTCGGGGCGGTCCTGTCCGTCTGAGCGGAACCAGTAGACGGTCCCGACGCACATCATGATCACGGCACGGCCGGAGACCCGGGCCTGCTTCGTGGCGAAGATCCCCTCGGTGCGACCGTCCTCGACGATCCCGATCAAGGACCGTTCGGTGGCGATGCGTCGCTCGTGGGCACGCACCGCGGCCTCACCCTCGAGACTGCGCTGCTCACTGCGGCCGAGAAAGCTCCAATCACGACGCCACGTGTGGAACAAGACCATGCACTCCACGGCATTGGTGAAGCGGCTGTAGGTGTCCGGCGCCTCGGTGATCGCGGCCTCGTACCGCCAGATCAAGTCGTCCATCGACGCGTCGAGAATCGTCTCGAGCATGTCCTGCTTGCTCGCATAATGGTGGTAGATGCCCGGCACCGACAGGCCCGCCCGCCGGGCGATGTCTCGCATCGTCGCGCCGTGATAACCGATCTCCATGAACGCGTCGAGAGCCGCCTGCAGAGGCACGTCGAGCGGAGCGTCCTCGAAGGCACGCCAATCACCACGACGCCCAACGTCTGCGACACCCGAACCCGAGGC
>NZ_BAABKN010000009.1:272376-486347 GCF_039543845.1 Nocardioides endophyticus | reverse complement strand
GGCATGACCCGCAACCTCTTCCAGAATCAGTCCAGTTGCAACAACCGATTGAATTCGCCGTGTCATGTCTCAGGACATCGGTGACGGTTCGGCATCAAGACACCGGTGACACTTCTGGTGGTCTTGGTGGTGACACTTCTGCCCCGAGGCTCGGCTGGTGGCAGTCAATGAATCCATCGATCCCCGTGTCCGTCTCGCGATCTCGCAGTGGCCCCAGGACGCCCCGCGTGGGGCGGTTTCGACGTTCTGGTGTCGAGCACGGCATCTCCCGCAAGTCGTTCTACGAGTTGCGCAAGCGCGCCAAGGCCGACGGGCCGTCCGCGGTACTCGAGCCCCGGGCCCGACACCCCAAGACCAGCCCTTCGACCGAGGCGATCACCGGCAAGCCGTACAAGCCCACCACCCAGGGCAAGAACGAACGCTTCCACCAGACCCTGCTCCGCTACCTCGACAAGCAGCCGCTCGCCGACACGCTCGCGCAGCTCCAAGCCAAAGTCGACGCGTTCGACCGCATCCACAACACGAGCGTCCTCACCAAGGACTGCCCGGGCGCATCACGCTGCTGGCCGCATCGCAGGCGACCTCCATCGCCGAGCCGCCCCACCCGAAGCCGGACCGGCCGATCTACCAGCCACCGGTCCCCGCCCTGCGTCCCCGGCTAAAGCCGGCCGCAGACCTACCCGCAGACACCCGAATCACCCGCCCCGAGCCAGGGACGACCTACCTCGGCGACGGCCACCCCCGCGGTCCACGCCCGACAAATCCCGGAGCGTCACCGAAGTCCCGACACACCAACCGCCACCAATGTCCTGATGCAGAACTCACCCATGTCCAGGCTCCGGGAGAGTGTCAGCGCTGGCTGTAGTCCCGGAAGCCGCGCTTGGTCTTGCGACCGAGGTAGCCCGCGGTGACCAGGTGCTCGAGCAGTGGTGCGGGCGCGAAGCCGGGCTCGCGGAACTCCAGGTAGAGCTCGCGCTGGATCGCCAGCGAGACATCGTTGCCGACCACGTCGAGCAGCTCGAACGGGCCCATCGGCAACGCACAGCCCTGCTTCATCGCCGTGTCGATGTCGTCGGCGGTGGCGTAGTGCGCCTCGAGCATCCGGACCGCGTCGTTGAGGTAGGGGAAGAGCAGCGCGTTGACGATGAAGCCGGCCCGGTCGGCGCACGAGACGCCGACCTTCCCGATCCTGGCCACCAGCGCCTGGGTCGTCTCGGTGACGACCTCGTCGGTGGCGACCGTCGAGACGATCTCGACCAGCTTCATGATCGGCGCCGGGTTGAAGAAGTGCATCCCGATGACGTCCTGCGGCCGCGACGTGGCCTGCGCGCACGCGATGATCGGCAGGCTGGAGGTCGTGGTCGCGAGGATCGCGCCCTGCTTGCAGATCTCGTCGAGGTTCTCGAAGAGCGTGGTCTTGATCGCCAGGTCCTCGGCGATCGCCTCGACCACGATGTCGACGTCCCTGAGGTCGTCGAGGGAGGTCGAGCCGGTCAGGCGCCCGAGCACCTCCGCCTTGGCCTCCTCGGTCGAGCGGCCGCGCTGGATCTGCTTGTCGAAGCTCTTGGTGATCGCGGCGACGACACCGTCGACCTTGTCGTTGGAGCGCCCGACGTACGTCACGTCGTAGCCGCTCTTGGCGAAGACCTCGATGATGCCGGTCGCCATGGTGCCGGTGCCGACCACGCCGACCAGCTTGATGTCGTGCCGGAGCTCGGGCTTCGCGTCGGCGGACGGCGTCCGGTCGTCGGCGACCACGACCGGGCTGTCGGGCGCCTCGTAGGCGTAGAAGCCGCGGCCGGTCTTGCGACCGAGCATCCCCGCGGTGACCATCTGCTTGAGGATCGGCGACGGTGCGTGCAGCCGGTCGCGACCCTGGCGGTACATCGTCTCGAGGATCTCGTACGCCGTGTCGAGGCCGATCAGGTCGAGCAGCGCCAGCGGACCCATGGGGTATCCGCAGCCGAAGCGCATCGCGGCGTCGATGTCCTCGCGGGTCGCGTAACGGCCCTCGTACATCGAGACCGCGTGGTTGAGGTAGCCGAACAGCAACGTGTTGGCGATGAACCCGGCCTTGTCGCCGCAGACGACCGGGGTCTTGCCGAGGTCGGCCATCAGCGTCCTGACCTCCTCGAGCACCTGCTCCTCGGTCACCACGGTACGGACGATCTCGACCAGCTGCTGCACCGGCGCCGGGTTGAAGAAGTGCACGCCGATGACCCGGCCGGGCGACGAGTTCGCGGTCGAGATCTCGGTGACCGAGAGGCTGGAGGTGTTCGTGGCGAGGATCGTGTCGGGACCGACGATCGCGTCGAGCTGGCGGAAGAGCGCCTTCTTGGTCTCCAGCGACTCGACCACGGCCTCGACCACCAGGTCGGCGGAGGCGACGTCACCGAGGGACGTGCTGAACCTGATCCTGCCCAGCAGCTCGACCTGCTCGGCCTCCGTCAGCTTCTCCCGCTTCACCGCACGGTTCGTCGAGTGCTCGAGGTACTGGCGACCCCGGGCCAACGCGTCGGTGTCCTTCTCGACACCTACGACGGCGTACCCGTTGCGGGCGAAGACCTCGGCGATGCCGGCGCCCATGGTGCCCAGGCCGATCACGCCGATCGTCGTGAAGGTGCGGGACTCTGCCGGAGAGGTCGTCATGCGGCGCATCGTGGCACGCGACCAGCGGGCTGGCTATGGCGTACTTCACTCACCAGTAACTTAACGATCCAATCGAGCACCGCCCGCGCGGTCAGTCGGCCCCGGCGGTAGATTCCACGCCCGTGAGACTCGTCGTAGCAACGTGCCAGGTCGACTACGCCGGGCGGCTGACCGCCCACCTCCCGCTGGCGACGCGGGTCCTGATGATCAAGGCCGACGGTTCGGTCCTGGTGCACTCCGACGGCGGCTCCTACAAGCCGCTCAACTGGATGTCGCCGCCGTGCACGCTTCGGGAAGGCACCACCGAGGACGGCCAGATCGAGTGGACCGTCACGAACCCCAAGACCGACGACACCCTGCGGATCCTGCTGACCGAGATCTTCAGCGACTCCAGCCACGTCCTCGGCATCGACCCGGGCCTGCAGAAGGACGGTGTCGAGAAGCACCTCCAGGAGCTGCTCGCCGAGCACCCGGCAACCCTCTCCCCCGGCCTGACGCTGGTACGCCGTGAGTACCCCACCGCCATCGGACCGGTCGACCTGATGTGTCGCGATGAGGCCGGCGCCTCCGTCGCCGTCGAGATCAAGCGCCGCGGCGACATCGACGGCGTCGAGCAGCTCACGCGCTACCTGGAGCTGCTCAACCGCGACCCGCTCCTCTCCCCCGTCCGCGGCATCTTCGCCGCCCAGGAGATCAAGCCGCAGGCCCGCGTCCTCGCCACCGACCGCGGCATCGCCTGCGCGCTCGTCGACTACGACGCCCTGCGCGGGCTCGACGACCCGAGCCACCGCCTCTTCTGACGAGCACTCGGCCGGCACGCCGTCCACAGGTTTCAGGGCGACGCTGGCGGCTCGCGAGAACCCGGCCTACGGTGACAGGTCTGGCACACCCGCCGTTTCGATCGCACCGAGAGCACCCTCAACGAGGTTGTGCGCCGCCTTCCAGAGCCTCAGTGATTGCAGGCTTACGGTCGTTTCTGACCTGCCCTAACGCAGCGCCGTCAAGCCGCAGCCCGGGTACTTGCTGCAGGAGAAGTCCGTCCCGGGTTCGCCCCACCCTCGCAGCTCGACGTACTGGCCGAGGGTGCGCGCCAAGCCGAGGTGTGGATGTGGATCCCACTCAGCCACCCCCATTCGGGCTGGCCCGGATGCGCTATGTCGGGAGCGCTGCGACGCGCCCAGAGTTAAGAGATGCCCCGCGCCCTCACGTCGGACGGCCGCCGTCCGATGAGTACGTCGGTCACAACCGACGTCCCCTCGGAGGGCACCGTGAGGCACCACCCCGTCCACCGCTCCGCCGTACGCCGCCTGGCCGGGGTGGTCGCGCTGGTCGCGGCGACCGTCGCCACCTCCGCGCCGGCGCCGGCCGTCGACCCGAAGGCCCCAGCGGGCCGGGTGGGCTCCCCCAGTTGGGCCACCGGCAACGGTGTGCTCACGCTCGACCGGGGCGATCTGGCCAAGACGCCGCAGGCGCCTCGCGGCGACGTCGTGGTGATGCAGTCGTGGGAGTACCTGCAGATCCCGGCGCTGCGCAGGAAGCATCCCGGCATCACGATCCTGATGTACAAGGACGCCTCGGCGGTCGTGAAGGAGGCCGAGTCCGCGACCGGCCGCTTCCCCGCGGGCATGGGCTACGACTGGGTCGCCGCCGAGCACCCGTCGTGGTTCCTGCGCGACCGCACCGGCCAGATCATCGAGTGGTCGGACTGGCGCGGGCTCTACCCGATGGACATCGCGGACAGCGGCTACCAGCAGACCTGGGCACGCAACGTCCTCGCCGAGCTGCGCGCCCACCGGTGGGACGGCGTGATGATGGACGACGTCCTGACCATCCTCAGCCACGACACCGTCGGCAACCGGGTCTCGACCCGCATCCCCGACGACGACGCGCAGTACGCCGCCACGGGTTCGTTCCTCGCCCGGATAGGCCCGGAGATCCGCCGCGCGGGCTACCTGGCCGTGCCCAACCTGTCGATTGAGTGGGACAACTGGAAGGCCACGCTGGCGGCCTGGACGCCGTACGTGTCGGGGTGGGAGAACGAGCACTTCACCAACTGGCCGGGCCAGGACGGCCGGTTCTCGGGCGCCGACTGGCGCTGGAAGTTCGACGCGGCGCGATGGCTCGCGGCCCGGAAGGTGCCGCTGCTCGCGGTCACCTACGGCCCCACCGGCGACCGCGTCGGGCAGACGTACCACCGCGCCACCTGGCTGCTGAGCTGGAACGGACGGACCGGCGCCAGCGTCTACGTGCCCGACGAGCTCGCGTCCAGCCACTGGCTCCCGGCCGCGACCCGGAGCGCCGGGCGCCCGCTCGGCCCGGCGCTCGAGCGCGCCGACGGCACCTGGACCCGCCGGTTCACCCGCGGGACCGTCGCCGTGAACCCGACGACGGAGTCCCGCCGCGTCCTCGGCGTACGCCTAGCTCCGACGACGGCCGTCATCCGGACTCGCTGACATCCCGCGGATCCTGCGACGATGAGCACGTGAGGATCTTCCACATCGCGACCCTGGCCGACTGGACCGACGCCCAGGCGACCGGCGCGTACACCACCTCGACCGTCGGCGTCACCCTCGAAGAGGAGGGCTTCCTGCACGCGAGCAGGGCCGAGCAGTGGGAGGGCGTGCGCGCGAGGTACTACGCGGACATCACCGAGCCGTTGGTGCTGCTCGAGATCGACACCGACCTGCTCGACGTCCCCGTCATCGAGGAGTCGCCTGCGGCGGGTGTCACCGAGACGTTCCCACACGTGTACGGCGCACTGGACCCGGCCGCCGTGGTGACCGTCACCCCGTTGTAGGTACGCCCGCGGAGTCGACGTGCGGCAGCGCGACCCGGACCACCGTGCCGACGCCGAGCTTGCTCTGCAGGTCGATCCAGCCACCGTGCGCCTCGACGATCGCGCGCGCGATCGGCAGCCCGAGGCCGGCGCCCGGCACCTGGTCGGCGATGGCCCGCGGCGAGCGGTAGAGCCGCTCGAACAGGCGCTCCTTCTCTTCGGGTGAGACCCCGATCCCGGTGTCCCGGACCTCGATGACGCCCATCGCCCCGTGGTCGGCGATGCCGATGTCGATGCTGCCGCCGCCGTGGGTGAACTTGAGGGAGTTGGTGACGACGTTCTCGACGACCTGGACCACGCGGTGGAAGTCCCCGGCCACCGGGCCGGTCTCGCCTCCGACGAAGGTCAGCGTGAGCGCGCGCTCGCGGGCCCGCAGCCGCTGATCCTCGACCACCTGACGGCAGACCCTCTCCAGCTCGAGTGGCTCCCGACGCATCCGCAACCGGTCGTCGTCGAGGAACGCCATCGTGAGCAGGTCGTTGACGAGCTGCAGCTCGCGCGACGCGTTGCGCTCGATGACGCTCAGCAGCTTGCGGGCCCGGCGGCTGAGGTCGAGCTCGTCGAGGTCGCCCATCAGCTCGGCGTACCCGATGATCGAGGTCAGCGGAGTGCGCAGCTCGTGCGAGACCGTGGCGATGACGTCGTCGCGAAGCCGCTGCGACTCGGCCTGCATCTGCAGCCGCTCGCTGACGTCCCGCAGTGCGACCGAGACGACTACGCCGTCCTCGGTGCGCAGCGGCGACATCGACAGCTCGACCGGGATCTCGCGCCCGTCTCGGTGTTGGGTGACGAACTGCTGGAAGGTGCCCATCGGGACGTCGCTCGGCTCAGCTACGTATGCCGCGAAGCCGGCCAGGGTCTCCTCCCGCAGCTGCTTGGGGACCAGCGCGTCGAGCCGGCGTCCGACCAGCTCCTCGCGAGTGTGGCCGAAGACGGCCTCCACCCGGTCGTTGACCAGCACGATGATGCCGGTGGCGTCGACGATGACGGTCGGGTCCGGCGCAGCCTCGAGCAGGCTCCGGAACCGCTCCTCGTCGCGGATCCGTGCGGTGATGTCGCGAACGGTCGCGGAGATGAACCGCTGGCCGTCGACCTCGATCGGAGCCAGGGAGATCTCGGCCGGGAACTCGCTGCCGTCGTGGCGCACGGCCGCCAGCCGGAGCAGCCCCATCGGCCGCGGGTTCGCGGCCGCGCCGTACCCGGCCCGGCGGCCCGGATGGTCCTGTCGGAACCGCATCGGGACCAGCGCGTCGACGGGCGTGCCCACCAGTTCGCCGGGCGCATAGCCGAAGACGCTGCGGCACTGCGCGTTGGCACGCACGACCACACCCGCGTCGTCGACGATCACGACGGCGTCCGGGAGCGTCTCGAAGACCCCACGGAAGAGCTCTCCCGCGTGCAGTTCCACGGGCTGACAGTAGCGGTTGGTGATGCTTCAACGATCCAGGAGAGCAACGACCTCGTCGGCGACGCCCCAGCTCAGCGTCACGCCGGCGCCACCGTGGCCGTAGCAGTGGACCACGTCGCCGACGCGTTCGAGTCGCACCGCCGGTCGCACCGGTCGCAGCCCGACCTTGTGCCGCAGCACCCGGGCGGTGCGCAGCTCCGGCACCAGCCGGGCACCACGCGCCAGCATCTCAGCCGCGGTCTGCGGCGACGGCGTGCGACTCCAGTCACCCTCGATGTCGGTGCCACCGACCACGACGTCATGCTCGCGCGGCACGACGTACGTCGGCCCCCGCGAGTCGAGCCACCAGCGCTCCAGGCCGAACTGCTCGACGACCACGACCTGGCCGCGCACGGGTACGACGGTCCGGTCCGTGCCGAGCAGCCGGGCGCCGAGGCCCGAGCAGTTCACCACCAGACCGGTCGCGGGCAGCGCTGCCAGGTTGAGCCTCGTGATGGTGCCCCCGAGCTCCTCGACCCGGTCCGCCAGCCAGTCGAGGTAGACGCCCATGTCGACCACCGGAGTCGTGAACGACCAGCCCGCCGCCCAGCCGGACGGCACGTCGCGGGTGTGCTCCAGCGCGGGCACCGCCGCCAGCCACCAGGGGTCCGGCCGGTCGGCGGTCAGCACCTCGGTGCCCGGGAGCATCCGCACCCCGCTTTCGGGATCCGTGTCGGCCAAGGCGTCGAAGACGGCGTACGACGTGCGCGCCCAGGCCGTCACCCGGTCCTGCGGGAGCGCCCGGTAGGGGTACCAGAGCGCGGCCGCGACGGCGGAGGTCGTCTCCCGCGGCAGGTCGCGCGCGACCACGTCCACGCGGAGCCCGGCCTCCAGCAGCCGCACCGCGCAGGTCAGGCCGACGACGCCGGCGCCGACCACGATCACCCGCTCGTCGCGACCCATGGATGAAGTGTGGCCCACGAGGCTGCGCGCAGGTCACCTTCCGGTCTCACGCCCCCTTGGTGTCGAGCAGCGTGAGGCCGACCATCTCAGCGACCCGAGCTCACTTCTCGCCTGGTTCTGACCCGCGGCCGATAAACCGCGAAGTGGAGACACTCCCACCCCTTCATGCTCATTTTCTTATCTCACGGCTCACAAAATTCGAAGCAAACCGATAATGATCCTCGGCCAGCACTTGCGGGCAACTAGCGACCCCAGCAGTCTTGCCGGACGTAGCAAAGGTGAAATGGGCGTGGTAACGGGAGAAACAACGGCCAAGGCCTCATGGTTGGGCCAGTAACTGCTCTGACACAAGTGCGCATGCGACTCGGATGCGCTCTGTCGGCCGTTGAACCCGCTTCCCCTGAAACGCGGAACGTGAAGTGGACTGGCCCGAATGGAGCGAGAGAATGATATTGCATCCCCATTACCTCGGCGTCGCCCTCACTGCGGCTCTACTGCTCGCCTCAAGCGCGGTACCCGGATGGGCGGCCAACGACAGCGCGGCGGCTGGCCGCACGGACCAAGCCGGACTTTACGTCACTGCGATCCGCGGCGTCCAGGACATCCGGACCAATCCTGGCACGACCCCCGGTCTGACCTACGCGCACCCTGTCCAGGCCTACTTCAGCGGCAACGCCTTCCTGGCCGTCGGCACCTACAAGGGCGTTGGAGTGGACAGCTGCACGCCTGCTAGCGGCAAGTGGAGCAGCTACACCGACGGAGAGACGCCAGGCGGGGTCTACTTCTGCCTCACCGACCTGACCAACCAATTCGGGGTCGGCGCGACGCCGACGATGAAGGTCGCGCAGGCCATCTGTTCCGGCGCCAACTCCGGGTGGGCGACTTACATTAACGGCAACCAGCAACGCTGCCGTCCCGGCTACAACTCGACCGGGATCGGGGGTGGCGTGGGGCTCGAGGTTGCCTCCAGCGGCTCGATCTCGGGGTCATACAACATCGACGTCAAGCACAGCGGGCTCGAGCTGTATAGCACTTACCTTTCGACTTGGTACGACCTCAATGCCAACCACCTCAACGTGAACGCTCCGTATCAGTTGACGAGACCTAGTACCCGCCGCGTCAACTCCTACCTGGGCACCCTGGACTGAGAGGCTTCGTCATGAAGAGTGGAACCGTTCGTGGACTTGCCGTGGTCACCCTCGCGCTGCCAGTGCTTGCCGGGTGCGGCACGACCCAGGGCCGCGCCGTCGAAACGGTCCGTGCCCCCTCGGCGGCCGAGGGTTGCTCCGCGAAGGTCGAGCCGATCGACGAGAGCCCGTCCTTCACGCCGTACGAGCGGCGCCTGACCCACAGCCCCTTCCCCGACGACCTGGCGGTCCGGGCGGTCGAGACCCCGCCGCTCGGACTGCCCGACACGCTGGACGGGCTGGCGGTGGTCGGGGCCAGCGAGGCGGAGCACGGGGCCGGCAGCACGGTCGCCTACGGCGGGGCCGCACCGAAGGAGGGCCGGTCAGCGTTCCTGCGGTCCGGCGGGCTGCTGGTCGTTCTCAGCCCGGGCGTCGCGGGCGAGTCGGTCGCGCGGGACCTCGCCGGCGACCCGCTCGTGGCCGACCGGATCGTGCAGACGACCGTCGGCGAGCACGACGCCGCCGTGACGTGGGCCGATCCCGACGAGAGCGGATTGCGTCCCCATCACGTGCTGTGGACCGAGCCGTCGGGCCAAGAGATCGACCTGGTGGGCGTGCGCGCTCCCGAGGAGCTGGTCGCGATCGCCCGCGACTGGGTCTGCTGAACGACGACTCAGGCGCCGGCCTGGCGCGGGGCGGTCGGGTCGGCGCCCCCTCCGCCCTGCTCGCGCGCGACGTACTCCTCGATGTCCTCGACGTCGTCGAGGTTGCGCTTCACCACGGCCAGCAGGTCGCTCATCGTGGCGACCTCCTCGACCTGCTCCTTGATGAACCACTGCATGAACTGCTCGGAGGCGAAGTCGAACTCCTCGCGGGCGATGCGCAGCAGCCCGTTGATCTGGTCGGTGACCCGCTTCTCCTGGGCCAGCGCGAGCTCGACCGGGCCGACGACGTCGGCGAAGTCGTTGACGGGCGCCTCGACGGCCGGGATCGTCACGGCGCTGTCGGTGTCGAGAAGGTACTGGATCATCATCGACGCGTGCGCGCGCTCCTCGAGCGCCTGCGCATAGAAGAAGGCCGCCATCTGCGGCATCGTCAGCGCGTCGTAGTAGACGGCGCAGGCGAGGTACTGGTTGTGCGCGGCGAGCTCGTTGCCCACCTGGAGGTTGAGCTGGTCGACGAAGCGGGGTGCGGCCACAAAAGGCTCCTCGGTCGGCGGGTCGGTCAGGCAGGCAGATCAAGCAGCTTTGGCAAGCTTCTTCTTGGTGACCTTCTTGCCGTCGACCGTGACGAGCTTGCGCTTCTTGACCGTATACCCGTCCGGCAGGGTGCCTTCCTTCAGCATCCGCAGCGGACAGCGTCCGCACTTGGACTTGGAGACGCAGCACTCCGTCTTCGGCAGCTTGCGTCCGCTCTTCTTCCCCACGCGGGAACGGTAGCACGATCCTTAGGACAGCCTTACCTCAACGTGATGCGTCTCTATTCAAGGTGTGTATAGTGCGGCGTCATGAGCGCCGCACTCCCCCTCCTCGCCCTGCTCGAGCAGGAGCCCGCCCACGGCTACACCCTCAAGCAGCGGTACGACGACCGCTTCTCGCGCACCCGCCCGCTGGCCTTCGGCCAGGTGTACGCCGCACTCTCCCGGTTCGAGACCAAGGGCTGGGCCGAGGTCGCCGAGGTCGAGGTCGTCGACGGCCCGGAGCGGAAGCGCTACCGGATCACCGAGGACGGCGTCGAGGCGATCACCGAGTGGGTCTACACCCCCCAGCAGCCGACGGAGTTCGCGATGAGCAACCTCTACACGCGCGTGAGCGTGGCCCTCACCTCCGGGCGGTCCGCCGCCGAGGTCCTCGACCGGCAGCGGGTGCAGCACCTCGCCCGGATGCGTGAGCTCACCCAGGAGCGCAAGACCGCGACCCCGGCTGCCCAGCTCGCGATCACCTACGAGCTCGCGCACCTCGACGCCGACCTGCGCTGGATCGAGGAAGCCGGCACCCGGCTCGAGGACCTGCGATGACCCCCGGACCGGCCATCCTCGAGAGTCGGGCGCTCACCGTCCGGTACGGCGACACGCTCGCCGTCGACGCCGTCGAGCTGGCGATCATGCCCGGGTCACGGACCGCGATCATGGGGCCGTCCGGCTCCGGCAAGTCCACGCTCGTGCACGCGCTCGCCGGCGTCGTACGTCCCGACTCCGGAGAGGTCTGGTTCGAGGACGAGCGGCTCGACCTGCTCAGCGAGGGCGAGCGGAGTCGCCGCCGGCTGGCGCGGATGGGCATGGTCTTCCAGTTCGGCGACCTGGTGCCGGAGCTCACGCTCGTCGAGAACGTGATGCTGCCCCTCCAGGTCCTCGGCGAGAAGTCCCGCCACGCCCGGGCGCGGGCACTCGAGATGCTGGACACCCTCGGTGTGGCCGACCTGGCCGACCGTCGTACCGGCGCGGTGTCCGGCGGCCAGATCCAGCGCGCCGCGGTCGCCCGCGCCCTGGTGCACCGCCCGGCCGTGGTGCTGGCCGACGAGCCCACGGGGGCGCTCGACAGCCTCACCGCGGAGCGGGTGCTCGACACGTTGGTCGCCGTCGCCGGCGCGACCGGTGCGGCGCTGGTCGTGGTGACCCACGACCACGTGGTCGCCTCGCACCTCGACAACCTGGTCGTCGTCCGCGACGGCCGGGTCGCCGAGGGAGCCGTCGCGTGACCTCGCTCCTGCTCGGGCTGCGCCTGTCCGTCACGCCAGCCGCACGGCTGCGGACGGCGATGCTGGCGCTGGCGGCGGCGCTGGGTACGGCGATCGTCCTCATCACGGTGGCTGCGGGCCGTCACCAGTTGGTCACCGCGACGGCGTACCAGAACGAGATGCCGCAGCTGGTCCTGGTCATCGTCGCCGCGGTCGCGATGCCCTGCACCGTGCTCGTCGCCACCGTCGCCCGGCTCTCCGCCTCGATGCGCGACCGACGGCTTGCCAACCTGCGGCTGATCGGACTGAGCCCGAACCAGACCCGCCTGGTCGGCACCGGCGAGGCCGGTGGCGCCGCGCTCGTCGGCACGGTCCTGGGCTGGGTCGGCTTCTGGCTGGTCCGGCCGGTGCTGCTGGGGCATTCGCCGGCCGGCGCGGCCTGGGGCGACTTCTTCTCACCGACGATCGCCGACCAGGTGCTGGTCGTCGTCGGCGTCCCCACGATCGCGGTCCTGGCCAGCGTCCTTCCGGCGCGGTCCTCGGTCAGCGATGCCCTCGCCGTCAGTCGACGCGCGGACCGACGACCGCCGGGCCGGTGGCGGCTGCTGCCTCTCGCCGCCGGCGTCGCGCTCTGCCTCTACGTCGTGGCGTCCGGTCCTCACGAGGAGGAGATCTCCGACGCTCAGGTGGTGGCCCTGTTCGGCGGGATCGGGCTGACCGCGATCGGGATGCTCCTGGTGCTGCCGGTCCTGGTGCGCCTGCTGACCCGGTTCGCCGCCGGTCGCTCGCTCGGACCGGCCCAGCGTCTCGCCGTACGACGTCTCGAGGCGCAGCCCGCGGGGGTCGCCCGGATCATCGCGGCGCTGCTGATCGGGCTGTTCCTGGCGACGGGCGCCCGGTTCGTGCTGGTCGCCTTCGAGAGCACCCCGCAGTACGTCCAGGGCGAGCGCAACGAGAAGGTCGAGCAGCGGGTGGAGGTGCCGACCACCCAGGAGAAGGCCGAGAGCCTCGCCGGCCGGCTCGCGCGGATCGACGCCGTCACCGAGGTGGTGGACGTCCCCGTCCTCCACAACGCTCAGGAGGGCACGGAGGCAATGGTCGCGACCTGTGACCAGCTGGCCGCGATCGACCCCGGCTTCGAGGGGTGCCGCGACGGCGAGCCGATGCGGCTCGCGAGCGAGGGGGCGACCGCTCACGCCTCCGGGCCCACGACCTGGAGCGCGGGCGACCGGGTGTCCCGGGAAGTCGTGACCACACCGGCCGACCTCCCGCTCGCCACCGTCGACCGCCCGGTCTTCGAGGCGCTGTCGCCGATCTATGCGGACGTGATCATCCCGCCCGAGATGGTCGGCGACCTGCCGCCGTCGACCCGGCACAGCCTGCTCGTGCTCGGCCCGCCGGGCCCCGATCTCGCCAGCAGGGTCGCCGACCTCGGGTTCAGCCCGAGCACCTACGGCACCGAGGACTACGACTTCGTGGTGACGATGCGATCGGTGATCTGGACCGTGGCGGGCGTCGTGCTCGGCGTGGGGCTGCTGGCCCTCCTGGTCTCCGCGATCGACCGCGCCTCCCAGCGCCGCAAGGAGATCGTGGCGCTGCAGCTCGTGGGCCTGGGGCGTGGGGTGATCCGGTGGGCGCAGGGCCTCGAGACCGCCGTCCCCGTCGTCATCGGCTCCGCCCTCGCGGTCGGGCTCGGCGCGGTCTCCGGCGCGACGTACCTCAGCCTCGACGGCAGCTCCACGATCCCGTGGGAGCAGACGCTCGTCCTCGGCGGTGTGGCCGTGGTCGGCGGCCTCGTCGTCGCCGCGGTCAGCATGGTCGCGTGCGCACCGCGGCTGCGTCCGGAGGAGATCCGCGCCGAGTAGGTCGGCTCGGTCAGTCGAGGTCGTTGGCCCGGCGGATCACGTCGACGATGCCGCCCATGATCTCGGTGAGGCCGTAGTCCTTGGGTGTGTAGACGGCGGCCACGCCGAGCTCGCGCAGCTTGCGCCCGTCGGAGTCGGGGATGATCCCGCCGACGATGACCGGGACGTCGCCGAGCCCCGCGTCGCGGAGCCCGTCGAGGACGTCGGGCACCAGCTCCATGTGCGAGCCGGACAGGATCGACAGGCCGATGCAGTGCACGTCCTCGGCGATCGCCGCGGACACGATCTGCTCCGGGGTGAGCCGGATGCCCTGGTAGATGACCTCGAAGCCGGCGTCCCGGGCACGTACGGCGACCTGCTCGGCGCCGTTCGAGTGGCCGTCGAGCCCGGGCTTGCCCACCAGTAGCCGCAGCCGGCTCCCGAGCTCGTCCCCGGTCGCGCGCACCCGCTCCCGGACCGCGGTCAACTCGGCGCCGGCCTCTGCGACGACGGCACCGCTGACGCCGGTCGGGCCGCGATACTCGCCGAAGACCTCGCGCAGGGCGGCGGCCCACTCCCCCGTGGTCGCGCCGGCACGGGCGGCGACCAGGGTCGGGCCCATCAGGTTGGCGTCGGTCTTCGCGGCGGCCGCGAGCGCGGCGAGCGCCTCGGCGACCTCGGCCTCGTCTCGCTGCGCCTTCCACTGCTCGACGCTCGCGAGGGCGGTCCGCTCGGCTTCGGGGTCGGCGGCCATGATCGCGCCGTCGAGGTCGGCGGTGAGCGGCGACGGCTCGGTGGTCTCGTAGGCGTTGACGCCCACGATCTTCTCCTCACCCGACTCGATCCGCGCGCGGCGGGCGGCGTGGGAGGAGACCAGCTCGGACTTCATGTACTCGACCGACGCGATCGCGCCACCCATCGCCTGGATCCGGTCGATCTCAGCCCGAGCGCCCTCGACCAGCTCGGCGACCTTGGCCTCGATCACGGGCGAGCCGTCGAAGATGTCCTCGTACTCGAGGAGGTCGGACTCGAAGGCGAGCACCTGCTGGAGACGCAGCGACCACTGCTGGTCCCAGGGTCGCGGCAGGCCGAGCGCCTCGTTCCACGCCGGGAGCTGTACAGCGCGGGCGCGGGCGCTCTTGGAGAGTGTGACGCCGAGCATCTCGAGCACGATCCGCTGCACGTTGTTCTCCGGCTGGGCCTCCGTCAGACCGAGCGAGTTGACCTGCACGCCGTACCGGAACCGCCGCATCTTGGGGTCCTCGACGCCGTACCGCTCCCGGGTGATCTCGTCCCAGAGCTGCACGAAGGCGCGCATCTTGCAGGTCTCCTCGACGAACCGGACGCCGGCGTTGACGAAGAACGAGATCCGGCCGACGACCTTCTCGAAGTCGTCGGCGGAGACCTGCCCCGCGTTCTTCACCTGGTCGAGCACGGCGATCGCGGTGCTCAGCGCGTAGGCGAGCTCCTGCGTCGGCGTCGCCCCGGCCTCCTGCAGGTGGTAGCTGCAGATGTTGATCGGGTTCCACTTCGGGATCTGGTGGACCGTGTAGGCGATCATGTCGGCGATCAGCCGCATCGAGGCCTCGGGCGGGAACGCGTAGGTCCCGCGGGAGAGGTACTCCTTGATGATGTCGTTCTGGGTGGTGCCGGCGAGCTGGGCGGCGACCTCCTCCACCGACAGGTCGCCTCCTGATGATGCTGCCTGCTCCTCGGCGACGACCTGGTACAAAGCGAGCATCCACATCGCGACCGCGTTGATCGTCATCGAGGTGTTCATCTCGACGAGCGGGATGCCCTCGAAGAGGCGCCGCATCTCGCCGAGGTGCGGGATCGGCACGCCGACCTTGCCGACCTCGCCGCGCGCCAGCGGGGAGTCCGGGTCGTAGCCGGTCTGGGTCGGCAGGTCGAAGGCGACCGACAGTCCGGTCTGCCCCTTCGCGAGGTTGGTGCGGTACAGCTCGTTGGACGCCGCTGCGGTCGAGTGCCCGGAGTACGTGCGCATCAGCCACGGCCGGTCCTTGGCGTGGCTCGCTGCCGGGTGGGACAGGGGGTCGCTCATGGACCGAGCGTAGGACGACGACTACCGCTTGGTAACCGCTCTGGCGTGTGGCTTATCCGACAGCCGCAGGAAGGCGTTCGACCTCGACCAGCCGGATCAGGTGGGTGAGGTGCAGCATCCGACGCACGGACGGGCCACAGCCGCGCAACGTGAGGCGACGCCCCGTGCGCGAGGCCTGTCGGGTGGCGACCGCGAGCACCTTGAGCGCGGTCTTGTCGATGGTGGTCACGTCGGTGAGGTCGATGACGACGTCCTCGTCGTGGCCGAGCAGGTGCTCGTAGATCGCGTTGCGGACCTCCATCGTGCTGCGCACGTCGAAGTCACCGCTGAGATGGATGGTCGGACCGTCGGTGAAGATCTCCATCGTTCTGCCCCGTTTCTCGGAACCCCGCGTCCCGATCAGCCGTCCTTGGCCTGTCACTCACTATGACGCGTACAACACCCGGAAGGTTGCCTCTCATCCCGAACTTTTCCGCCGTGTCGCGTCCGGTGCCAGCCACTACCCTGGGCCCATGGTCAACCTCACCCGGATCTACACCCGCACCGGCGACGCCGGCGAGACCCGCCTCGGGGACATGAGCCTCACCACGAAGACCGACCCGCGGCTGGCGGCGTACGCCGACGTCGACGAGGCGAACGCCCACCTCGGGCTCGCGCTCGCGCAGGGTGGGCTCGAGGCCGATGTCGTCGCCTTGCTGACCCGGGTGCAGAACGACCTCTTCGACGTCGGCGCCGACTTCTGCACCCCGGTGGTGGCAGAGCCGGAGTACCCGCCGCTGCGCATCGAGCAGGAGTACGTCGACCGCCTCGAGGCGTGGTGCGACGAGTACAACGCGGAGCTGCCCACGCTCCGCTCGTTCATCCTCAACGGCGGCACCGAGGGCGCGGCGCTGCTGCACGTGGCCCGCACCGTCGTACGACGGTCGGAGCGGTCGGCCTGGGCGGCGTACGAGATCCACGGCGAGACCATGAACCTGCTGGCCGTGAAGTACCTGAACCGACTGTCGGACCTGCTCTTCATCCTGGCCCGGCACGCCAACCGTGAGAACGGCGACGTGCTGTGGGTGCCGGGCGGCGAGCGGGGCTGACTCTCGGGACGCGCCGCGTCAGGCCTCCTCGACCGGGGCGACCGGCTTGCCCATCGCCTCCTCGACCAGCGCGCGGAGCGCGGCACGGCGGGCCACGAAGAACTCGTCGCCCTCACCCATCCCGAGCAACGCCGGGTCGGCCTCGTGGGCGGCGATCTTGAGCTGGAGGTAGTGCGCCTTGTCGAAGGACTCGTCGAAGACCCACTCCATCGCGTCCAGCCCCATCAACAGCGCGAACGAGCCCTTGTACGCCGCCGAGTGGGTGCGCCTCGGGTGCAGCCGCGACTCCCGGAAGGACGCGGCCGCCACCGTGTCCGGCGTGGTCGACGTGTCCCCCATCGCCCAGCCCGGGACCTCGTCGAGGTCGCGTGCGAACCGGGCCTCGATCGCGCCGTCGTACAGCTCCCCGAGGACACCGCACCAGAACCACTGCCGCACCCTGGCTCGGGTGGCGTAGACGTCGGCGGCGTCGCCGAGCACAGCCCGGATGGCCGCCAGCGGCACCACCTGTCGGGGGTAGGGGAGGTCGCCGGCGACGTGGAGGTGCTGCTCGTCGAGGAAGGTGGCCGCCCACAGGAGCGCGTCACGCACCCGGGGCGCCCACAGGAGATATTCGGCCAGCGACAGGTCGAGGACGTCCTCCTTGCGCGCGGTCGTCGCCATCGGTCCGGTGTGCGTGGCAACGAGGGCGACGGCCTGCACGAAGTCGTCACCGCCGAACCGATCGAGCACCGGGTGGTCGTCGAGCTGCCCTCGGATCGCGTCCCAGTCGTCGCGGAGCCGGAACTGCGCCCCGGTCCACTCGGCGTACGAACGGTCCCCCGCGAACCTGGCCGTCAGCAGCTCGAAGACCGTGAGGCTCACGCTGCTCTGGTTGATCCTCTCGAAGACGGTCGCGACGGCAGCCATGGTGGTCCGCTCGTCCAGCTCGATGGTCGGGACACCGTAGGACCTCATCGGTGAGACGACGCCGCTGAGGAACGACCGCACCTCCTCTTCGTGTTCGGCGCCGTACGCCGTCAGCCAGCGCGTGGCGTCGTCGCTGAAGATCGAGCCGAGCGGGAAGCACCCGTGCTCCAGCTCGAGGTCGGGCTCCGAGGCGGGCACCGATCGGACGGCGTCGTACAGATCGTCGGGCCGGGCGAGCGCGGTCGGGACATGCAGGAGGTAGCGACGACTGCCGGCGTCCTCGGTGCCGACCACGCCCGATCCGGTCAGCGCCTGGGTGAGTGCCGTCAGCCGGTGCTGGCCGTCGAGCAGCAGCAGCTCCGGCCGGGTGCCCCGAGCCGGATCCGTCCCCTCCAGCGGCACGGCCCGGAGCCGGAGGTGCAGAGTGCCGGTGTCGAGGAGCAGCACCGCACCGAGCGGATGGCCCTGGGCGACCGTGACCAGCAGCTGGCGGACCCGCTCGTCGCTCCAGAGGTAGTCGCGCTGGAAGTCCGGCAGCTGGATCGCGCCGCTCGCCGTCAACGCCATCAGCTCACCCAGCTCTCGCTGGCGGGTCAGGAAGCCCATCTCAGCCCTCCACGAGCCGCCGTCCGTGACGGCGATCACGCCGCGGATCCGGTTTCGCAGCACCGCACTCTGGACACCCATTCCACGCCATCGATCCGTCGCCCCCTATAGCCCAATTCGTTGGGCGGACTCTAGCGTGCGACGCCGACAGGGTGATCGTGTGACGGAAAGGAGGGTCGCCCGCGACTACGAGCGAGCAGCCCAGATGCTCGGACTCAAGGTGCGAGCCGCCCGCGAGGCTCGGGGCCTCAGCCAGGACGAGCTGGCGAGCCGGACCGGCATCAGCCGCAACCAAGTGCAGAACATCGAGCACAGCCGCAACAACGCCCGCGATGCCACCACCGGGCGCCCCGGTCCGGGCAATGCTCGGCTCGACACGATCTTCATCCTCGCCGAGGTGTTGGGCGTCGAGGTCGCCTACCTGGTCGACCCGAGCCGCCCGGTCACGCCGCCCGGCACCTGATCAGCGGTCGGCGCGACCCAGCGCGTCCTCGGCCACCGCAGGACGGACCGGGCGCGCGGCGAAGACCGTCAGTGCCGCCGGGACCATCAGGCCGGCGATCACCAGCAGGGTCTCGAGGGTGCCGATGTGGTCGGCCAGCAGCCCGAGCAGCGGAGGCCCGGCCAGGAACGCGGTGTAGCCGATCGTCGAGACCACACTGACCCGGCGGGCCGCGCGCAGCGGGTCGTCGGCGGCCGCGCTCATCCCCACCGGGAAGCCGAGCGATGCCCCGAGGCCCCACACGACGATGCCGAGGCCGACCAGCACGACGTTGCCGCCGAAGACCACGAGCAGGATGCCGACGAACGCCGCGACGGCGGAGCCCCACAGCACCGGCGCCCGGCCGTAGCGGTCCAGCACGACCGGACCGGTCAGGCGGCCGACGAACATGGCGGTCACGAAGACCGTGAAGCCGGTGACGCCGACCCAGTGGCGGACGTCGTACCCGTCGATGAGCGCGAGTGAGAGCCAGTCGTTGGCGGCACCCTCGGACAGCGCGAAGGCGAGCACCATCACGCCGATGGCGAGCGTGCGGGGCTCGCGCCACGGGGAGCACGCGACCGCCTGCCGGTCCTCGTGGGTGACGGTGGGCGGCAGGTACGACGCCGACGAGCGCCAGGCGAGGAGGGCGGCCAGGATCGCGAAGCCCGGCACGTGCAGCACCAGCGGCGCGTGCAGCGCCGCCATCGGGATGCCGATCGCGGCTCCGGCGAACGAGCCGATGCTCCAGCCCGCGTGGAAGCGCGGCATCATCGTGCGCCCGAAGCGGCGCTCGACCTCAGCGGCCTCGACGTTCATCGAGACGTCCCAGACCGCGATGCCGATGCCGTCGACGAAGAACCCGATGACGGTCAGCACCACCAGGTCGGTCACGACCCCGGTCATGGCGACGAGCAGTCCCGAGGCGACCAGGATGGCGCCCAACCGAGTCACCGAGGTGGCGCCGATCCGGTCGATGAGCCGGCCGCTGAGCGGGAGCGCGATCACCGAGCCGACCGAGATCGCCAGCAGCAGCAGGCCGAGCGAGCCGTTGTCGAGCTCCAGGCCACTGCGGATGTCGGGCAGCCGCGAGACCATCGTGGCGAAGCAGAACCCGTTCAGCGCGAAGCTGAAGGCGACCGCGTTGCGGGTCTGGATGAGGGACGGCACCGGACCAGAATTCCGGATCGGCGAGCCATCTCCAAAATGCCTTCTTGACCGGTCCAGAGCGTGGACAGGAACCGGTCAGAAGTCGTGGGCCCGACGGGTGTCTCGCAGCCATTCGGCGAACACCGGGATGCCCCAATCGTCGGCCAGCGCGAGCGCCGCGTCCGCGTGCCTCGATGCCAGGTCCCGCTCGCCCACTGCCGCCGCGGCGAGCGCGAGATAGGCATCGATCGGCCCGAGAGCCAGGTCGGACCCCGCGCAGCAGCTCATCCCGGCGTACGGCGCGAGCAGGGCGTAGGCACCTGCGGCCAGGTCCCGCTCACCGAGGTAGAGCGCGAGCTCGGCGCCGTGGCACCAGGACAGCACAGCGATGTCGTTGACGTGGCCCAGCGGGGCGCCGTGCTCGGCGTGGTAGGCGCGCGCCCGGTCGTGCTCCCCCGCTCGCCACAGGTAGACAGCGACACTCGCGGCGAACGGGAACGGCGTCTGCGCGAACTGCTCCAGGACCGGGACCATCTCGATCGAGCGTCCCTGCCACACCCGCATCGCCAGCAGCGAGCTCAGCACGGACTCGTCGGCGTTGCTGTGCGAGATCCGCTCGGCCAGCTGCCGGGTGTGCTCGACCAGCCGGTCGCACTCCTCGAACCGGCCGGCCATCGCGTGCCAGGGCACGACGATGCCGTTCAGGACCGTCTCGCCGAAGACGATCCGCAACCGCTCCGCCTCGGCTCGCGCGATGTCGACGGCGGCGAACATCTCCGCCGGCCGGCCGAGCTCGCTGAGCACCGCGGCGCGCAGGCAGGCCGAGACCACGAAGCTGCGCTCGCGTCCCGTCGCCCGCGCGAGCTCGAGTGACTCGGTGACGAGCTCGAGTCGTTCGGCCGCGGTCTGGGGCAGCCACAGCGCGACGAAGACGGTCTGGCAGGCGTCCAGCAGCAGGTGCGGGTCGTCGAGCCGCCGGGCCATCGCCAGCCCTTCGTCGCACAGCGCGCGCCGCTCGTCGTACGACGCGACGTCCTGGCTCTCGTTGGCCAGCGCAAGCATCGAGCGGCAGCGCAGCTCGCTGTCGGTCGCGGGCAACCGATCCAGACTGCCGCGGAGCGCGTCGACCACGGTCTCGTTGGCCGCGCCAGGAGGGCCGGAGCGCCACAGCACGCCCTGTGTCGTGGAGATCGCCGCGCGCGCGACCGCCTCCGGGTCGCGCATCAGCTTGCCGACGGCGATCGCCTCCTCGACCGCGCCGACCAGTGCGGGGAGGTTGGCGGCCCAGCGGTACTCCTCGATCAGCGCCATCAGCACGGCGTACCGCTCGGCGGGGCCCGCGGCCGGGTCCGCCTCGAGGGAGGCCAGGGCGCTGCCGAGCAGCTCGGCCGCCTGGTCGTAGGCGTAGTAGCGGCGGGCCAGCGTGGCCGCGCCGACGGCGGCGCGCCAGGCGCGGTCGGCGTACGACGGTCCGGCCTCGCGCCAGTGCCGGGCAACCTCGGTCTCGCGGCCGGGTACGCCGTCGAGGGCCTCGGCCGCGCGGGCGTGGGCGCGGGCCCGGCGGCTGATGCTCATCCCCGCCTGCAGGGTGTCGCGGACCAGCGCGTGGGCGAAGTAGAAGTGGTCGATGCCGTCCTCGCGGACCAGTCCCGCGGCCTGCGCGGGCTCGACGACGTCGAGCAGGTCGTCCTCGTCGATGCCGGTGGCGGTCGCCAGGGTGGGCGTGTCGAAGTCGCGGCCGAGCACCGCCGCGACGCGCAGCGCGCGGACCGTCGGCTCGGGGAGGCGAAGCAGCCGCCGGTTGAGGACGTCGGCGACGGCGGTCGGGACGCCGTCGTCAGCCAGCCCGGGCGTGGAGCGCTCCCCCGCCAGCCGTGCGAACTCGATCAGGAAGAACGGGTTGCCGTCGGTGCGGGTGTGCAGCTCGGCGGCGTGCTCCCCCGTCAGCTCGCGCCTGGTCACCGCCTCGAACACCGCGGCCGCCTCCGACGGCGGCAGCCCGGCCAGCTCGATGCGCAGCGCGTGCATGCGAGCGAGACTCTCGGCGACGTCGGCGAGCGACCCGGTCGGCTCGGGGTGCAGCCGCCAGGTCCCGACGACGAGCAGCCGGGCAAGGTCGACGGAGTCCACCAGCAGCCGCAGCACCCGGAGGGTGGAGGTGTCGGCCCAGTGCAGGTCGTCCAGGACCACCAGCAGCGGCTCCTCCTGAGCGGCCGCCCGGATGCCGCTGACGATCCGCTCCCAGGCCCGGAACTGGGCACCGTCGTCCGCCGGCTCGGCCCCGTCCCCGACCTGGCCTTCGGCGAGGACGCTCATGCCGATCCCGTCGAGCACCGACTTCCACGGCCACAGCGGTGGGGCACCGTCGTCCTGGGAGCAGCGACCGATCAGGGCGCGCATCCCGCGGCGCCGGGCCTCGGCGACCAGCTCGGCGGCCAAGCGAGACTTCCCGATGCCCGGGTCGCCGGTCAGCGCGGCGTACGACGGGGCTCCGGTCCGCGCCCGGTCCACCAGCGCCACGAGTGCGGCCAGGTCTTCGCCCCGGCCGATCATCGGCCAGGGCGCGACCTGCTCCTCCGGGACCGGGGTCTGAGCGGGCTCCGGAGTGACGACGGCCGCCGGCCTCGGTGGCGCTGGGTCCTCGGCGGGCGCGACCCACTCGAGGTCCGGGTCCTGCCGGAGCACGGCGGTCTGCAGCTCGCGCAGCTCGGCGGACGGCTCGAGCCCGAGCTCCTCGTCCAGGATGGTGCGGACCCGGGCCAGCACGTCGAGCGCGTCCGCCTGTCGCCCGCTCCGGGTCAGCGCCACCGCCCACAGCGCCCAGAGGCGCTCGCGGAGAGGATGCGCAGCCGTCATCGCCTCCAGCTCGGCACTCACGCTCGCGTGCCGGCCGAGCGCGAGCTCGAGGACCGCCCGGTCCTCACGGGCGACCAAGCGCAACTCCTCGAGCCGAGCGCGCTCGGCGACCGCCGGGTCGGCGTCGCCCAGCTCGCTGTAGGGCACGCCCCGCCACCAGCCGAGTGCCTGGTCGAGCACGGCGGCCAGGTCGCGCAGCTCCGCGGCCGGGAGTGGGGACGGACCCCACGGCGGCAGTGGCTGGAGACTCCGGCGTACGCCGGTCACGGCCTGCTCGAAGCGGTACGCGTCGACGGATTCGTCGGGCACCCGCAGGGCGTACCCGGGCGCCACCGTGACCAGCACCGTCGCCGGGGCGCGGCGCGCGCGGTCCGGCTCCATCACCCGCCGCAGCTGGGAGACGTAGGCCTGGAGGGTCGCCGTCACGCCGGGGGGAGCGTGGTCCTCCCAGAGCAGGTCCACGATCCCGTCGACCGAGACCGGCCAGCCGCGTGAGAGCGCGAGCGCGGCGACCAGGGCACGCTGCTTCGGCGTACCGAGATCCACCGGGGCGCCGGCCAGCGACACCTCGACCGGACCGAGCACCGACACCTCCACGGCGGCAGCGTAGAGCGGCGCGGGACACCGGCGCTCCCAGTCGGCTCAAAGTCGACTCCAAGTCACCGGCGGCATGGTCGTCCCACCGATCGAAGAACCCACACAGGAGTCACCACCATGACCATCGACCTCAACGCCACCCAGCGCAGCTCCGCCAGCACCGCCCCTGCCGCACACGCCCTGCGCGGCCTGCTCGGCGGCCGGGTCCACCTGCCCGGCGACCCCGGGTACGACGCCGCGCGACTGCCGTGGAACGTCGCCATCGACCAGCGGCCCGCCGCCGTCGCCGTACCGCGGTCCGCGGCCGAGGTCGCCACCGTCGTCCGGGTCGCTGCCGAGGCCGGCCTCCGGGTCGCGCCCCAGAGCACCGGCCACAGCGCCGGCCCGCTCGCCGCCCAGGGACTCGACGACGTCGTCATCGTGCGCACCTCGGAGATGAACACCGCCATCGCCGACCCGATCCGCGGCATCGTCCGGGTCGAGGGCGGCGCGATCTGGGAGCCTGCGGTCGACGCCGCGGCAGCGCACGGCCGGGCCGTCCTGCACGGCTCCTCCCCCGACGTCGGGATCGCCGGCTACAGCCTCGGCGGCGGCATCGGGTGGTACGCCCGCCAGCACGGTCTCGCCACCAACAGCATCACCGCGGTCGAGATCGTCCTCGCCGACGGCGAGCTGGTGCGCGCCGACGACCACACCAACACCGAGCTGTTCTGGGCGGTGCGCGGTGGCGGCGGCAGCTTCGGTGTCGTGACGGCGCTCGAGTTCAAGATGTACGACATCCCCACGGCGTACGCCGGCATGCTGATGTGGAGCCTCGCCGACATCGAGCCGGTGCTGCGCGAGTGGACCGCCTGGGCACCGACCGCGCCCGACGAGATCACCACGGCGTTCCGCGCGATGCGGCTGCCCGACATGCCCGACCTCCCCGAGTTCCTGCGTGGGCAGGAGCTGGTCGTGATCGACGGCGCCGTCGTCGGCTCCGACGAGCGGGGCGCGGAGCTGATCGCCGGCCTGCGCGCGCTGCGACCCTTCATGGACACCTTCGCCCGGGTGCCCGCCAAGTCCCTGGTCCGCCTGCACATGGACCCGGAGGGCGGGGCGCCGTTCGCCTCCGACTCCGCCATGCTCGCGTCCTTCCCCGACGCCGCGGTCGACGCGTTCCTCGCCGAAGCGGGACCGGACGCGCAGACGACGCTGCTGATGGCCGAGCTGCGCCAGCTCGGGGGCGCGCTGGGACGCTCCCAAGCGGGCGGTGGCGTGCTGTCGCGCCTCGACGCCGAGTTCGTGACCTTCGCGGGTGGTATCGCCGCCACTGCGGAGATCGGCGCCCAGGCCCACGCCGACGCCGTCCGGTTCACCGAGGCACTGGCGCCGTTCGCGAGCGGTCGGGAGTACCTCAACTTCGCCGAGAACCCCGTCGACACCCGTGCGGCGTACGGCCCGGACGTGTGGACCCAGCTCACCGGCATCCGCAGCGCCGTCGACCCCCACGGCATCTTCGCCGCCAACCACCCGGTGCCGCGGCTGTTCGAGGACGGCAAGCCCACCGGCTGACCCCAGACAGCCGAGTCGGCGCCGTCTCACCCTCTCCCCCCGGTGAGACAGCGCCGACTCGGCGCAAAATGACCCGCCAGTCGGCGCAAAGTGACCCCAGCCAGGGTCACTTTGCGCCGACTCGGCGTTCTACTTCCGAGGCCCGCGGGTCCAGTCAGTGCCGGGTGGGCCGGACTCGAGCCAGGACTGGAAGCCCATCAGCGAGGCGGGCGACATGGCCAGCTCGATCGGGCCGGTCGGCGTCGAGCACGAGAGCACCACGTGCTCGGGGTAGAGCGACATCTGCTCGGGCCCCTCGGGGGCGCGGCTGTCGAGGAAGGTGACCTCGGAGCGCTGCAGCACCCGCTTGGGTCCGGGCCAGAGCGAGAAGTAGCGGAACCACTCCAGCGACTCACCGGAGTAGCGGCCGAGGCCGAGAAGCCAACCGCGCCCGGCACGTTCGTGCCGGACGCGGTAGCTGAGCTCGAAGGTCCCGCCGTGACGGGAGAGCAGGCGACGACGGACGATGAGTCCGAGGCCGTAGAACAGGACGAGGACGAGCAGCACACCAGCGGCATCAAGCAGCCACTGCCACACCGGCATCCATGCCCTCCATCCGCTCCGTCACCCCTGGGATGCCTCACACTAGCGGCACCCCGGTCACGCAACGAGAGAGGGTCAGGAGGCCTTCTCGGCGGCCCGGATCCGGGCGGAGGCGCGACGAATCCGCATCTCCCGCTCGTCGCCGGAGTGCAGGCCCTCGGCGGCTTCGAGCTCCGCCTTGGCCTCGTCGATCTTGATCTCCTCGGCGAGCAGGGCCTGCTGCGACAGGATCGAGACCCGGTCGTTGGCCACCGAGAGGAAGCCGCCCTCGACGACGGCGTGGACAACGCCGTCGGGGGTGCTGATCTCGACCGCGGCGTCGGTCAGCAGCGAGAGCAGCGGTGCGTGCCCTCGCAGGACACCGACATCGCCCTCGACCGTGCGCGCGATCACCATCGACGCCTCACCGGACCAGACGGTCCGGTCGGCGGCGACGAGCTCGACGTGCAGGTCGTGGGCGGCCTCGGCTGCCATCAGAGACTCTTCTGGATCTCGGCCCACTTCTTGTCGACGTCGTCCAGCCCGCCGCACATGAAGAAGGCCTGCTCGGCCACGTGGTCGTACTCACCGTCGGCGATCTTGTTGAACGCCTCGATGGTGTCGCCGATCGAGACCGTCGAGCCCTCGATGCCGGTGAACTGCTTGGCCACGTAGGTGTTCTGCGACAGGAACCGCTGGATCCGACGAGCGCGGGACACGATGATCTTGTCCTCTTCGGAGAGCTCGTCGACACCGAGGATCGCGATGATGTCCTGGAGCTCCTTGTTGCGCTGCAGGATCTGCTTGACCCGGATCGCGCAGTCGTAGTGCGCCTGCCCGATGTACTGCGGGTCCAGGATCCGCGAGGTCGACGTCAGCGGGTCCACGGCCGGGTAGATGCCCTGCGACGCGATGTCGCGGGACAGCTCAGTGGTCGCGTCGAGGTGCGCGAACGTCGCCGCCGGGGCCGGGTCGGTGTAGTCGTCGGCCGGCACGTAGATCGCCTGCATCGAGGTGATCGAGTGACCACGCGTCGAGGTGATCCGCTCCTGCAGCGTGCCCATCTCGTCGGCGAGGTTGGGCTGGTAGCCCACCGCGGACGGCATCCGGCCGAGCAGGGTGGAGACCTCGGAGCCGGCCTGGGTGAACCGGAAGATGTTGTCGATGAAGAGCAGCACGTCCTGGCTCTGCACGTCGCGGAAGTACTCCGCCATCGTCAAGGCGGACAGCGCGACCCGCAGGCGAGTGCCCGGCGGCTCGTCCATCTGGCCGAAGACGAGGGCGGTCTGGCCGATGACGCCGGCCTCCTCCATCTCGACGATCAGGTCGTTGCCCTCACGGGTACGCTCGCCGACGCCGGCGAACACCGACACCCCACCGTGGTCCTTGGCGACTCGCGCGATCATCTCCTGGATGAGCACGGTCTTGCCGACGCCGGCACCACCGAACAGGCCGATCTTGCCGCCCTGCACGTACGGCGCGAGCAGGTCGATGACCTTGATGCCGGTCTCGAACATCTGGGTCTTGGACTCCAGCTGGTCGAAGGCGGGCGCCTTGCGGTGGATGCCCCAACGCTCCTTCACGTCGAACGTCTCGCCCTCTTCGAGGTTGAGGCACTCGCCGAGGGTGTTGAACACCTTGCCGAGGGTGACGTCGCCGACGGGGACCGTGATCGGCCCGCCGGTGTCGGTCACCTGGGCGCCGCGGACCAGGCCGTCGGTCGGCTGCAGGGAGACGGCGCGGACCATGCCGTCACCGATGTGCAGCGAGACCTCGAGCGAGAGCACCTTCTTCTCGCCGCTCAGCTCGAGCTCGCACTCGAGCTTGTTGTAGATCGCGGGCATCGAGTCCACGGGGAACTCGACGTCGACGACCGGCCCGATCACGCGCGCGATCCGACCGATGCCAGCGGAGCCGGTCTCCTGGGTCTCTTCGATCGTTGCAGTCATGTTGTTCACTCACTCCCGGCTTGGGCGTCGGCGAGCGCGTTGACGCCACCGACGATCTCGCTGATTTCCTGGGTAATACCGGCCTGGCGCGCCTGGTTGGCGACCCGCGTGTACTTCTTGATGAGCTCGTCCGCGTTGTCCGTCGCCGCCTTCATCGCCTTCTGGCGCGCGGCCAGCTCGGACGCAGCGGACTGGAGCAGCGCGAAGAAGATCCGGCTCTGCACGTACTGCGGAAGCAGCGCGTCCAGGACGGCCTCCGGCGACGGCTCGAACTCGTAGAGCGGCAGGGCCTCGGCGGAGTCGGGCTTCGACTCCCCCTCGACCACCTCGAGCGGCAGCAGCCGTACGTCGGTCGGCTCCTGGACCAGCATCGAGCGGAACCGCGTGAAGACGACGTGCACCTCGTCGACCGCGTGCTCGCCGTCCTCCTCGAGGAAGGCGTCGATCAGGGCGGCACCGATCTCGTGGGCGACCTCGTACGACGGCTGGTCGGAGAACCCGGTCCACGACCGCGTGACGGGACGACCACGGAACTTGTAGTACGCCTCGCCCTTGCGGCCCGCGATGTAGGTGTCGATCTCCTTGCCCTCGCCCCGGAGCTTCTCGACGAGCCGCTCCGCCTCCTTGAGCACGCTCGAGGAGTAGGCGCCGGCCAGCCCGCGGTCGCTGGTGACGATCAGGACCGCGGCCCGCTTCGGGTTCTCCGGCTCCCGCGTCAACGGGTGGTCGACGTTGGCGAAGGTCGCCACCGCCGAGACCGCCCGGGTCAGCTCGCGGGCGTAGGGAGCGGCCGCCTGGGCCCGCTGCTGCGCCTTGATGATCCGGGACGCGGCGATGAGCTCCATCGCGCGGGTGATCTTCTTCATCGACTCCGTCGACTTGATCCGCGCCCGGTACTCACGCACCGATAGAGCCATGGGTCAGCCCCGCTTCTGCTTGACGATCTGCTCCTGCTCGACGTCCTCGTCGAGGAGCGCCTCCGCCTTCGCCTCGTTGCCCACCTTGATCGAGCCACCCTCCGAGGTCTCGAACTGCTCCAGGAAGGAGTCGTAGGCGTCACTCAGCGACGACTCGGTGTCGTCCTCGAACTTCAGCGACTCGCGGATGGCCGAGAGGATGCCGTCGTGCGAGCGACGCAGGAAGTCGAGGAACTCACGCTCGAAGCGCAGGACGTCGTCGGCCGGGACCCGGTCGAGACGACCCGTGGTGCCGATCCACAGCGAGACGGTCATCTCCTCGATGGGGTACGGCGAGTACGCCGGCTGCTTGAGCAGCGCCATCAGTCGCTGACCACGGTCGAGCTGCTGACGCGAGGCGGCGTCGAGGTCGGACGCGAACATCGCGAACGCCTCCATCGCGCGGAACTGCGCCAGGTCGACCTTGAGCGAACCCGTCACGGCCTTCATCGCCTTGGTCATCGCGGAGCCACCGACTCGCGAGACCGAGATGCCGACGTCGATCGCGGGCCGCTGGTTGGCGGCGAACAGGTCCGACTGCAGGAAGATCTGGCCGTCGGTGATCGAGATGACGTTGGTCGGGATGAACGCCGACACGTCGTTGGCCTTGGTCTCGATGATCGGCAGACCCGTCATCGAGCCGGCGCCGAGGTCGTCCGAGAGCTTGGCGCAACGCTCGAGCAGGCGGCTGTGCAGGTAGAAGACGTCACCCGGGTAGGCCTCACGGCCCGGCGGGCGGCGCAGCAGCAGCGACACGGCGCGGTAGGCCTCGGCCTGCTTGCTCAGGTCGTCGAACACGATCAGGACGTGCTTGCCGTCGTACATCCAGTGCTGGCCGATGGCCGAGCCGGTGTAGGGGGCGAGGTACTTGAAGCCCGCGCTGTCCGAGGCCGGCGAGGCGACGATGGTGGTGTACTCGAGCGCGCCGGCCTCCTCGAGGGCGCCGCGCACCGAGGCGATGGTCGAGCCCTTCTGACCGATCGCGACGTAGATGCAGCGGACCTGCTTGGTCGGGTCGCCCGACTCCCAGTTCTGCTTCTGGTTGATGATCGTGTCGATCGCGATCGTGGTCTTGCCGGTCGCGCGGTCGCCGATGATCAGCTGGCGCTGGCCACGGCCGATCGGGGTCATCGCGTCGATCGCCTTGATGCCGGTGGCGAGCGGCTCGTGGACCGATTTGCGCTGCATCACGGTCGGCGCCTGCAGCTCGAGCGCGCGGCGGGTGTCCGAGGCGATCTCACCGAGACCGTCGATCGGCTTGCCGAGCGGGTCGACGACGCGGCCGAGGAAGTTGTCCCCGACAGGCACCGAGAGGATCTCGCCGGTGCGGCGGACCGTCTGGCCCTCCTCGATCTTGTCGAAGTCACCGAGGATGACGACGCCGATCTCGCGGGTGTCGAGGTTGAGCGCGATGCCCAGGGTGCCGTCCTCGAACTCCAGCAGCTCGTTGGCCATCGCCGAGGGCAGCCCGCTGACGCGCGCGATCCCGTCGCCGGCCTGCGCAACCGTGCCGACCTCTTCCTTGCTGGCCGCCTCGGGCTGGTAGTCCGCGACGTACTTCTGGAGCGCGTCGCGGATCTCCTCCGGACGGATCGAAAGCTCCGTCATCGTTGTCCCTACTCTCTTGTGTCTTCTGAAGTCGGTTGTCGAGTGGCGGCGATCAGCCGGCCAGCTTCCTTCGTACGTCGTCGAGCCGTGATGCGACGGTGCCGTCGATGACGTCGTCACCGATCTCGACCCGCATGCCACCGACCAACGCCGGCTCCACCTGGATGTTGAGGTGGACCGGGCGGCCGTACTGCGCCGTCAGGGCCTGCTCCAACCGGGATCGATCGGCGTCGCTCAGGGAGCGGGCGACGCGGATCAACGCGACGCCCTCGCCGTGGGCAGCTGCTGCGACCTTCTGGTACTGCGTGATGCCGGCGTGGAACGAGCGGAACGAGCCCGCGAGGGCCTGCTCCACCAGCGCCAAGGTCGCCGACAGTGCGCGACCGCCGAGCAGGCCACGCAGGAGCGCGACCTTGTCCTCGACCGAACGCGCCGGATCCGAGAGCGCGTTGCGCAGGTCGGAGCTGTCCTCCACCGCCTGGGCGACGGCGAAGAGCTCGTCGGCGAGGCGGGAGGACTGCTCCCTCCCAGCCGAACGGACCACGGCGACGACGCCGAGGTGCTCGATGACGTCGGCGAGGTCGCGCGACGCCACCCAGCGGTGCCCGACCGCGTCGACCAGCAGGTCGAGCGCCGGAGCGCCGACCCGCTCGCCCAGGAGGCTGCGCACGAGCGATGCCTTGGCCTCGGCCGGCGTCGACACGTCGGTCACCGCACGCCGCAGCGCCGGCTCCGACCGGATCAGAGCCGCCAGCTGGAACAGGTCCTGCCCCAGTGAGGCGAACTCCTCCGGGCTGTTGCGACCGTCGTCGACCCGCGCGCCCAGTGCCTGCAGCGCGTCGGCCGACGAACCCCGCAACGAGCTCAGCTGGTAGACCATCAGCCGGCCCCGTTACCTGCAGCCTCGGAGGCGTTGATGGTCTCGAGGTCGACCAGGAACCGCTCGACGACGCGCGACGAGCGCTCGTCGTCCTCGAGGCTCTCGCCGACGATCCGACCCGCCAGGCTGGTCGCCAGAGTGCCGACCTCGGCGCGCAGGGCGGTGACCGCCTGCTGACGCTCGGCCTCGATCTGGGCCTTGCCGTGCTCCACGATCCGGGTGGACTCGGCCTGGGCCTGGTCGCGCATCTCAGCGATGATCTGCGCGCCCTGCTCCCGGGCCTCCTCGCGGATGCGGGCCGCCTCGTGCCGGGCGTCGGCCAGCTGCTGCTCGAGCTCGGCGAGCCGGGCGTCCGCCTCGGCCTGCTTCGACTCGGCTGCCTCGAGGCCGCCCTCGATGGCCTTGGAGCGCTCCTCGAACGTCGTCTCGAAGCCCGGGACCACCCACTTCTTCACCGCGAAGAAGAGCAGGCCGAACACGACCAGCGAGAGGGCGATCTCAGCTACGTGCGGCAGCAGCGGGTTGAGCTTGTGCTCTTCCTCCGCGGCCGACACCACCACGGGGGCGATCAGTGCATGCATGACAGGTCCTTCCGGATCCTACGTCTCGGTGAGGACGGTCAGCTGAGGACGAAGGCGAGGGCGATACCGATGATCGCGAGCGCCTCGGCGAGCGCGAAGCCGAGGATCGCGATCGACTGCAGGCGACCCTGAGCCTCAGGCTGGCGCGCGACACCGCTGATGTAGGCGGCGAAGATCAGGCCGATGCCGATGCCCGGGCCGATCGCGGCCAGGCCGTAGCCGATCATGTTGACCGAGCCGTTGAGAGTGCCGTCCACGGCAGTTTCCTTTCGGTTGTTACTTCAGGTGTTGTGCGGAGTGAGACTTCGGGGAACGCCCAGCAGGGCGCTGCCGGCAGGACTTCTAGTGCTCTTCGGAGATCGCGCCGGAGATGTACATCGCGTTCAGGAGGACGAACACGTAGGCCTGCAGGAACTGGATCAGGATCTCCAGGAACGCAACCGCGATGAACAGGACCCAGGCCAGCAGGCCGACCGGCGCGTACGCCGCGGACATCTCGAAGATGAGGTACTCGCCACCGAGGGCGAACAGGATGAGCAGCAGGTGGCCGGCGAACATGTTGCAGAAGAGTCGCAGCGCCAGCGTGACCGGCCGGACCAGGATGTTCGACATGAACTCCAGCGGCACCAGCAGGATGAGCATCGGGCCGCTGATGCCCGGCGGCACGGTCTGGTGCTTCAGGTAGCCGAAGAAGCCGTGTCGGCTGATGCCGGCAGCGTTGTAGACCACCCAGCTCAGGATCGCGAGGCCGTAGACCATCCCCGAGCGCGAGAACGTCGGGAACTGGATGAACGGGATGGTCGCGAAGAGGTTGTTGACCAGGATGAAGAAGAACAGCGCGAAGAGGTAGGGCACGTACTTCGCGAAGTCGCGCCCGCCGATGATGTCGCGGCTGATCGAGTTGCGGACGAATCCGTAAGCGCCCTCGCCGATGAACTGCAGCTTGCCCGGCACCATCGCCCGCTTGCGCGAGGCGAGGTAGAAGAACCCGAAGACGAGCACCGCCGCCAGGACGAGCTGGAGCATCGGCTTCGTGACACCGAGCACGAAGGTCTGACCGAACATCTCGAACGTGTCGGTCCCACCGCCGATGGCCGGGAGGTCGAAGTCCCCCGGTCCGGGCGGCGTGAAGCCATCGCTGCGCACCACGGCGGCTGCGTAGGTCACCGGTTCTCCTCTACTTCTGGTCGGACGGTTGTGCGCGATTGAAGCGGCTGAAGGTCAGGTAGATCCCGAGCGCCGCACCGAAGATGATCCCGATCGCGACGACGAACTCCGTCTCGAGCCATCGGTCCACGAGCCACCCCAGGAAGCCGTAGATCGCGACCCCGGAGACGATGTACCCGAAGGCATGCCACGGGTCGCCCTTCGGGCGCTCCCCCTGAGGTCCAGCCGACGGTTCCTGCTGACTCATTGCGAACCGGAGAATAGCAGTCGGGTTTGGTCATCGTTCCGCCCCCTCCGCCCTCGGCGCCGGCGTCTGGTCGACATCGGGCAGCGAGACGTCGTAGATGGGGATCCGACGGCTCGTCGCCTGCACGATCTGCGCCACGAGCCACACCATCGTGCCGGCGATCACGGTGCCGCCGAGCCAGGCCCGGTCGATGGTGTCGTCGAGCGCGCCGGAGCCGGAGAGGATGACGAAGGCCAGCGCCATCACGACGACCTGCAGGGTGTAGGTCATCACGGCCACGAGCAGCGATGCCGTCGGCATCACGGCCGCGACGGCGTTCACGGTGAAGGTGCCGAAGCCGAAGACCCCCACGACCAGGACCGTGCCCGCGAGCGCGCCGTACGCCGCCGCGGAGCCCGACACCAGCGCGCCGAGGGCGGTGGTCAGCAGACCCAGCAGGATCGTGGCGCCGGCCGTCCGCACGAGCACAGCCGTCCCTCTGATGAGGGGTGCCGGGCGGGCATCGGTCGTCATGTCGGCGGCCGTTCGTAGGGGGCTGACGGTGCATGCGCTCCCGACCTGGTCAGGGGCGCTTGTGAAAACTAGCACAAAGTCTGAGCGCACTGAAACCGGAACGATCCAAACCGCTCCGGCCCCATCAGAGCGGCCCTTCGTCGGGCGCCGGGACGGCCGGTGGAAGCTGGTCGGGGTGGTGCAGCTTCGGCAGCAGGAAGGTCGCGCCGACCGTGACGACCGCCATCGCCCCCACCGCGACCCAGGCCCAGCTCTCGCCGCTGTAGAGGCTGACCAGCACCGTCCCGAAGGCCATCAGCGTTGCCCACAGGTACATGATCAGCACCGCGCGCCGGTGGGAGTGACCGATCTCGAGCAGCCGGTGGTGCAGGTGCTGCTTGTCCGGCGCGAACGGCGAGCGACCGGCACGGGTGCGGCGTACGACGGCGAGGACCAGGTCGAGCATCGGCACGATCAGGATCGACACCGGCAGCAGCAGCGGGAGCAGGGTCGGCACCAGGCTCGCCTGCGAACCGGCCGCGCCCTCGCTGATCTGGTCGGCCGAGAACTGCCCGGTGAGCGTGATCGCACTCGCTGAGAGCACCAGGCCGATCAGCATCGACCCGCTGTCGCCCATGAAGAGGCGCGCCTGGTGGAAGTTGTGCGGCAGGAAGCCGGCGCAGGCACCGGCGAGCGCCGCGCTGAGCAGGGCGCCCGTGGTGGCCAGCGTGAGGTCGTTGATGTTGGCGAGCTGGTAGCAGTAAACGAAGATGGCCGAGGCGCCGATGCCGACGATGCCGGCGGCCAGGCCGTCCAGGCCGTCGACGAAGTTGACCGCGTTGACGGTCGCCACGACCACGAAGCCGGTGAGCAGCGCCCCCTGCGCCGGTTGGAGCGGGAACTGGGTCCCGTCGCTCCCAGTGAAGAAGACGTACTGGATGCCGAACGCGATCAGGAAGCCCGCGGCGAGCACCTGCCCGCCCAGCTTGGTGAGAGCATCCAGCTCGAACAGGTCGTCGAGCACCCCGACAGCACAGATCAGCGCCCCGGCGATCAGCACGACCCCGGCGTCACGGAAGACGAGCGGACCGCTGGTGGAGAGGAACGGCAGCTGTCGCGCCACGGCGTACGCCGCGACCAGGCCGCCCAGCATCGCGAGACCACCGAGGTACGGGATCGGGACGGCGTGCACGTCGCGGTCGCGGACCTTCGCGACCGCTCCCGTGCGCAGCGCGATCTCGCGGGAGACGACGGTCAGCAGATAGGTCGTCGCCGCGGCGACGATGAAGACGAGGAGGTACTCCCGCAAGGGCTCAGGCCTCGTCGGTCAGGGTCGCGCCGAGAGGTTCCAGGACGGCGTTGAGCTGCTCGAGGCTGAGCGCACCCAGGCGCAGCACCCTCCCTTGGGATCCGGTGACGTCGATGATCGTGGAGGCCTCACCACCGCGAGACGTCCCTCCGTCGACCACCACGTCGACGTCGTCGCCGAGCATCTCGATCGCCTGGTCGGCGTCGGTGGCGGCCGGCATGCCGGTCTTGTTGGCCGAGCTGACTGCCAGCGGCCCGGTCCGTTCGAGGATCGCGAGGGCGATCTCGTCGTCGGGCATCCGCACGGCCACGGTGCCGCGGCTGTCGCCGAGGTCCCACTGCAGCGAGCTCTGCTGGTGGCAGACCAGGGTCAGCGGGCCGGGCCAGAACTCTTCGACCAGCGCCCGGGCGTACCCGGGGACCCGGACCGCGAGCGCGTCGAGCGTCGTGGCCGAGCTGACCAGCACGGGCGGCGGCATGTTGCGGCCGCGGCCCTTGGCCGCCAGCAGACCCCGCACGGCGACCGGGTCGAACGCGTCCGCCCCGACGCCGTACACGGTGTCGGTCGGCAGCACGATGAGCTCGCCCTGCTGGACCGCGAGGGCTGCCGCCTCGACCGCGGCCTCACGCTCCTCGTCGGTCCCGGTCGGATAACGCTCGCTCGTCACAGTGCCCTCCTTCTGGGGCTCATCGTGCCAGCCGGGCCGTCGTGAAGCGTGCGCGCCCTGCCAGGTCGGCGTGGTCCCTGACATCGGTCCAGCGACCGGTCGCGGAGAAGACCGCCGGCGCGGACTCGCCTTGAGCATCGGCGTGCTCGAACCCGACCACTCCCCCGGGCCGCAGCAACAGGGCCGCCCGGCGTTCGAGCACCCTGATCGCGTCCAGCCCGTCGGCGCCGGAGAAGAGAGCGAGGTGCGGGTCGTGGTCGCGGGCCTCGGGCGCCACCGACTCCCAGGCGTCGAGTGGGATGTATGGCGGGTTGCAGGTCAGCACGTCGACCGTGCCTGCCAGGTCGTCGAAGGCGGTCGCCATGTCGCCCTCGCGCAGGTCGACACCGGTACCGGAGAGGTTGCGCTCCGCCCACGGAAGCGCAGCCTCGTCGAGCTCGACGGCGTGCACGCTCGCCGCAGGGACCTCGTCGGCGATCGCCTTCGCGACAGCTCCCGACCCGGTGCACAGGTCGACGACGACGGGCGCCCTCCCGGTGGTCGAGACCGCCTGCTCGACCGCCCAGCCGGCGAGCAGCTCGGTCTCGGGCCGGGGCACGAACACCCCGGGTCCGACGGCGAGCTCGACGTGACGGAAGTAGGCCGTGCCGGTCAGGTGCTGGAGCGGCTCCCGGGCCGCGCGACGGGCGATGAGCGCGTCGTACTCCCCCAGGGCGTCGTCGGGGACGGTGTCGACCAGCGGCAGGCGCGAGCGCGTCGTGCCGAGGGCGTGGGCGAGCAGCTCCGCGGCGTCGTGCTCGGGGCTGGCGACCCCGGCCCCCCGGAGCCGGTCGACGGCCGCGGAGAGCACGGCCCGCCGCGACGTCATTGCTCGAGCGCCTCGAGCCGGGCGGCCAGGTCGGCCTCGATGCAGGAGTCGAGCACCGGCTGGAGGTCACCGTCGAGCACCTGGTCGAGGTTGTAGGACTTGTAGCCGGTGCGGTGGTCGGAGATCCGGTTCTCCGGGAAGTTGTAGGTGCGGATCCGCTCGGAACGGTCGACCGTGCGGACCTGGCTGCGGCGGGCCGCGCCGGCCTCGGCGTCGGCCTTCTCCTGCGCGGCGGCCAGGATCCGGGCCCGGAGGATGCGCATCGCCTGCTCGCGGTTCTGCAGCTGGCTCTTCTCGTTCTGACAGCTGGCGACGATGCCGGTCGGCACGTGGGTGATCCGGACCGCGGAGTCGGTGGTGTTGACGCTCTGCCCCCCGGGGCCACTGCTGCGGTAGACGTCGATGCGCAGGTCGTTGTCGTCGATCTGGACGTCGATCTGCTCGGCCTCGGGGAAGACCAGCACCCCGGCGGCGCTGGTGTGCACCCGCCCCTGCGACTCGGTGACCGGGACCCGCTGGACCCGGTGCACGCCGCCCTCGAACTTCAGCAAGGCGTACGGCGCGGTCCCGGGCTCGGAGGTGCCGCGCGCCTTCACGGCGACGGTGACGGACTTGTAGCCGCCGAGGTCCGACTCGGCGGCGTCGAGGATCTCGACCTTCCAACCGCGGGCCTCGGCGTACCGGGTGTACATACGGAGCAGGTCCGCGGCGAAGAGCGCCGACTCCTCCCCGCCCTCTCCCGACTTCACCTCGAGGATCGCGTCCTTGTCGTCGGCCTCGTCGCGGGGCACGAGCAGCCGGCGCAGCCGCTCCTCGGCCGCGTGGATCCGCGGCTGCAGGGCCTCGACCTCCTCGGCGAACGCGGAGTCCTCCGACGCGAGCTCGCGGGCGGCGCCGAGGTCGTCACCGAGCGCCTGCCAGTCCCGCCAGGCGCCGATGATCGACGACAGCGCGGCGTAGCGCTGGTTGAGCTGCTTGGCGAGCCGTGCGTCAGCGTGCGTCTCGGGCTCGGCCAGCCGCGTCTCGATCTCGGCGTGCTCGGCGAGCATCCCCTCGACTGCCTCGAACATCGGCTTCTCCTCGCGTGACGGGTGCGGACAAATGACGAGCGCCGGTCCCCGCCACGTGGCGGGGACCGGCGCTCGGAAGCAGCTACTTGCTCTCGGCGGCAGCGGCCTTCTTGGCGTAGCGGGCCTCGAAGCGGGCGACGCGACCGCCGGTGTCGAGGATCTTCTGCTTGCCGGTGTAGAACGGGTGGCACTGCGAGCACACGTCGGACTTGATGACGCCCGACGCCACGGTGCTGCGCGTCGTGAACGTGGAGCCACAGGTGCAGGTCACCTGGGTCTCGATGTAGTCCGGGTGGATGTCCTTCTTCATGCTGATGTCCTCTCGATAGCCGCCGGGTCGCCTCGCTCCCTACGAGGAGGCGTGAACCGGAGCCGACAGACGATTCTGCCATGGGTCCAAACACTTGGGTAATCGACAACATTCCCGCGTACGGCACGCTCGACGGGCGTGGCTGGCCGGCCTACGGGGCGGGCTCCGGCTGGGGCTGGTTCTCCACCACGGAGAGGATCGCGGGAGGGGTCACGACCGGCTGCGGCGCCTGGGCCTGCACCGGGAGGCGCACGGTCACGGTGGTGCCGACGCCCTCCTCCGAGTCGATGACGACGGCGCCGGCGTGCCGGTCGACGATCGTCTGCATGATGCGGACGCCGAGGCCGGTGCCGGCGATCTCGTTGGACACCGCGTTGGACGCCCGGAAGAAGCGGGTCCCGAGCCGGTCGATCTCGGCCGACGGGATGCCGATGCCGCGGTCGGTGACCGCGACCTCGACCTGGCCGCGGCCGGTGGTGACGGCCACCTCGACGATCCCGTCGTCGTGGCTGAACTTCACCGCGTTGGTCACCACGTTGAGGAAGGCCCGGTGCAGCATCGCGCGGTCCGCGAGCACCGCGACGTCGATCTGCGGCAGCTTCACGCCGATCCTGATGCTCCGGCGGGCAGCCGTGAGCTTCACGTCGACGACCACGTCGCGGACCAGGGCCGGCAGGTCGACCGGCTCCATCTGCTGGTTGCTGCCCTCGGCGCGCTGCAGGGTGAGCAGGTCGTCGATGAGCATCTTGAGCCGGGCGACGTTGCGACGCGTCGCGTCGAGCATCCGCTCGTGCCGCGGCTCCATCTGCCCCTCGAACTCTTCGGCCACCAGCTCGAGATAGCCGCTGATCGTGGTCAGCGGGGTGCGCAGCTCGTGGGAGACGTTGGCGACGAAGTCGTCTTTCGCGGTGTCCAGGGTGCGCAGCTCGCGCTGGATCCAGAGCTCGACGGCGCGCGCCCGGGTCTGCGCCTCGGCGAGCTCGTTGAACGCCTGGGCGACTGCCTGGACCTCCTTCGGCCCGGCAGCAGCGGCTCGTACGTCGTGGTCCCCGCGGGCCATCCGCTGCACGACCTTCTCGAGCGCCAGCAGCGGGGTGGACAGCTCGGCGAGGACCCGCCGGCGCGACCGCGCCATGAAGGCGGCCGCGGCGACCGCCAGCAGGATGACGGCCAGCACGGTGCCGCGCAGCCGCATCGAGACGCCGTCACTGGCCGATCGCACCCGGCTGTCGAACGCCTGGGTCGTGGTCTGGTGCGCGGAGCGGATCGCGTCGAACGCCGCGTTGCCGGCCCGGACGTCCCGCGGACGCGCGCCGGCGCCCCCCTCGGCGGCCATCCGCGGCGCGGCGTACCCGTCGATCCAGGCCTGTGCAGCGGCATCCTGGCGCTCCACGGCGATCTGGAGGGCCCGATCGCCGTCGGCGTACGCGCTCACCTCCTGCTCGTGCGCGCTCAATCGCAACGTGGCCTGTCGGTAGTCGTCGGCCGCGCTGGGCAGGCCGACGCTCGCCCAGGCCTCGGCGGCGGCCGACATGTCGGTGAGGTCCTGGTAGACCGCCTGGTTGGCGGCGGCGGCCGGCGACAGCTCGTCCGTCAGGTCACTGACCGCAACGGCCGAGACGATGACACCGATGACGGCAACCGCGGTGGCGAGCGCACCGAGGAACCCGATCCGCGCCAGAACAGACGACACGACGCGCGCCACCGGACGGCCAGTCATGACGTGAGAACACCCCCCGTGTCCGCCGGGCGCGACCAGCACCCCTCCCACGGCAGGAGGCTACCCCCGGGCTACGGCTGGACGCCGCTCAAACGGCCCACTTTGTGGCGACCTTGCGCCTACCTTGCGGCTACGGGGTGGAGCGGCTCAGCAGCGCCTGGACCCGCGACGCGAGCTCGCGGGGGCTGAAGGGCTTGGTGATGTAGTCGTCGGCGCCCGAGTCGAAGCCGGTCTCGACATCGGACTCCTGCGCACGCGCGGTCAGCAGGATCACCGGCAGGTCGGCCAGCGCCGGGTCGGCACGGATCGCGCGAATGGCGTCGAGTCCGGACACCCCCGGCATCATCACGTCGAGCACCGCGAGGTCCGGGCGTTCGGCCTGACAGGCCTCGATCGCCGCCGCGCCGTCCGCTACTGCGACCACGTCGTGGCCGAGTGTCGAGAGCTTGAACTCGACGAGCTCGCGGATGTCGACGTCATCGTCCGCGACCAGGATCCGAGCCACGCGGGTCCCCTTCCCATTCTGATGTGCGGGCAGCCTAGCCGCAGCTGCCCTCGGATCGAGCACGACGGGCCGCTCCGTCGCGGGAGCGGCCCGTCGTCGGTGCCGGTCTACTCCTCCCGTGCGGACACGGTCGGGGTCGTCTTCTGGACCTGCATGAGGAACTCGATGTTGGTCTGGGACTTCTTCAGGCGCTCCAGCAAGAGCTCCAGTGCCTGCTGCCCGTCCGTCGACGAGAGCACTCGTCGGAGCTTCCAGATGATGGCCAGCTCCTCCTTGCTCAGCAGGAGCTCCTCACGGCGGGTGCCCGACTGGACGGCGTCGATGGCGGGGAAGAGTCGCTTGTCCGCGAAGTCGCGGCGCAACCGGATCTCCATGTTGCCGGTGCCCTTGAACTCCTCGAAGATCACCTCGTCCATCTTCGAGCCGCTCTCGACGAGCGCCGTCGCCAGGATGGTCAGGGAGCCGCCGTCCTCGATGTTGCGCGCTGCGCCGAAGAACTTCTTGGGCGGGTAGAGCGCGGCCGAGTCGACGCCGCCGGAGAGGATCCGGCCGCTGGGCGGCGCGGCCAGGTTGTAGGCGCGACCGAGTCGCGTGATGCCGTCGAGCAGCACCACCACGTCGTGACCGAGCTCGACGAGCCGCTTGGCCCGCTCGATCGCGAGCTCGGCGACGGTGGTGTGGTCGGCGGGCGGCCGGTCGAAGGTCGAGGAGATGACCTCGCCCTTGACCGAGCGCTCGAAGTCCGTGACCTCCTCGGGCCGCTCGTCGACCAGGACGACCATCAGGTGGCACTCGGGGTTGTTGGTCGTGATCGAGTTCGCGATCGACTGCAGGATCATCGTCTTGCCGGCCTTCGCCGGGGACACGATGAGCCCGCGCTGGCCCTTGCCGATCGGCGCCGCGATGTCGATGACCCGGCCGATGAGGTTGTCCGCCCCGGTCTCGAGGCGCAGTCGTTCGGTGGGGTAGAGCGGGGTCAGCTTCGAGAACTCGACGCGGTTCTTCGCGACCTCGGGGTCGGCGCCGTTGACGGCGTCGATACGAACCATCGGGTTGAACTTCTCCTTGCGCTCGCCCTCGCGGGGCTGGCGCACCTGACCGACGATCGCATCGCCGCGGCGCAGGCCGAACTTGCGCACCATCGACAGCGACACGTAGACGTCGTCGGAGCTGGCGAGGTAGCCGCTGGTCCGGACGAACGCGTAGTTGTCGAGCACGTCGAGGATGCCGGCGGCCGGCACCAGCACGTCGTCCTCGAGGATCGTGGTGTCGGGCTCGTTGCGCTGGCCTCCGGTGCCACCGCCCGCGGGGCGAACACTGCGGTCGCGGTCACGTCCCCGGCGGCGGCGGTTGCGCCGGCTGCCCTCGCCGTCGCCGTCCGCGTCATCGTCGTGCTGGTCCTGCTGACCTTGGTTGGGCTGACCCTGGTTGGACTTGTTCTGCTGGCCGCGGTCCTGCTGGCCGCGGTCCTGCTGGCTCCGGTCCTGCTGGCTCCGGTCCTGCTGGCCCCGGTCCTGCTGGCCCCGGTCCGGCTTCTGGTCCTGCTTGGGCTCCTGCTGCTGGCCGCGGTCCTGCCTCGGCTCCTGCTTGCCCTGCTGCTGGTTCCGATCCTGCTGCTGGTTCCGGTCCTGCTGGCGGTCGCGCTGCTGGCGGCGCTCCTGCTGCGGCTGCTTGTCCTGGGCCGGCAGCTCCTCGGGCCGCTTCTCCTCGGCCGGCTCCTGTTCCAGGGTCGGCTGGTCCTCGGCCGATGCCTTGGCGCGGCCGCGCCTGGCCTGCGCCGGCTTCTTCTCCGCTGGCCGGTCCTGCCCCGGCTGGTCCTGCGTCGGCTTCTCCTGGCGAGGGCCGCCGGACTGCTGCGACTTGATCGCGTCGACGAGCTGGGCCTTCTTCATGCCGCCCGCGCCCGCGATGCCCATGCCCGCCGCCATCGACTTCAGGTCGGCGAGGAGCATGGCATTGAGGCCGCCACCGCGCTTCTTGGCGGGCTTCTCAGCGCCCGCGCCGGTCGGCTCGGTGGTGCCTTCGATGGTTTCCGTCACGTGAGGTCCTTCCCACGTTCAGTGCCGATCCGGCCTCGGGCCGGCGGCGTACTGGTCAGTGCTTCCTCGCCCGCCGTGGCGCTCGGTTCCGAGGCCGTCGGGCCGCTGGGCGGCAAGCCGCCGCATCACGAGGAAGAGGGTGCACGGTGCCGCCTTCACGACCGGCGGTGCCACGCCGAAGAACTCGACGCACCGTCAAGATACACCCGTCAGGAGAGCCGTGCTCCCGCGGTCTCCACTTCGAGCCGGTGGCTCACCCAGCCGTCCGGACACCGGGCGAGCAGGCGGTCGGCGCCGGCCGCGTCGGTGAACGCCAGCACCGTGGGACCGGCGCCGGAGACGAGGGCCGGTAGGCCGTCGGCGCGCAGCCGGTCGACCAGGTCCAGGGAGCCCGGCATGGCGGGGCGCCGGTACTGCTGGTGCAGGTAGTCGCGGGTCGCGCGCAGCAGGTGCTCGGGCTTGCCCGCGAGCGCCGCGACGAGCAGGGCGGTCCGCCCGGCGTCCGCCGCGGCGTCGGCGTGGGGCACCTCGGCGGGGAGCAGTCCCCGGGCGACCTCGGTCGAGACCCCCGTGGGCGGCACGAACACGACCACCTGGATCCGCGGGTCGACTGGCGAACCGACCGAGTAGAACTCGCCGTCCTCGTCGCGACCGGAGATGGTGAAGCCGCCGTAGAAGGCCGGCGCAACGTTGTCGGGGTGGCCTTCGATCCGGGCGGCCAGCCGGAACAGCGCCTCGTCGTCGGCCAGCAGCGCTCCCCCGGCCACCAGCCCACGAGCGAGCACGACGCCCGCGACGATCGCGGCGGACGACGAGCCGAGGCCGCGGGCGTGCGGGACGACGTTGGCGCACGACAGCCGCAGACCCGACGGCTGGGCGCCCATCAGGTCGAACGCGGCGCGCATCGCACGGACCACCAGGTGGCTCTCGTCGCGCGACACCGCGTCGGCACCCGCACCGGTCACCTCGACCTCGAGGCCGCTCGCGACCACCTCGGCGACCAGCTCGTCGCGCATCGACAGGGCGAGCCCGAGCGAGTCGAACCCCGGGCCCAGGTTGGCGGAGGTCGCGGGAACGGAGGCCCGCACCGGGCCTTCGACGAAGGTCGTCACGGCAGCCTCAGGCGAGCCCGGCGGCGGCCGCGGCAGCAGCGACGTCCGCGTCGATCACCGTGTCCACGATCGGGCGCCCGCTCTCGGCGAGACCCTCCAGCGCGGTGGCGATGTCCTTGAGGCCGTGGCCGGTGACGGTGACGGCGACCGTGCTGCCGCGGTACGACGTGCCCCCGGCGAGCTCCTGCAACATCCCGGCGATGCCGGCCGCCGAAGCCGGCTCGACGAAGACACCATCTCGAGAGGCGAGCTCACGCTGCGCCGCCAGGATCTGGTCGTCGGTCACCGAGGCGAAGGCGCCACCGGACTCGTCGCGCGCCGCCTCGGCGAGCTTCCACGAGGCAGGGTTGCCGATCCGGATCGCCGTCGCGCGCGTCTCGGGGTCGGGGAAGGGCTCACCCGTGACCAGCGGCGCCGCGCCCTCGGCCTGGAAGCCGCGGATGACGGGCTTCTTGGTGGCCATCCCGGCGTCGGCGTACTGCGTGTAGCCGAGCCAGTACGCCGAGACGTTGCCCGCGTTGCCGACCGGCAGCAGGTGGTAGTCGGGGGCGTCGCCGAGGAAGTCGACGATCTCGAAGGCCGCGGTCTTCTGCCCCTCGAGGCGCACCGGGTTGACCGAGTTGACCAGCGCGACCGGGTAGTCCCAGGCCAGGCCCTTGGCCAGCCCCAGGCAGTCGTCGAAGTTGCCGCGCACCATCACGACCTGGGCGCCGTGCAGCAGCGCCTGCGCCATCTTGCCGGCGGCGATCTTGCCCTCCGGCACGAGCACGAGCGGCTTGAGCCCGGCCTTCGCGGCGTACGCCGCCATCGATGCGGAGGTGTTGCCCGTCGACGCACAGACCACGGCCCGCGCGCCCTCGTGCTTCGCGACCGAGATCGCGGCCGTCATGCCGCGGTCCTTGAACGACCCCGTGGGGTTGCTGCCCTCGACCTTCAGCCAGACCTCGGCCCCGGCGAGGCCGGACAGCCACTCCGAGAAGACGAGCGGCGTGCCGCCCTCACGCAGGGTCACGGCGGGGGTGCCCTCCGGGATGTCCAGCAGCGAGCGGTACTCCTCGATGACGCCGCGCCACTGGTGGGTCCGTGCCATCTTCTCGGTGGTCACTCCGCTACTCCTTCGACGCGCATCACCGAGGTGACCTCGCGGACGGTGTCCATGCCGCGCAGCGTCTCCACGGTCGCGGCGAGCTGGGCGTCGGTCGACTCGTGCGAGACGACGACGAGCTGGGCGTCGGCGTCACGGCCCTCCTGGCGGACGGTCTGGATCGACACGCCGTGCTCCGAGAAGGCGGTCGCGACGGCGGCGAGCACACCGGCGCGGTCGTCGACATCGATCGCCACGTGGTAACGGGTGAGGGTCTCCCCCATCGGCAGCACCGCGTGGTCGGCGTACGCCGACTCGCCGGGTCCGCGGGTCTCCGCCCGCCGGTTGCGGGCGACTGTCACCAGGTCACCGAGCACGGCGGACGCGGTCGGCGCGCCACCCGCGCCGGGACCGTAGAACATCAGCTGGCCGGCGGCGTCGGACTCGACGAAGACCGCGTTGTAGGCCTCGCGCACGGAGGCCAGCGGGTGCGACCTCGGGATCATGGCCGGGTGCACGCGGACGGCGACGGCGCTCTGGCCGTCGTCGGTCTCGCGCAGCTCGCAGATGGCGAGCAGCTTGACGACGCTGGCCATCTCCCGGGCCGAGGCGACGTCGGCCGCGGTGACCTCCGCGATGCCCTCGCGGTGCACGTCGGCGGCGGTCACCCTGGTGTGGAACGCGAGCGAGGCCAGGATCGCGGCCTTGGCCGCAGCGTCGAAGCCCTCGACGTCAGCGGTCGGGTCGGCCTCGGCGTACCCGAGCTCCTGGGCTTCCTCCAGCGCCTCGGCGAAGCCGGCTCCGGAGGTGTCCATCTTGTCGAGGATGAAGTTGGTGGTGCCGTTGACGATGCCGAGCACCCGGGTGACCCGGTCACCGGCGAGCGACTCACGCAGCGGGCGCAGGATCGGGATCGCGCCGGCGACGGCGGCCTCGTAGTAGAGGTCGCGGCCGGCCTTCTCGGCGGCCTCGAAGAGCGTCGGTCCGTCCTCGGCGAGCAGCGCCTTGTTGGCGGTGACGACCGACTTGCCGTTCTCGAGCGCCGAGAGGATCAGGGTCCGGGCCGGCTCGATGCCGCCGATCACCTCGACGACCAGGTCGACGTCGTCGCGTGCGACGAGCGCGTTGGCGTCGGTCGTCAGCAGCCCGTCGGGCACCTCGATGTCGCGCGGCGCGTCCAGCCGGCGTACGGCGACGCCGACCAACTCGACCTCCGCGCCCACCCGGGCCGCGAGGTCGCCGGCCTGCTCACCGAGCAGTCGCACCACCTGAGAGCCCACCGAGCCGCAGCCCAGCACGGCCACCTTGAGTGGCTTGTCACCCTCCGTCATCGCACATCACCCATGTCTGTCGCCAAAAGATCGTCCTCAGTCTCGCGGCGTACGACGACGCGCGCGACCCCGTCCCGTACCGCGACCACTGGCGGGCGCAGCGCGTGGTTGTAGTTGGAGGCCATCGACCGACAGTAGGCACCCGTGCCGGGGACCGCGAGCAGGTCGCCGGGGCGCACGTCGCCGGGGAGGAACTCGTCCTTCACCAGGATGTCGCCGGCCTCGCAGTGCTTGCCGACCACGCGGGCCAGCACCGGCACCGCCTCGGAGGCGCGCGACGCGACCGTGCAGGAGTAGTCGGCGTCGTACAGCGCCGTGCGGATGTTGTCGCTCATCCCGCCGTCGACCGAGACATATGTGCGGACGGCGCCGCCGTCGAGGTGGACCTGCTTGACCGTGCCGACCGTGTAGACGGTGCACATCGCGGGCCCGACGATCGCGCGGCCGGGCTCGATCGACAGGCGCGGCTCGGGGATGCCCAGAGCGCGACACTCGTGCTCGACGATCTTGGTCATCTCGGTCGCGAGCTGCGCGGGGTCCGCCGGGTCGTCCTGCGTCGTGTACGCGATGCCGAAGCCGCCGCCGAGGTCCATCTCCGGCAGCGTCACGCCGAGCTCCTCGCTGATCCGCGCCTGCAGGGCCAGCACCCGGCGGGCTGCGACCTCGAACCCGGAGGAGTCGAAGATCTGGCTGCCGATGTGGGAGTGCAGCCCGAGAAGCTCGATGCCCGGGGCGGCGAGCACCCGGCGTGCGGCGTCGAGGGCGTCACCGCTGGTGATCGAGAAGCCGAACTTCTGGTCCTCGTGGGCGGTCGCGATGTACTCGTGCGTGTGCGCCTCGACGCCGGCGGTCACGCGGATCATGACCTTCGCGGTCATGCCGGGCTCTGCGGTCAGCGACTCGAGGCGCTCGATCTCGTCGAGGGAGTCGACGACGATCCGGCCCACGCCAGCGGCGACCGCGCGGCGCAGGTCCGCGGTCGACTTGTTGTTGCCGTGGTAGCCGATCCGGGCCGGGTCGAAACCAGCCCGCAGCGCCACCGTCAGCTCGCTGTTGGAGCAGACGTCGAGGCACAGCCCCTCCTCGGCCACCCACGTAGCGACGGCGATGCAGAGGAAGGCCTTGCCGGCGTAGAAGACGTCGTACGACGAGAACGCGTCGCGGAACGCGCGCGCCCGGGAGCGGAAGTCCTCCTCGTCGAGGACGTACGCCGGGGTGTTGACGTTGGCGACCAGCTCGGGGATCGCCAGGCCGCCGACGTGCAGCTCGCCGTCGACCTTGTGGGCGGTCTGCGACCACAGGTGCGGGACCAGGGCGTTGGGGTCGGCGGGCGGCGTCAGCCAGGCAGGGCCGCGCATTGCTCCGGGCGCGTGCGCCCAGCCGGCTTCGTGGGACATGCCGTCACATCCGCTCGGGCGCCGAGACGCCGAGCAGCCCCAGACCGTTGGCGAGCACCGTGCGGGCGGCGGCGACCAGGACCAGGCGCGCCTCGTTGACGGGGGCGACCGGCTCGTCGCCCTGCGGGAGCATCCGGCACTCGCGGGTGTCGTACCACCGGTTGAAGATCGCGGTCGTGTCCTCGAGGTAGCGGGCTACCCGGTGCGGCTCACGCAGCTCAGCGGCACTGGCGACGACGCGCGGGAACTCCGCGAGCGCCCGCAGCAGGGTCCCCTCCTTCTCATGGGAGAGCAGCGACGGGTCGAAATCGTCGGGCAGCGACATGCCCAGGTCAGCGGCGTTGGCCATCATCCGGCAGGTGCGGGCGTGGCCGTACTGCACGTAGTAGACCGGGTTGTCGTTGGACTGGCTCGCCCAGAGATCGAGGTCGAGGTCGATGTTGGAGTCCGAGCTGTAGCGCGTCAGCGCGTAGCGCGCCGCGTCGACACCGATCGCCTCGACCAGGTCGTCGATGGTGACGACCGTGCCGGCCCGCTTGGACATCCGCAGCGGGGCGCCGTCGCGGAGCAGATTGACCATCTGGCCGATCAGGATCTCGAGGTTCTTGCCGGGCTCGTCGCCGAAGGCCGCGCACATCGCGTTCATCCGCGCGACGTAGCCGTGGTGGTCGGCGCCGAGCATGATCAGGCAGCGGTCGAAGCCGCGCTCGCGCTTGTCGAGGTAATAGGCGAGGTCGCCGGAGATGTAGGCGCCGTTGCCGTCCGACTTGATGATCACCCGGTCCTTGTCGTCACCGAACTTCTCGGTGCGCAGCCACAGGGCGCCGTCCTGCTCGTAGGTGTTGCCCATCTCGGTGAGCCGGGCGATGGCCCGGTCGACGGCACCGCTCTTGTGCAGGTTGTTCTCGTGGAAGTAGACGTCGAAGTCGACCCCGAAGTCGTGGAGGCTCTGCTTGATCTCCTCGAACATCATCTCGACGCCCGTCGCGCGGAAGACCTCCTGCGCGTCGGCGTCGGGGAGGTCCTTGACCTCGGGGGTGCGCGCCACGACGGCCGCCGCGATCTCGTGGATGTAGGCGCCGCCGTACCCGTCCTCGGGAGCGGGCTCGCCCTTGGCGCTGGCCAGCAGCGACCGGCTGAACCGGTCGATCTGGGCGCCGTGGTCGTTGAAGTAGTACTCCCTGGTGACCTTGGCGCCGGTCATCTCGAAGATCCGGCCGAGGGCGTCGCCGACGGCTGCCCACCGCACGCCGCCGATATGGATCGGGCCGGTCGGGTTGGCCGAGACGAACTCGAGGTTGATCTTCTCGCCGGCGAACGCGTCGTTGCCGCCGTACGACGCGCCCGCCTCGACGATCTGCGCCGCGACGATGCCCTGGGCACCGGCCGCGACCGTGATGTTGAGGAATCCCGGACCCGCGATGTCGATCCCCGCGATCCCGTCGACCTGCGCCAGGCGCGCCTGGACGAGCTCGGCAAGCGCGCGGGGGTTCGTCCCCTTGCCATTGATCAAGCTCCGTTTGGCCAGCTGCAGCGCGATGTTGGTGGCGTAGTCGCCGTGCCCCTTCTGTCGCGGTCGCTCCACCGTCACGTTCGTGGGGACGCCGTCCGGCAGGGTGATCGCACCCTCGGTGGACAGCGTCGTCAGGACGTCGACGATCGCGGTGGAGAGCTGCTCGGGAGTCACCCGGCAAGGGTATCGGCGCACGCTCCCCCGCCTCGCATCGATATCGGCTGTGGGACGCCCCTGCCGCCACCCGTGCCGCCACCCGTGCCGCCACCCGTGCCGTCAGTTGGGCCGATTGCACGTCGATCGCGGCGCGGTTGTAGGGTTCTGCGCAGCCACCACGACGCTATCGATGGGTACGTCATCGATGGGTACGTCGCGGCAGCATGCCTCCGTAGCTCAGGGGATAGAGCACCGGTTTCCGGTACCGGGTGCCGCAGGTTCGAATCCTGCCGGGGGCACACCAGTTGTGACTTGGCAATGGGGTCCACGTGGACCCCATTGTCAAGTGCTTCGTCGGTCAGCCCCAGATACGGCGGGCGTAGTCGATGAAGTTGCGGCCCATGACCTTCTCGATCCGGCTCCACGAGTGGCCGCGCTGCTCGAGCAGCGCGATCAGGCGGTGGAACTGGTCGGCGCCGCTCAGGTCGAGGACGAACGGCAGGGTGTCGGCCCGCTCCCCCGCGGCGCCGACCCCGGCCGCCTGTCGCTTCGCGACGTGGTCGGCCAGGGTGAGCCGGTAGGCGTCGAGGTCGTCGATCCCCGTGACGGTCCCGTCGGTGCCGATGCCCACGGCGTCCTCTCCGCAGACGTCGATCGCGTGCTCGATGTGGGCGACGACGTCGGCTGCGGTGGCGTGCCCGCTCGGGTTGAGGAACGGCATGAAGTAGATGCCGACGAAGCCGCCGCTGTCCGCGACCAGCCGCAGCTCGGCGTCGGTCTTGTTGCGCGGGAGGTCGGCCAGCGCCCGGCAGCCGGTGTGGTTGATCGAGATCGGCGCCTGCGACGTCCGGATCGCGTCGAGGCAGGTCCGCTCGCCGCTGTGCGAGAGGTCCACCATCACCCGGGCGTCGTTGAGAGCCGCGACGACGTCGCGACCGGTCGCGGACAGGCCACGATTGTCCGGGGCCATCGACCCGTCGCCGAGGTGGTTGGCCTGGTTGTAGGTCAGCTGGATCACCCGTACGCCGAGGCGCTGGAACTCTGCCACCCGATCGGCCACGCGACCGGGGTCGTCACCGACGGCGACCGCGTTCTGGAACCCGTAGATGATCCCGATCCTGCGGTCGGCGCGAGCCCGGTCGATGTCGGCCGCCGTCAGGATCTTGACCAGGTCGGTCGGATGCTCCGCCACCAGCCGGTCCCAGGTCTCGATCTCCCGCAGCGTGTGCGCGTAGGGCTCCATCTCGCCCATCGTGTAGCCGAGGGTGACGTTGAGCGCCGTGAGCCCGGACGCGTGCGCGTCGGACAGGGTCCGCTCGTCGATGGTGAGCTGGTCGCTGCTCGGGTTGAGCTGGGTGGCGGCCGCCAGCGAGTGCTCCGAGTTCGGGTTGTCGAGGATCCCGAGCGCGTTGACGATCGTCAGGTCGTGCCTGCTCATCGCTGCTCCAGATTCTCGGGCCCGACGAAGTCGCCGCGCTGGTGGCGGACGCCGCGCTTGACGGTGCACCAGACGCTGGCGAGGTTGCGCAGGTCTGCGACCGGGTCCCGGTCCAGGACCACGAAGCTGGCGAGCTTGCCGGGCTCGAGCGTGCCCAGGTCGTCCTCGGCGCCGGCGGCGCGGGCACCGATCTGGGTGGCGGAGCGCAGCACGTCGGCGGCCGGCATCCCGCACCGCTCGTGGAGGAAGTAGAGCTCCCGGTGCAGCGCCGGGAACGGGTCGTCCGCGGCCGTCACGTAGTCGCTGCCCGCGGAGATCGGCACCCCAGCGGCGAAGGCGCGCGCCGTCAGCGCCGCGGAGAGCTCCGCGTTGCCCTGGGCGCGCGCGACGCCAGCGGCATCGGCTCCGTCGAGCACCTCGCCGCTCTCCCACATGCTCCCGGTCGCGTCGAGGATCGTGCCCCGCTCGAGCATCGCCTCCAGCACCTCGCCGATTCGGGGGTCGTCCGGGTCGATCGTGGCCGGGTCGATCGGCGTCTTGCTCTTGTACGTCGGCGCCGCCTCCGCCTGGGTCTGGGTCTGGGTCTGCCAGGCGAGCATCGTCACGTGCGACACCACGTCCACGCCCGCGCGGACGACGTCTATCGGCAGCGCGGGGAAGACAGAGAGGTGCGCCCACGCCGGCACTCCCTGCCGGTGCGCCTCGGCGGTGACGGCGGCGACCAGCTCGGGCGACAGGTCGGCGTAGATCTTGAGCGCGCTGGCGTGCGTCCCGCGGGCCAGGGCGGTGGCGATGACGAGGTCGGTCTCGTCGGTGATCGCCTGCATCCAGGGCACCGTCCCCGGCGTCTCGCCCTGGGAGACCTGCCAGGTGCGCGGGTCGTCGAAGAAGCTCGGGCCGGCCACCAGGGCGGCGTAGTGGATGTCCGGCCCCGGGATCTCACCCACCAGGCAGGCGCGGGTGAGATCGGCGATCTGCCGCAGGTCGTCCGCCATGTCGCGGATCGCCGTGACGCCGCCGTACACCATGCGGCGCAGCCAGGCCTCGGCCTGGACCCGGTCCGGCGGGGTGGCCAGGTGCTGGTGTGAGTCGATGAGGCCAGGAATCACGAACCGCTCGACGAGTTCGACGACCTCGGCACCGTCGGGAACGACGAGCTGGTCGGTCGCGACCACCTGCGTGAGCCGATCGTCGTCGACGACGAGGGACCTGCCGCCGACAGGCGCGGCACCGGTCCCGTCGAAGATCGTCGCGTCCCGGTAGACGACGATGCCCATCCCACTCCCCTCTTGTCGTTCCGCCGTGCCGTTGCTGCCGTGCCGTTGCTGCCGTGCCGGTCGCCCTGGTCGCGATGCTCGACGAGGACGGCCGCCGACGGCTTCGCCCTGACGCTGGTCGGGCTGGAGCCGGACTTCGACACCGACCGGCTCCCCGCCCTGCGCGACGCACTGCAACGGGCGACCACGGATCGTCGGCGCCGCCTCGGTCGTGCATCGGATCGCCGTCGGACGTCGAGCACGACGAACGGCGGAGTCTTCTTCAGCACCGCTTGGTCTTCTTCAGCACCGCTTGATCGTGGCGTCCTTGCGCGCATCGTCTCCGTAGCGGCGGGCCTGGTCGACGAACGGCAGGACCACACTGGCGCCACCCATGGTGCCGATGCTGCCCTGGACCACGCAGCTGGTGACCTTGCCCGGGTTGACCTGGGCCATCGCCTGGCCGAGGCGATAGAGCTCGACCGGCGACAGGTTGGTGCGCATGTGCTGGATGACGCTGAAGACGCCGCGCTCGATGAAGCCCGGCTTGTCCGCCTTCGCGCTCACCGTGGACTGGATGCCGCGCAGCACACGCTGCTGGTTGGCGGACCGGTCGAAGTCGCCGCGGATGAGGTCGTGACGGATGCGGGCGAAGGCGAGCGCGTCGTACCCACCGAGGTGGATGCGCCCCTTCTTGAAGCCCTTGGGCTTGATGAAGTCGTCGGCGAACGCGATCGGGTTCTTGACGTCGATGCCGCCGATGTCGCCGATCATGTCCTCGAAGAACTCGAAGCGGCTGACGAACACGTAGTCGGGCTGGATGCCGACCAGGTTGCCGACCGCCTGCCCGAGGGCCTGCGGGCCACCGAAGTAGAGCGCGGCGTTGATCTTGTTGGAGCCGTGGCCGGGGATCGGCACCCACGAGTCGCGCGGGATGCCGATCGCGGTCGCCGCGCCGGTCTTGGTGTTCATGCCGACGAGCTGCAGCGCGTCGCCGCGGGTGTGCGTCATGTCCTGACCGGGGCGCGCGTCGGAGCCGACCGCGAGGATCCAGACCACGTCGGGGCTGACGTCGACCGTCTCGGCCCGGTTGACCTTGACCAGCTCGACCTCGGTGCTCTTCACCGCCGAGTCGGGCACCAGCAGGGCCGCGATCGCCAGGACGGCGCCCACCGCCAGGATGCGGATGAATCGCCTCTTCATCGGGCCACCTTCGTGACGTCGTACCCGAAGACCTGCCATCCCTGCTTGCCCTTCGTGAGGTAGAGCCGGCCGGCAACCCGGACGTCCTTGACCGTGTCGCCCGTGGTCGCGAACCGGAGTACGACGCGCGCGGTCACCCCTACCGGCCTCTTCCGAACGCTGAGGACGTCGAGCTTCAGCTGCCGCTTCTGCGGCTCGACCCCGTCGATCGACGCCCCGATGTCACGGTTGCTCATCAGGTCGCCGTCCCGCTCGGCCTTGGCCTGGGCCGGGGCGGTGAACCCCGGCCAGGAGCCGGCGAAGTCGGTGCGTGGGTAGTCACCCGAGAGGTACGCCGCGTCGATCCAGCCGTCGACGACCTGCTGGACCTCGCCGACCAACTGCGCGCGTCGTGCCTGCGGCAGCTTGCCGGCCAGCTGGCCGACCGATGCCGCGGTGACCACCTCCGCCGGCGCCGCGGACGCGCTCGACGTCGCGTCCGCCTTCCGGGGCCCGCCGTCGCTGCCGTCACTGCATCCACCGGCCGCGAGGCCGACGACGACCAGCGCCGCCATCACCCAGGACCCGTTTCTGGTCCGTTCTCTCATAACTCCGAAACTCCCCCTCGCCGGTGCCGATCAGAGGGAAGTCTGCAAGACGAGGTTGTGGCCCTTGGCACACCACGCCGCAAACCGCCCGGGTGGTCGGGCATTTGCTGGCGCGGGGGTCTAGCCTTGACGACTGACACTCCCCCCGTGCACGATCCCGGAAGAGGCGAATCAAGCCGTGCCGCAGTCCCCAGGCCAGTCAGAGCTCCCGTCCGCCGACTTCGGTGCCAACGAGTGGCTCGTCGAGGAAATGTTCGACCAGTACCAGCGCGACCCCGGGAGCGTCGACGCGACGTGGGCGACGTACTTCAAGACGAACGGGCACGCCAACGGCGGCAACGGTACGGCGAGCCCGTCGTCGAGTACGGCGTCCGCCACGGCGACGAAGCCGGCCCCGGCGCCGGCGCCGGCGCCGGCGCCGGCTTCCCAGGAGCACGCGCCCGATCCCACCCCGACCCCGGCCCCGGTCGCGAAGCCGCGCCCGGAGACCAAGGCCGCGGAGCCGGCCAAGGGCACGACCAACCCGGTCCCCAAGGAGTCCCGCCCGGCCGCGCCTGCGCCGGCCAAGGACGAGCCGACCTACACCGTGCTGCGCGGCGCCCCCGCCCGCACCGTCCAGAACATGGACGCGTCGCTCGAGGTGCCGGTCGCGACCTCAGTGCGCTCCGTCCCGGTCAAGCTGCTCTGGGACAACCGCACCGTCATCAACAACCACCTCGCCCGCGCCCGCGGCGGCAAGGTCTCCTTCACCCACCTGATCGGCTTCGCGCTGATCAAGGCGCTGCGCTCGATGCCGGAGATGAACGTCGGCTTCGAGGTGGTCGACGGCAAGCCCAACCTGATCACCCCGGCGCACATCAACCTCGGCCTCGCGATCGACGTCCCGAAGAAGGACGGCTCGCGCACCCTGCTGGTCCCCAGCATCAAGGCCGCCGAGGCGATGGACTTCGCGGCGTTCTGGACGGCGTACGAGGAGATCGTCCGCAAGGCGCGCGACGCCAAGCTGACCATCGAGGACTTCCAGGGCACCACGATCTCGCTGACCAACCCCGGCGGCATCGGCACCACCCACTCGGTCCCCCGCCTGATGAAGGGCCAGGGCGCGATCATCGGCGTCGGCGCGATGGAGTACCCCGCCGAGTGGCAGGGCGCCTCGGCCGACGCGATCGCCCGCAACGGAATCAGCAAGGTCATGACCCTGACCTCGACGTACGACCACCGCGTCATCCAGGGCGCGCAGTCGGGTGAGTTCCTCAAGCGGGTGCACCAGCTCCTGCTCGGCGGCGACGACTTCTACGACGAGATCTTCCGCTCGCTGCGCATCCCCTACGAGCCGATCCGCTGGAACGCCGACATCTCGACGTCCCACGACGACGAGATCAGCAAGCAGGCCCGGATCCTCGAGCTGATCCACGCCTACCGGGTGCGCGGCCACATGATGGCCGACACCGACCCGCTCGAGTACCGCCAGCGCAGCCACCCCGACCTCGAGGTGGAGTCGCACGGGCTGACCCTGTGGGACCTCGACCGCGAGTTCGCGACCGGCTCCTTCGGCGGCGAGGGTCGCCGGTTCATGAAGCTGCGCGCGATCCTCGGCATCCTGCGCGACTCGTACTGCCGCACGACCGGCATCGAGTACATGCACATCATGGACCCCGAGCAGCGCCGCTGGATCCAGGAGCGGGTCGAGCAGCCGCACGTGAAGCCGCCCCGTGAGGAGCAGCTGCGGATCCTGCTGAAGCTCAACCAGGCCGAGGCGTTCGAGACCTTCCTGCAGACCAAGTTCGTCGGTCAGAAGCGGTTCTCCCTGGAGGGTGGCGAGACCACGGTCCCGGTCCTCGACGAGATCTGCGAGGCCGCCGCCGAGGCCGACCTCGACGAGGTCGCGATCGGCATGGCCCACCGCGGCCGGCTGAACGTGCTGGCCAACATCGTCGGCAAGAAGTACAGCCAGATCTTCCGCGAGTTCGAGGGCAACATCGACCCGCGCACCGTCCAGGGCTCTGGCGATGTGAAGTACCACCTCGGCGCCGAGGGCGAGTTCGTCGCCGGGTCGGGCGCCGAGATCAAGGTCTCGGTCGCCGCGAACCCCTCGCACCTCGAGGCCGTCGACCCCGTGCTCGAGGGCATCGCCCGCGCCAAGCAGGACGTCCTCGACCGCGGCGCGGCGTACCCCGTCCTCCCGCTGCTCGTCCACGGCGACGCTGCGTTCGCTGGTCAGGGCGTGGTCGCGGAGACGCTCAACCTCTCCCAGCTGCGCGGCTACCGCACCGGCGGCACGATCCACCTGGTCGTCAACAACCAGGTCGGCTTCACCACCTCCCCCGGCTCGTCGCGCTCCTCGCTCTACTGCACCGACGTCGCCCGGATGGTGCAGGCGCCGATCTTCCACGTGAACGGCGACGACCCTGAGGCGTGCATCCGGGTCGCGCGGCTGGCCTTCGAGTACCGCCAGGCGTTCAACAAGGACGTCGTCATCGACCTGGTCTGCTACCGCCGTCGCGGTCACAACGAGGGCGACGATCCGTCGTACACCCAGCCGCTGATGTACGACCTGATCGAGCAGAAGCGCTCGGTCCGCAAGCTCTACACGGAGTCCCTCATCGGTCGTGGCGACATCACGATCGAGGAGGCCGAGCAGGTCCTGCGCGACTACCAGCAGCAGCTGGAGCGGGTCTTCACCGAGGTCCGCGAGGCGAGCACCCAACCGTCCGAGTGGACGACGGTCCCGGACTACCCGGACAAGCCGGCCGGCGAGACCCGGACGGCCGTGTCCAACGAGGTCATGAAGCGGATCGCGGACGCCTACGTCACCCCACCGGAGGGCTTCACCGTCCACCCGAAGGTGATGCCGCAGCTCCAGCGCCGCTCGGCCGCGATCGCCGACGGCCCGATCGACTGGGGCACCGGCGAGATCCTCGCGCTCGGCTCGCTGCTGATGGAGGGCCGCCCGGTCCGCCTGGCCGGCCAGGACTCCCGCCGCGGCACGTTCGTCTCGCGCTTCGCGACGATCATCGACCGTCGCAACGCCGACGAGTGGACGCCGCTGTCCAACCTCACCGAGGACCAGGCGAAGTTCTACGTCTACGACTCGCTGCTCTCGGAGTACGCCGCCCTCGGGTTCGAGTACGGCTACTCCGTCGCCCGCCCCGAGGCGCTGGTGCTGTGGGAGGCGCAGTTCGGTGACTTCGTCAACGGCGCGCAGACCGTCATCGACGAGTTCATCAGCGCCGGCGAGAGCAAGTGGAACCAGCAGTCGGGCGTCGTGCTGCTGCTCCCCCACGGCTACGAGGGCCAGGGTGCCGACCACTCGTCGGCGCGGATCGAGCGGTTCCTGACGATGGCCGCCGACGAGGCGTTCGTCGTCGCTCAGCCGAGCACGCCCGCGTCGTACTTCCACCTGCTTCGGCGGCACTCGCTCGGCGAGGAGCACAAGCCGATGATCGTCTTCACGCCGAAGTCGATGCTGAAGCGCAAGGAGGCCGCATCGCAGCCGAGTGACTTCACCGAGGGCACTTTCAAGCCGTTCATCAGCGACACCGCCGCCGACGCCGAGCAGGTCGACACGCTGCTGCTCTGCTCGGGCCGCGTCACCTGGGACCTGATGGTGGAGCGCGCCAAGCGCGAGGACGGCCACCGTTTCGCGATCGCGCGGATCGAGCAGCTCTACCCGCGCCCCGAGGCCGAGATCCGCGAGGAGATCGCGCGCTACCCGCACCTGAAGGCCGTGCGCTGGGTGCAGGACGAGCCGCAGAACATGGGCCCGTGGCCGCACTACCAGCTCAACGTGTGGCCGCACGTCGACGCCCAGGTCGAGGTCGTCTCCCGCCCGGAGTCGTCCTCTCCCGCCGTCGGCACGGTCAAGCGGCACACGGAGGAGCAGAAGGACCTCGTGGCGCGGGCGTTCAGCTGAGCCATGTACTTCACCGATCGCGGCATCGAGGAGCTCGAGAAGCGCCGAGGCGACGAAGAGGTCACTCTGGCGTGGCTCGCCGAGCAGCTCCAGGGCTTCGTCGACTCACACCCCGAGTTCGAGACCGCCGTCGAGCGGTTCGCGACCTGGCTGGCGCGGCTCGACGATCCGGAGGACTGAGCTCCGCAGACGGGGAGTTCAGGCCGACGGCCACTCCGGGGCCTGCGGCCAGCTCGCCCGGTTCAGCCACCTCTTGAAGAAGCTCGTCAGCTCGTCGCCGGTCACCCGCTCGACGTACCGCTCGAAGCCGGCCCGGTCGACGTTCGCGTCGGGCTGGCGCTGCGGCCACTGGCGCACGATCCGCCAGAAGTCACGGTCGCCGACCTTCTTGCGGAGCGTCTCGTACATCATCGCCGTGCAGAGGTAGACGCAGTCGGTGGCGAACATCTCCGGGTCGTAGGCGCCGGGGCCACCCTGCTCCTCGCGCGCGATCCAGTTGAACACGCGGAACATGTCCACCTGCTGCGCCCAGGACGTGTCGGTGTGATCTGCCGCCCAGCGGGACTGGACGTACATCGCCATGCCCTCGTTCATCCAGAGGTCCCGCCAGTCCGACGGGGTGACGGTGTCGCCCCACCACTGGTGCGCGAGCTCGTGGACCATCACCTCGCGAGCCTCCAGGGGACGTCCCCAGGTTTTGCGACCGAAGGTGATCATGGTCTGGGTCTCCATCGCGGACGCTCCCGGGACCACCACGACGCCGGCGCTCTCGAACGGGTAGCGGCCGAGCCTGCGCTCGAGCCAGCGCAGGTCGGCCGGGACGTGCCGCAACGCCTTCAGGTAACGCCCGACACTGCCCGCCGGGAGCCAGTAGCTGAGCGGGAGGCCGTGCGGCCCCTTGGCCGTCCTGTGGGCGTAGGGACCGACCGCGAGCGTGGTCAGATAGCTCGCCGCCGGGTGCGCGAGGTGGAATCGCGTGATCGTCTGCTTGGCCGTACGGCGCTGCGAGACCAGTCGCCCGTTGCTGACGCCGACCCAGGGGCGCGGCACGGTCACGCGTACGTCGTACAGCGCCTTGTCGGAAGGGTGGTCGTTGACGGGGTACCAGGTGAACGCGCCGTACGGCTCCTGCATGGTCCACAGCTGGCCGTCGCGGGTGACGTTCATGCCGATGGTGTCGAAGTCGCCGCGCGTGGTCGGCGCGTGCACGGGCCGCGGGGTCCCGCGGTAGACGACGCGGACGTCGTAGCGCTGGTCCGCGACCACCGGGACGTCGACGCGCAGTACGTCGCCGGCGTGGCTGCTCGCGGCCGGCGCGCCATCGACCGTCACCTGGGAGACCGTCAGGGAGTGGGCCAGGTCGAGCTGGAACGACGGCGCGGCAGCGGTCGCCCGGAGCCGGATGTCCGCCACCCCGCTCATTGTCCGGCGAGCACGGTGCCAGGTGAGGTCCAGTCCGTAGTGCAGGGTGTCGACGCCCGGGTCGCCGTGGTCCGGGTAGTAGCTGTCCTCCCGCGGTGTCGAGAGGCCCGCGTCGTACGACGTGGCGCCGGCGGGCACGCCGAGAGTGGAGACGGCGAGTGCGGCAGCGAGGACGAGCGGCACCCAGCGGGCAGGGCGGAGGGGCATGAACGTGCTCCCGAGAGTCGATGGTCGGCGGTGGATTCTCACACGAGCGCGTCGAAGGCACGGCCGACTTCGACGGAAATGTCGCCACCGTCACGCAGCCACGCGTTGGCAGCGAACCGGAAGACCGCGATGCCGACGACAGCGAGCGTCTCGGCGTGCGGTTCACCACGCTGGTGCAGCGCGAGCGCGAGCGTGCGTTCCCACGACGCGAGGGTGTCGAAGAGCCGGCCGCGGAGCAGCGGGGAGCTGGCCGCCGCGCGCTGGCGCAGCATCATCCGCTCGCGGTCCTCGGCGAACCCGGCCGCAAGCTCGGTCACGGCCGCTCGCACGACCGCCAGGCCGCTGCCCTCGGCCGCCGCGACGACGGCCCGCAGGTCGGCCTGACGCTCCTCGCGGCCCATGTCGAGCACCTCGTCCTTGGTGGCGAAGTAGCGGAAGAAGGTGCGCGCCGAGACTCCCGCGTCCGCGGCGATCGAGTCGACCGAGGTCTCGTCGTACCCGTCCAGGGCGAAGCGCCGTAGCGCCGCGTCCTCGAGCGCGACCCGGGTGTCCTGCTTGTGCCGCTCGCGCCGGCCCTCCCCCATGACCGGCTCAGTCACCGGCGAGCGCCACCCGTAGCTCGGCACTCTGGTCCGGGCGCGCACCCGGCCGGCCGCTGCGCAGCTCCACCCGCTCCAGCGTGCCCGTGAACGCGAACGGGGGCGTGTAGTCATGGCTGACGGACAGGCCGCGGTCGCGGCCGACCAGCAGTCCGGCACCCGAGGTCATCAGGTTGGGAAAGTAGAACATCCCCGGCAGCGCGTCCTCCGCCACGGCCACGTCGTCGACGGCCAGCACGAGGCGCGGCCCGGGGCCCGGCTCGTAGCGCACCGAGAGGACGCGCTCTCCCGGCGCCACCGGCTCCGGAGCGACCACCCGCGTCGTCTGGTCGGGCATCGCGATGGTGGCCACCAGCCGGCCGTCGAGCAGGTACGTCGCCCAGCCGCCGTGCCGGTCCCCGATCGCGATGAGGACGCCCTCGGCGCCGCCGTCCGGCACGACGACCCGCGCCGTCAGCTCGAAGCCGCCCACCAGCGTCGGCAGCTGGCTCTCCTGGATCGGGCCGCCGCCCGGCGCGTACGCCCGCTCACACGGAGGCGGGAACTCTCCCGGGTGCATGTGGGACATCGAGGCCGGGAACTCGAAGAGCGGCAGCACCTGGTTGCGCCCGGCCTCCGCCCACCACAGACCCTCCATCCGGCGCACCAGCTCCGGGTGCTCGTCGGCCACGTCGCGCGCCTCGGAGAAGTCCTCGGCGAGGTGGAAGAGCGACCACCGGTCGGTGTCGAAGTCGTGGCTGCCGACCAGGTTGCTCCGCTCGTCGAACTGGTTGGCGACGTGGTCGGTCACCGCCATCCAGCCGTCCTCGTAGATCCCCCGCGAGCCGAACATCTCGAAGTACTGCAGCAACCGGTGCTCGGCGGCATCTGGCTCGGCGAAGCTGGGCAGGAGCGAGGTCCCCTCGACCGGCTGCTGGGTGACCCCGTCGACGGCTTCGGGCTGGGTGATCCCGGCGGCGTCGAGGATCGTCGCGTACAGGTCGACCGCGTGCACGAACTGCGGGCGGACCCCGCCCTGCGCAGTGAGCCGGTCCCCCCAGCGCACCACGAGCGGGGTGCGTACGCCGCCGAGCCACGCGTACCGCTTCCAGAGCCGCAGCGGAGCGTTGCCGGCCCAGGCCCAGCCGTACGGGTAGTGGTTGTAGGCGTCCTGGCCGCCGATGTCGTCGATCCGGGCGACCGCCTCGTCGACGTCCTCACCGTTGCCCAGCCACCCGGCGGCCTCGTTGAGCGTGCCCGTCGTACCACCCTCGCCGCTGGCGCCGTTGTCGGAGAGGACCATCACCAGGGTGTCCTCGGCGATGCCGCGCTGCTCCAGGTCGGCGAAGAGCCGGCCGAGGTGGTGATCCGTGTGCGTGACGAATCCCGCGAACACCTCCATGTAGCGCGCGAACAGCCGCCGCTGGTCGGCCGGCAGCGTCTCCCAGTCGGGGATCCACGGCGGCCGCTCGGGCAGCTCCGTGTCGGCGGGGACGATGCCCTCCGTGACCTGACGGTCGAAGGCGCGCTGGCGCCAGTCCTCCCAGCCGTCGTCGAACTGGCCGGCGTACGGCGTCACCCACTCCTCGGTCACCTGGTGCGGAGCGTGTGCCGCGCCCGGCGCGAAGTAGAGGAAGAACGGCTTGCGGGACTCGGCCTGCTGCTGGTCCTGGATCATCCGGATCGCCTGGTCGACCAGGTCCTCGGTGAGGTGGTAGCCCTCTTCCGGCGGGTACGGCGGCTCGATGTGGGTGTTGTCGCGGACCAGCTCGGGCGCCCACTGGCTGGTCTCCGCGCCGAGGAACCCGTAGTAGCGCTCGAAGCCCTGGCCGAGCGGCCACCGGTCGAACGGGCCGGCGGCGGAGTACTCATTCTTCGGCGCCAGGTGCCACTTGCCGACCGCGAGCGTGTTGTAGCCGTTGTCGCGCAGCACCCGCGCGAGGGTGGCGGCCGACTTCGGGATCCGCCCGGTGTAGCCGGGGAAGCCGAGCGCCGCCTCCTGGGTGACGCCCATCCCGACCGCGTGGTGGTTGCGGCCGGTCAGCAGCGCGGCGCGGGTGGCCGAGCAGACCGAGGTCACGTGGAAGCGGTTGTAGCGCAGTCCCTCGGCCGCCAACCGGTCGATGTTCGGGGTGGCGATCCCCGACCCGAAGCAGCCGAGCTGGGCGAAGCCGACGTCGTCCAGGACGATCATCACGACGTTGGGGGCGTCGGGTCCGGGCTTCGGGTACGACACGAAGCGCGGCTCGGAGGTCTCGACACGGGTGGTGATCCGCTGGCTGCTCACCGGCCGCACGCTAATCCCGCAATCGCCATCTGTCACTCAACTGACACTTCTCTCGGATCGCGCCGTACGGCAGGATGCGCACATGGCCGAGCAGACGACCGAATCCACGCCCACGCCCCCGTCGATCGACTACCCGGACGCACCGTGGCACATGGTCGGGCAGCTCTGGCTCTCGATCTTCAAGCTGCGCGAGGGCGCCGACGAGCTCCGCCCCGCCGGCACGTACGGCGCCGCGTTCGTCTCCTACGAGCCCGGCAGCCCCCTGACGTACTCCGAGCTCCTCGTCGCCCGGCTCGTGCCCACCGAGCAGCACGGCAAGTGCGTGACGATCACCGACATCTGGGTCGACTCCCCCGCCTCGGTCGCCGGCGGCCGCGAGCTGTGGGCGATCCCCAAGGAACTCTGCGACTTCGAGCTCGACAGCAGTCGCCGCGGGCCGCTCTCGTCGACCACCTGGTCGACCTCGGTCGAGCGACGGCCGATCGCGAGCGCGTCGTTCACCGACGTGAGCCGGGCGATGGTGCGGATCCCGTTCAAGGGCACCACCTGGCAGCCCGGCATCGAGGACACCGACGGCGAGGAGCGCACCGCCACGCTGCAGGGGTCGTCGAAGGCGCTGCCGTGCCGCGGCCGCTGGGACTTCGCCGCCGACGGTCCGCTCGGCTGGTTGCGCGACGCGCGCCAGCTGGCGTCGTTCCGGCAGGCGGACTTCCGGATGTCGTTCGGCTGAGCTCACTGCGTCAAGGGGCCCACAGCGAGACGGCACGCCGCATCGAGCCCGAAGCGGACGTCGTACGTCGACTCTCCGCGATCGCGACCCGGCTCCCCGAGGTCGTCGAGGAGGATGCCTGGACCGGCGTGCGCTGGCGGGTCCGGACTGCGACCTTCGCGCACGTGATGGTCGCCCAGCCCGGCTACGAGTCGTCGTACCGCGACATCACCGGCGACGACTCGATCCGCACCATCCTGACCTTCCGCGCCACCGGCGACGAGCTGCTCGCGCTCACCCACGCCGGCTGGCCGTTCTACCAACCGCCGTGGTCGCCGACGATCATCGGGATGGTGCTCGACGACCAGACCGACTGGACCGAGGTGGCCGAGCTGGTCGCCGAGTCCTACCGCTTCCAGGCGCCGCAGAAGCTGGCGCGGCTGCTGGACGAGTTGAGGTCTAGCCCGGACGCACCGTGACGTCCGGGATCGTCGCATCACGCGGCAGGTCGAGGACGTGCAGCACGGCCTCGGCGACGGTCTCGGGGCGGATCCAGGCGTCGGCGTCGTACGCCTTGCCCTCCTGCTGGTGCACCTTCTCCTGCATCGGGGTGGCGGTGCGGCCGGGGTAGACCGTGGTGACGCGTACGCCGGCCGCGGCCTCCTCTTCGCGCAGCGCGTCGGCGAGCGCGCGCAGACCGTGCTTCGACGCGGCGTACGCCGACCACTGCGGGTGGGCGGACAGCCCGGCGCCCGAGTTCACGAAGACGACCGTGCCGCGCGCGTGGCGCAGCGCAGGCAGGGCGACCCGGGTCAGTGCGGCAGGGGCGACCAGGTTGACCCGCAGCTGCGACGCCCAGTCGTCGATGCTCAGCTCGGCGACCGGCCCGAGCTCGACGACGCCGGCGGCGTGCACGACCGAGTCGAGTGCGTCGGGCAGCGTGAGCGACTCGACGGACTCCGGCCACGCGAGGTCCGCGACGAGGACGTCGGCCCCCGGCAGGTCCGCCGCCATCTCGTCGGCCCTCTCGGCCGAGCGGGCCAGCACCACGACCTCGTCTCCTCGGTCGAGCAGGCGTTGAGCCAGGACGGCACCGATGCCGGATCCCGCCCCGGTGACGAGGTGCCTCATCGAGTGAAGACGATCTTGCCGAACTGCTCGCCGCCGAGCATGGCCGCAAACCCCTCCCGTGCGTCGGTCATCGGGATCGTCCGGTCGATCAGCGGTCGCGCCCCGGTGGCGTCGAGCATCGACACCAGGCCGGCGAGCTCCTCCCGGGTGCCCATCGTTGAGCCGATGACGCTGAGCTGCAGGAAGAAGATCCGGGTCAGCTCGGCGTCGTCGAGGTTCGGCCCGGACGTCGTACCCGACGTGATGATCCGGCCACCCGGACGCAGCGCCCGGATCGAGTGCGACCACGTCGCCCGGCCGACGGTCTCGATGACAGCGTCCACCTTCATGGGCAGGCGGGCACCGGACTCGAAGGCGTCGTGCGCGCCGAGCTCGAGCGCCCGCGCCCGCTTGGCCTCGTCCCGGCTGGTCACCAGGACCCGCAGCCCGGCCGCCCGGCCGAGCACGATCGCGGCGGTGGCCACACCACCGCCGGCGCCCTGGACGAGCACGGTCTCGCCCGCGCGCAGCTGGCCGCGAGTGAAGAGCATCCGGTACGCCGTCAGCCAGGCGGTCGGCAGGCAGGCCGCCTCCTCGAACGACAACGACGCAGGCTTCGGCACCACGTTGCGGCGGGGTACGGCGACCTTGTCGGCGAAGGTGCCCTGGTAGCGCTCCGAGAGCAGCGACCGCTTCGGGTCGAAGGTCTCGTCGCCCGACCACGAGGGGTCGCTGATCACGGCATGGACGACGACCTCGTTGCCGTCCTCGTCGAGCCCGGAGGCGTCGCAGCCGAGGATCATCGGCAGCGCCTCCTCGCGCAGGCCGACGCCTCGCAGCGAGAACAGGTCGTGGTGGTTGAGCGACGCGGCCTTGACCGTCACCGTGGTCCACCCGTCGGGGACCTCCGGGTCCGGTCGCTCCCCTACCTGCAGGGCGGAGAGGGGGTCGTCCTTCGAGAACTGGTCGGCGTAGACGGCGAACATACGTCGAACCTACCGACGGCTACCTGCGGGCGACACCGTCCCGGCGTGCGGCATCCGCCACAGCCGCCGCCACCGCCGGCCCGACGCGAGGGTCGAACGGCGACGGGATGACGTACTCCTCGGACAGCCCGTCGCCGACGAGATCGGCGATGGCCTCCGCCGCGGCGAGCTTCATGCCCTCGGTGATCGACGTGGCGTGCGCGTCGAACGCACCCCGGAAGATGCCCGGGAACGCCAGCACGTTGTTGATCTGGTTGGGGAAGTCGGACCGGCCGGTGGCGACCACGCGGGCGTGCCGGTGCGCGACGTCGGGGTGCACCTCCGGCGTCGGGTTGGCCATCGCGAAGATGATCGCGTCGGCCGCCATCCGCGCGACGTCCTCCTCCGGCACGGTGCCACCGGACACCCCGAGGTAGACGTCCGCCCCGTCCAGCGCCTCGGCGAGCGTCCCGGTGCGTCCGGTCTTGTCGGCTGTCATCTCCGCCAGCTCCCGCTTGACCGGAGTCAGGTCGTGGCGGCCCGAGTGCACGATGCCCTTGCGGTCGGTCACCGCGAGGTCCTTGATGCCGGCCTCGAGCAGGATCTTCGCGATGGCGACTCCCGCGGCACCGGCGCCTGAGATCACCACGCGGGTCGACTCCGGGTTGCGTCCGGTCAGCGTCAGCGCGTTCTTGAGAGCCGCGAGGGCGACGACGGCGGTGCCGTGCTGGTCGTCGTGGAAGACCGGGATGTCGAGCAGGTCCTTGAGCCGGTCCTCGATCTCGAAGCACCGAGGCGCCGAGATGTCCTCGAGGTTGATGCCGCCGAAGCTGGGCGCCAATCGCACGACGGTCTCGATGATCTCCTCGACGTCGGTGGTCGCCAGGCAGATCGGGACGGCGTCGACGTTGCCGAACTGCTTGAAGAGCACGGCCTTGCCCTCCATCACCGGCATCGCGGCGGCCGGGCCGATGTCGCCGAGACCCAGCACCGCCGTGCCGTCGGAGACGACGGCGACGACGTTCGGGACCCAGGTGTAGTGCTGGGTCATCGACGGGTCCGCGGCGATCGCCTCGCAGACCCGGGCTACGCCCGGGGTGTAGGCGAGGGAGAGGTCGTCGGCGCCGGCGAGGGCGACCGTCGACCGGAGCTCCATCTTCCCGGCCACGTGCAGGTCGAACACCGGGTCACCAGCAAAGGGATGTGCATCAGCCATGACAGCTCTGACTTTCAGATGGTCTGGATTTCGAGCGGGAGAACGTACGACGGTATGGGGGCCCAGCTCGACGCGCAGGGGTGGTGCGCGGAACTCGTCAGGCCTCGGGGGATCTTCCCCACGTGCAGTCTGACACAGGCGTCACAGCCGTCGCGGGTGCGGCCACAGCCTGGCCACGGTGACGGCGATCACGTCCCGGTCGGCGACCGGCCCCCGGTGCCGCGAGTCGACGCCCTCGTCGGCGTTGTCGCTGAGCAGCCACCACGCCGGCGACCCGTCGCGCGTCGTACGCCGCTCGGCCGCGCGCTTCACCGCGACCGTCCCGTCCGCCAGGCGGGCGACCACGAGATCACCGCGCCGGACGGCGCGTCGGTAGGACACGAGGAGCCGGTCCCCGTCGGCGAGCGTGGGAGTCATGGACACACCACGAACCCGGGCAAACCCCAACGGGGGTACTCGTTTCTCGCCTGGAGACACGTCTCGTGCAGGACCCGACACGCGGAGTAGTGTCGCAGTCGAACGAAGGACAACCGAAGAACGAGAGGACCCGCATGTTCGCGCGACTGTTCGCCCCCACCCTCGAGGTTTCCGCCCACTGCGACCTCCCCTGCGGCGTCTATGACCCCGCACAGGCCCGCATCGAGGCCGAGTCGATCAAGGCCATCATCGCCAAGGTCGCGGACAACGACGACCCCGATTTCCGCACCCGGGCCATCCTGATCAAGGAGCAGCGCTCCGAGCTGGTCAAGCACCACCTCTGGGTGCTGTGGACCGACTACTTCAAGCCGCCGCACTTCGAGAAGTACCCGCAGCTGCACACCCTGGTCAACGAGGCCACCAAGCTCGCCGGCGCCTCCGGCACCAAGGGTGAGCTCGACGCCGGCAAGGCCGACGAGCTGCTCGCGAAGATCGACGAGATCGCTGCAATCTTCTGGGAGACCAAGAAGGCCTGAGCGAAGCGAAGGGCTTCGACGTCTCGAGCGCGACTGAGCGAAGCGAAGTCGCGACCGTCCGCCGCAACCAACGCGGACGCCGAAGGAAGGCCTGAGCAAAGCGAAGTCGCGACCGTTCTCCGTCACCACGGACAGCGGCGCCCCTAGGCTCAGGCGCTCCACACAAGCGGTTAACGGGACCAGTCCCCGGGTACACACACCCGCGGGGGCTGGTCCCGCTACTGTTTCCGGACCGGTCTCAGACCCCGACCTCGACACAGCGCAAGGACGACACATGGCACCGATCGGCGCGACCTCCGGCCCGACCGAGACGGACGGAGGCCGCAGGCCCGACGTCGAGCTGCGGGTGCCGGCCGATCGGGCGTACGCCTCCGTGCTGCGCACCACCACCGCCGGTCTCGCCGCCCGCCTGGACTTCCCGATCGACGACATCGAGGACCTCCGGATCGCCGTCGGCGAGGCCTGCGCGATGGTCCTCGAAGAGGCCGAGCCGGGCACCGACCTGGTGTGCGGCTTCCTCCAGGGCCCCGGCGAGCTCACGGTCAGCGTGTCGGGCACCGTCGACGGCGCCATCGAGCCCGACTACGACAGCTTCGCCTGGCAGGTCCTGACCACCCTGGCGACGAGCGCGAGCGCTGACGCCACGGACACCGCGTTCACCATCACCTTGTCGATGACGTCGTCGGTGGCGATCCACCAGGAGCCTGGTCTCTGACATGACGAACTCGGACGACGGGGCGGACGATGGCCTCACGGGCATCGAGCTGACCCGGAAGCGCAGCGCGGACCTGTTCGTGATCCTGCGTGACGAGGAGGGCTCCGAGGCGAGCCACGCCGCGGCTCGCGAGGATCTCGTGCACCTGCACCTGCCGCTCGTCGAGCACTGCGCCCGGCGGTTCCGCAACCGTGGCGAGCCGCTCGAGGACCTGGTCCAGGTCGGCACGATCGGCCTGATCAAGTCGGTGGACCGCTTCGACACCGATCGCGGGGTCGAGTTCTCGACGTACGCGACTCCCACGATCATCGGCGAGATCAAGCGCTACTTCCGTGACAAGGGCTGGGCGATCCGGGTGCCGAGGCGGCTCCAGGAGCTGCGGATGCAGATCGGTACGGCGAGCGCCGAGCTCACGCAGAGCCTGGGGCGCTCCCCCACCCCGCGTGAGCTCGCCGAGGCCATCGGGTGCACGGTCGAGGAGATCATCGAGGGCATCGAGTCGAGCAACGCCTACTCCACGCTCTCCCTGGATGCGAGCGACGACAGCGACGACGGCGCCGCGAGCATGCTCGACGCGATCGGGATCGACGACGAGGGACTCGAGCACGTCGAGATCCGCGAGTCGATCAAGCCGCTGCTGGACCGGCTGGCGCCTCGGGAGAAGAAGATCCTGCTGCTGCGGTTCTTCAAGAACATGACCCAGTCGCAGATCGCCGAGGAGATCGGCGTCTCGCAGATGCACGTCTCCCGGCTGCTCAACCGCACGCTCGAGCAGCTGCGCACCTCCCTGGAAGAGGAGAGCTGAGGCTCCCGTCAGTCGGGCAGCGAGTTCTGCTCGCCGTCGTCGGCGAGGGCGGCCAGGCTCGCCGGGTGGAACAGCCCGGCCAGCACCACGACCGCGACCACGGCGATCGCCACCGCGACGGCGGTCGTGTCCCCGCCCCGGAAGCTCCAGGCCACGCCCAGGCCGATCAGCTGCGTGAGCACCACCGGGCTCCGTGCCCACGACTGACCCCGGACCAGCGACCAGGCGCAGAGCAGCAGGCCGGCGCCGTACGCGAGGAAGAAGATGCTGGTGGTCGCACCCATCGCGATCCGGTCGGAGTCGAGACTGGCCAGCTCGAGCACGGCGAAGACGAGCAGCAACAGGCCTTCGACGGCGACCAGCGACGCGGCGACGACGAGGGGTGCCGGGCGGTTGGTCGACGGGCGTAGGCTCACTCGAGCAGCCTAGGAGTCAGCGAAGAAAGACCCGGCACCGACCCCGACGACAGCCACCAGTCAGATCCAGGCTGTGACGGACAAGACCATGTCAAGGGGTTGTTTAACGGTCAAAAGGTTGCCAGTCTTGACGCAGCGCTCGACGACGAGCCGGTTTCGTCATGCCCATGCTGCTGACGTCCGAAGCCCACGGTCGACACCCCTGACTATCGATTGAAAGAAGGCCCCCGAGCCATGGATTGGCGCCACCGTTCTGCGTGCCTCGACGAGGATCCGGAACTGTTCTTCCCGATCGGCAACACCGGCCCGGCCATCCTCCAGATAGAGGAGGCCAAGCAGGTGTGCCGCCGCTGCGACGTGCGCGAGCAGTGCCTCGCCTGGGCGCTCGAGGCCGGGCAGGATCACGGTGTGTGGGGCGGCCTCAGCGAGGACGAGCGCCGCGCGCTCAAGCGCCGCAACGCGAGAGCCCGGGTCCGCACGGCGTGACCGACTGACCCACCAGTCGTTCAGTCGACGGGCACGTCGAGCGCTGCTCTCGTGCCCGGACCGTCGGGGCGCGGCCCCAGCTCCAGCTGGCCGCCGAGCTCGGACTCCACGAGCGTGCGCACGATCGAGAGCCCCAGGCTGCTCGACCCGTCGAGGTCGAAGCCGTCCGGGAGACCCAAGCCGTCGTCGTCCACGGTGACGTGGAGTCGGCCGACGAGGCGACGTGCGGTGAGCACGATCGAGCCGGTGGGCCCGGCGTCCCCGGGGTCGTAGCCGTGCTCGACCGCGTTCTGCAGCAGCTCGGTGAGGATCATCGCCAGCGCGGTCGCCGACTCCGAGGGCAGTACGCCGAACGTGCCGTTGCGGCGTACCCGCACCCGGCTGCCGACCGCGCTCACCTCGGTGACCATCCTGCCGAGCGGGTCGATGATCTCGTCGAAGTCCACGCGCTCCTCGACCGCCTGGCTGAGGATCTCGTGGACGATCGCGATCGACCCGACCCGTCGCACCGCCTCCTCCAGGGCCAGTCGCGCCGACTCGTTGTCCATCCGGCGGGCCTGGAGGCGCAGCAGGGCGGCCACGGTCTGCAGGTTGTTCTTCACCCGGTGGTGGATCTCGCGGATGGTGGCGTCCTTGGTGACCAGCTCGCGGTCACGCCGTCGTAGGTCGGTGACGTCACGGACCAGGACCAGAGCACCGATGTGGTCGCCCTGCGGACGCAACGGGATGGAGCGCACGATCAGCGCCACCCCGTCGGTGCCGATCTCGGTGTCACGGTGTGCGCGACCGCCCAGCACCGCGCTCAGCGTCTCCTCGTCGGGCCGGCGCCGGGGTGGCACCAGCTCGCGGGTGGTGTCCGCCAGGGACAGGCCGGTGAGGTCGCCAGAGTGCCCGAGCCGACGGAAGACCGACAGCCCGTTGGGACTGGCGTAGACGACCCGTCCGCTCGCGTCGACCCGCAGGAACCCGTCGCCCACCCGGGGAGTGTCGGCGTGGTCGCTGCGCTGGACGGCGGCCGGGAAGTACCCGTGCGCGATCATCTGGGTGAGGTCGGCCGCAGACTGCAGGTAGGACAGCTCCAGGCGACTCGGGGTGCGTACGCCTAGCAGGTTGGTGTTGCGGGCCACGACGGCGATCACCCGCCCGGCGCGCCGTACCGGGATCGTCTCGACCCGCACCGGCACGTCGTCGCGCCACTCCGGATCGCCCTCCCTGACCAGCCGGCCCTCGGCGTACGCCGCGTCGATCAGGGGTCGGCGGCCCACCGGCACGAAGGTGCCGATCACGTCGTCGACGTACGCCGTCGGGCCGGTCGTGGGGCGCATCTGGCCCGCTGCCCAGAAGCCTTTGCCCTCCCGGTCCGGCAGCCACAGCACCAGGTCCGCGAAGGACAGGTCGGCGATGATCTGCCAGTCCGCCTGGAGCAGCTGGAGCCACGCGACGTCGTCCGCGTCGAGCTCCGTGTGGCTGCGCACGAGGTCGTTGAGGGAGGGCACAGGCGTAAGGGTAAGGCGCGCCCGGGACCCCCACTAGACGTCCGGGCGTCCTTTGGCAGGATGGCTCCCATGTCCGGGTCATACTGGCGGAACGTTCACGCCGAGGGTCTCGCGGTCCCCTCCGACCGCCCGCTCGCCGAGCTGACGGCCGAGCTCACCCGGATGCTGGGCGATCCCGATCCGGCCCTGCGGGATGGCACCGCCTACCCGGCACTGACGACCTGGATCGAACGCGGCGTGTACGACGACCTGCTGGCCGGGCTCGGTGACGGGATGGCGTCGGGTCTGCTCGTCGGCATCGGCGAGCGGGACACCGACAGCGTCTTTCGCCGCAGCTTCTCGGCGCTGGTCCTCGGCGAGTGCATCGCCCGCGACAACGACCGGCCGCTGCTGCCCGGCGGCAAGATCCTGGAGTGGGGCGACCGGCTGACGACGTGGATGCTGCGCGAGCGCGACCTGCGCGGCTGGGTGCCCGGCAAGGGGTGGGCGCACGCCGTCTCCCACGGCGCCGACACCATGGCGATCCTGGCCCGGTCGCCGCACCTGGCGACGCCCGAGCTGACCGTGCTCCTCGACGTGGTGGCCGACCGGCTGCTGATGCCCGTCGACCGGCTCTTCAGCAGCGGCGAGGGCGACCGGCTGGCGTTCGCGACGGTGACGATCCTGCGACGCAACCTGGTCCCGCTGCGAGTCCTCGAGCCCTGGATCGCTCGGATCGCGGCCTCGGCCGGCACCCGCTCGTCGTACGACGAGCGTGACCCCTACCTCGCCGGTGGCAACGCGGAGGCGTTCCTGCGCGCGCTCTACCTCCAGCTGTCGCTGGGCGCCCGGCCGCCGCAGGTGCGCTCCGACCTGCTGCTCGTCGTGGTGGAGGCTCTCAAGAGCACAAACCACGGGTACCTCACCGCTACGGGTGAGTAACCTGCGGGCATGCCCGACAACACCACCGACCTGACCGGCCACGCCGGCGAGCTGGCCGTCGCCGTGGCCCAGGCCCACGGCGTGGAGACGCTGTTCACGCTCTCGGGGGCGCACGTCTTCCCGCTGTACGACGGGGCCGTCAAGGCCGCCGACCCGGTGACCCTGCTCGACGTACGCCACGAGCAGACGGCGGCCTTCGCCGCCGAGGCGACCGGCAAGCTCACCCGGGTCCCCGGGCTCGCCGTGCTCACCGCCGGGCCGGGCGTGACCAACGGCCTGAGCGCGGTCGCCCAGGCGCAGTTCGCCGGCTCTCCCATGGTCGTCGTCGGCGGTCGTGCGCCGCAGGGCCGTTGGGGCACCGGCGCGCTGCAGGAGCTCGACCAGCCGCCGATCTTCGCGCCTGTCTCGAAGCTCGCCCGCACCATCCCGACCGCCGGCGAGGTGCTGGAGGGGATGCACGGAGCATTCGTCACGGCCGGTTCGTCGCACCGGGGGCCGGTGTTCGTCGACGTGCCGATGGACGAGCTCTTCAACAACGCGACCGGCCCGGTCCCGGCCGTCGCCCCGCTCCGCGGCGCGGACCCCGACCCCGACGCGGTCACCGAGATCGCCGGGCTCCTCGCCGCCGCCAGCCGGCCGGTGCTGATCCTCGGCACCGACGTATGGGCCGACCACGCCGAGGAGGCCGCGCTGCGCTTCGTCGAGACCGTCGGCGTCCCGACAATCACCAACGGCATGGGCCGCGGCGTCGTCCCGGGCGGCCACCCCCTGCTGGTCACCAAGGCCCGCAGCACCGCGCTCGGTGGCGCCGACCTGGTGCTCGTCGTCGGCACCCCGCTGGACTTCCGGCTCGGGTACGGCGTCTTCGGCGGCAAGGATGGCGCGACCCCTGCCCGGGTCGTGCACGTCGCCGACTCCCCCGACCAGCTGTCCGGGCACGCCACGCTCGCCGCGTCGGTCTCCGGCGACCTCACGTCGGTCTTCGACGGACTGCAGGCCGGCCTCGAGCACGCCGTACGCCGCCCCGACTGGTCGTCGTGGGTGGGCGACCTCCAGGCCGCCGTCTCCGCCGCGGCGGAGCGGGACCGGGCGCTGCTCGGTGCCGAGGCCGACCCGATCCATCCGGCCCGCATCTACGGCGAGCTGCTCCCCCGCCTCGCCGAGGACGCGGTCGTGATCGGCGACGGCGGCGACTTCGTCAGCTTCGCCGGCAAGTTCGTCGAGCCGAAGCGGCCCGGCGGCTGGCTCGACCCCGGCCCCTACGGCTGCCTCGGCGCCGGGCTCGGCGCGGCCATCGCCGCCCGCGTCGCCCGGCCCTCCTCGCAGGTGGTCCTGCTGCTCGGTGACGGCGCCGCCGGCTTCTCGCTGATGGACGTCGACACGCTCGTGCGGCACAACCTGCCGGTCGTCATGGTGATGGGCAACAACTCCGCCTGGGGGCTGGAGAAGGGTCCGATGCAGATGCTCTACGGCTACGACGTGATCGCCGACCTCTCCCCGAGCACGTCGTACGACGGAGTGGTGCGTGCCCTGGGCGGTGGCGGCGAGACCGTGACCGACCCGCGCCAGATCGGTGCCGCGCTGGACCGGGCCTTCGCGTCGGGCGCGCCCTACCTCGTCAACATCGTCACCGATGTCGAGGCCGTCTACCCGCGCGCCAGCTTCGGTGTCTGAGTCACCTGCAGGGCCGGTCGTCCGGCGCGCCCGCCCCGATGACCTCGACGCCGTCGGCGAGATCACCGTGGCGGCGTACGCCGAGTTCACCGATGGTCCCGACGACCACTACCTCGACCTGCTGCGCGACGCCGCACGCCGCGACCGCGAGGCGGAGCTCTGGGTCGCCGAGGTCGACGGCGTGGTCCGCGGCAGCGTGACGATCGCGCTGCCGGGATCGCCGTGGCGCGAGATCGGCACCGATGACGAGGGCGAGTTCCGGATGCTCGCCGTCTCCCCCGACGCCCGCCGGATGGGGATCGGCGACGCGCTGGCCCGGGTCGTGCTGGACCGGTTCCGCGAGCTCGGCTTCCGCAGCATCGTGCTCTCCAGCCTCGCCAGCATGAGCTCGGCCCACCGGATCTACGAACGCCTCGGCTACCACCGGATCCCCGATCGGGACTGGTCGCCGCAGCCCGGCGTACACCTCATCGCCTTTGCGAAGGAGCTCTGATGGACGCCACTCTCACGTTCACGGTCACCAACGAGGACACCGCCATCGCGGTCGGCTCCGGCAGCCTGCCGGTGCTCGGCTCGCCTCGGCTGCTGGCGTGGTGCGAGGCCGCGACCTGCGCGGCGATCGACCCGACCCTGCCCGCCGGCTCGACCAGCGTCGGCACCCGCGTCGAGCTCGAGCACCAGGCCGCCAGCGCCGTGGGTCAGCAGGTCGAGGTGACCGCCTCCTCGACGTACGTCGACGGGCGGCTGCACCGCTTCACCGTGGCTGCTCGCAACGTGGGCGGGAAGCTCGTCGCCACCGGCGAGATCACCCGGCTCGTCGTCGACGCCGAGCGCTTCCTGTCGCGGCTGTGAGCGGATCCGCTGATGGTCGAGCGAGCCGCGCGGCTGAGGAACGAAGTCGCGACCGGCGTGTCGAGACCCATGCCGATCGGATCCCGATTTCCCCCAGGACGACGCGTTTGAGAGGATGACCCTTGGCCTCCGGGCCGATTCGTTTCGATCAGGAGGAAAATCATGGGCAAGACCGGCCGCAAGCGTCGCGCTCGCAAGAAGAAGGCTGCCAACCACGGCAAGCGTCCCAACGCCTGAGCGCATCACATGACAGAACCCCCGAGCCTTCTGGTTCGGGGGTTCTTCTGTTCGACGGCTAGCGCAGGTCGACGCGGGTGATCCAGTACGGCGTCGCGGGCGTCGGCGTCGTGGCGAAGCGGGCGTTCACGGCGTACAGCGAGTGGTGCAGGCGAGCTGCGGTGCTCGGGACGTCGAGTCCCGGATCGGTGATCGCCGTTCGCACGCTGCCCTCCGTGGCGCGACGGTGGAGCCGGACCGGCACGATCAGGTTGTCCCGGTTGCGGAGCACGTAGACCACGCCGCGACCGGGCTCGAGACCGTCGCCGTTGACGAGACTCGCGCCGCCCAGGTCGACCTCCGTCGTCTCGCCCGTGCGGGGGCTGATCCGCAGCAGCTTCCCGGCGTTGCTCTGGACAGCGACCAGCCAACGCCCCTCGTCCACGATGCCGTTGAGGTTGTTGCCGGTCTGGAGCACGAGGTCCCCGGTCAGCGGCAGCACCCGCGCAGCATCGGCCGGCGGGAGCCCGGACCCGTGGTGGCCATGCCTGCGGTCGTGACCGCGGTGGTCCCGTCGGGCCAGCGGTACGACCGCGAGCTCGGCGTGCCGGGAGTCCGTCACGTAGACGCCCCTCGTGGTCGCGACGAGGTCGTTGAGGAAGCGCGGCGCCGCGTCCGGCGACGGGAACGAGTACGTCGCGAGCAGCGCTCCTGTGTCCGCGTCATGGGCACGGACCTCGCCGGTCGCCCCTCCGGCGACCCACAGGACGTCGCGACGCCGGTCGTACTCGACGCCGACCGCGACCCTGCCGGGGCTCCCCTCGGCGAGCACCTCTCCCTCACCCGAGCGCGGGTCGGCGACCCAGATCGCGCCGTCGGCAAGCGACCCGACGTACAGCCGCTTCCCGTCGGTGGTGATGCCCTCGGGACGCCAGCCGTCCGGCAGGTCGATCCGGTCGGGTACGGCGCTGGGGTGGTGATCGCCGCGTCCGGCCTCGGCCGGGCTGAGCGACGTCGCCTGGAGACCGGCGGCCACCAGCAGCGTGGCGGCGAGGGCGACGCCACGGCGAACGGAGTGTCGAGCGAGCATGAGGAGCCTCCCGAGAGGGTGGGTTTTCCTCACGGTGCACCGACAGTCAGGCTCCGAAGAAGGGCACTCGCCCGACTCTCATCGAGCTCTCACGTGGAGCCGCTCGCGCGTCTCCGCTCATCCCTCGCGGATCTGGACCTGGACCTCTCGGATCCGGAAGAGCACTCGCTGGCGCAGCTCGTCGGGCGCCACCTCGGCACACGAGCGGGCCACGACGGACTTCACGGTGCGCTGGAGGTCGTACTTCTCCAGGCATGGGTTGCAGCTGTCGAGGTGCACCCGCACCGCGGAGCAGTCGGCTTCGTCGAGCTCGTTGTCGATGAAGTAGACGATCCGGTCGAGGAACTCGGCGCAGTCGCTGGCCGACGGCTCGACACTGTGGTCGTGGCTCATGACTTGCCCCCGTCGCGGCCGGCGGTCAGGAGGTCGTTGTCGCGGACGTAGTCCGAGAGCAGGTCACGCAGCTGGCGCCGGCCCCGGTGCAGCCGGGACATGACGGTGCCGATCGGGGTATCCATGATCTCGGCGATCTCCTTGTAGGCGAATCCCTCGACGTCGGCGAGGTAGACCGCGAGCCGGAACTCCTCCGGCAGTCGCTGCAGAGCGTCCTTGACCTCGGAGTCGGGCAGGTGCTCGAGCGCCTCGGTCTCGGCGGAGCGCAGACCGGTCGATGCGTGCGTCTCGGCCCGGTGCAGCTGCCAGTCCTCGACGTCCTCGGACATCGACTGCTGCGGCTGCCGCTGCTTCTTGCGGTAGTTGTTGATGAAGGTGTTGGTCAGGATGCGGTAGAGCCAGGCCTTCAGGTTGGTGCCCGGCCGGAACTGGTGGAAGGAGGAGTACGCCTTGGCGAACGTCTCCTGGACCAGGTCCTCGGCATCGGCCGGGTTGCGGGTCATCCGCATCGCGGCGCTGTAGAGCTGGTCGAGGAACGGCAGCGCGTCCCGCTCGAAGCGGGCGGAGCGGTCGGCCTCGGACTCGGTGGCCACGTCAACGGGGGGCTCGACGACCTCCGGGGTCGTCACAATGGGGTCTGTCATCGCTTCCCAGAGTAGCCCCGTGGGGCGTTCGAGCACTGCCTGCATGCTCATGGAACGCGACACACGCTCTGCTCATTCCCGAGGCAGGGTCCCTAGGTCCCGGTGCCGGTGCCGGTGCCGGTGACTTCGCGCAAGATCCACTCCAGCGTGGACTCGACGATGATCGCCATCGCCTCCGCTTCGGTGACACCCGAGCGGGCCGGCACCTTGAAGCCGTGGTCGGCGGCGGGTACGACGGCCAGGTCGAGATCGGTCGGGAACTCCTCGGGCCGGCCGAAGGTGTCGCGCTCCCCCTGGACCACCAGGGTCGGCACCCGGGCGCCACGCAGCTCGTCCAGGCGCGACTTCTCGGGCTTGCCGGGCGGGTGCAGCGGGAAGGCCAGCGCGAGACAGCCGGAGGCGCCGAGCTGCTTGGCGCACCGGGCCGCGGACCTGGCACCGGCGGATCGGCCGCCCACGACCAGCGGAGTGCGGGTCTTGAGCTTGTTGGCGGCCGCGACGAGGCCGGCGTCGAGCGTGGCCGGCGGGGTCGCGACCTTACGGCCGGCGACCTTCCACGGCTGCTCGAGGAGTACGACGGTCACGCCGTTGCGCGGCAGGTCGTCGCCCAGGGCCACGAGGTCGCGGCTGTCGATGCCGCCACCGGCACCGTGGCTGAGCAGCAAGGTGGCGACGGCCCCGCGGGCCCGGCGTACGACCATCCGGGCCTCGCCGTGCGGAGTGTCGATCCGACGCTCGTCGGTGGTCACGACGGGTCCCCTTCCAGGGGCAGCGGAGCGAGGAGCTCCGGACCGTTGTTGCGCACGTTGCTCACCAGGGTCGAGACCGGGTAGGCCTCCAAGGCGCCCGGCGCGGCGGGCACCAGCAGGTCGAGCAGCTGGCCACCCTCGGCACGGGGGTCGAGCCAGGCATCCCAGCGGTCGCGCTCGACCATCAGCGGCATCCGGTCGTGGATGTGGCCGACGGAGTCCTCGGCCTGGGTGGTGATCACCGTGCAGGTCCAGCGGAACCGGTTCGGGTCGTCCTCCGCCCGGTCGGGGTCGCGCCAGATCTCGTAGAGGCCGGCCATGGCGAGAACTCCGTGGTCCTTCGGCCGGATGAAGAACGGCTGCTTGCGCGGCTTGCCGGCCAACGTCTGCTCTTCGGTCGGATACCACTCGTAGTAGCCGTCGGCCGGGAGCAGGCAGCGCCGCTTCGCGAACGCCCGCTTGTACGCCGGCTTCTCGGCGAGGGTCTCCATCCGGGCGTTGATCATCCGGTTGCCGATCGAGGCCTCCTTCGCCCACGACGGGATCAGCCCCCAGGTGAGCACCCGGAGCTGGCGCTCCGGGTGCTCCGGGCTGTCCTTCGACGCTGCCGGACTCTTGGGGGCACGCTCCACCACGGCGTACACCTCTTTGGTCGGCGCCACGTTGTAGTCGGCCTCGAGGGCGTCCTGGATGCGGCTCTCGACGATGTCGAACTCGTCGAGGAGGTCTTCGGGGCGCCTACTCGACGCGTAGCGGCCGCACATGCGGCCACTCTAGAGGTGACGTACGCGAAGATCTCATCACCGTTCGCGACGGAGTCCCACAGCATGCTGAACACGGCACGAGGCATGTCGGGGGGTGCCGGATGACGTTGTGCGGCTTGCCCAGCAGGTCGACCTCGGACATCGCCGAGACCTGGCAGAAGACCTCGTTGGCGTAGGTGAGGTCGGTCTTGGTGACGATGACGTCGTCGGCGCCGAGGACCCACTCGACACCCGCAACCTGAGGTGCCACCGGTCCCCCATGCCCCTGTGACCCAGGCCCCTCAGGCTCAGAGACGGGTGAGCTCGTCGAGCAGTACGGTGACCGACCGGTCGGAGTCGGGCAGGCCCTCGATCCAGACCCGCGGCCGCGGCGGCTCTCCGCTCTCGAGCATCCGCATCAGCAGGTCGACCCGGCGCAGCAGCAGCAGGTCGCGCTCGGCCAGCACGACGAGGCGGCCGGGTGCGATGTGTCCGATCGTCTCGCGGCCGGGAAAGACGCCCCGGACGGTGGCGCCGACCTGTGCGTCCTCCATCGCGCGGGCCAGCGGCTCACCGAGCTGCTCCACGTCGCGGGCCCCGTCGACGACCACGACCACCAGCGCATGGGTCTCGTGGGCTGGGCCGGCGCGGAAGAGATCTCCGATGCAGGTCCGCAGGTGGGCCAGGCTGGCCAGTCCGGTCAGCGGGTCGGCACAGGACAGGCCGTGCACGTAGCCGAGCGTCGCGTCGCTCCACGCGACCGCGAGGGCGCGGAGCTCGACGTGGGCCGGCTCGGCGCCGAGCACCTGCCGCCAGGTGGCCGCAAGGTCATCGAGCGCCTCGGCGAGCGAGACGCCGTCCCGGGCGAGCACGCCGCCGAGGACCTCGCAGGCGGCGACCGAACCCGATCCCGAAGCAAGGGCTTCCCCCACCGCCTCGAAGCGCGGCGGCAGTGCCGCTCGCAGCTCCGATGACAGTTCCCGCCCTGCTTCGGGACCGTCCGTGGTCGCGCTCCGCCTGCGCGTCGCGTCCCAGTCCACGGTGGCTCCCCCTCGGTTCCGGTCTTGCCGACGATGTGACGGGGTCGACATCGGGCCATGACGCGACCCGCGGAAAAAGATCCGTCGCCTTTCACGCGCTCGCGCGTTGGGCCTACATGGGACCCTCCGTCTCGACCCTCGACGAGCCCAGCGACGCCGAGCTCATCTCAGCCGTCCGAGCGGGTGACGTCGCGGCGTACGGCGAGCTCTTCGCCCGCCACGTCGAGGCGGCCCGGCGGCTCGGCCGCCAGCTGGTCCCCGGTCCCGACGTCGACGACCTGGTCTCCGAGGCCTTCACCAAGGTGCTCGGCGTCCTGCAACGCGGCGGCGGCCCCGACCTGGCCTTCCGCGCCTACCTGCTGACCGCCGTACGCCGGCTGCACGTCGACCGGATCCGCTCGACCGCCCGGCTGCACACGACCGACGACCTCACGCCGTTCGACCCGGGGGTGCCGTTCCGCGACACGGCGATCGAGGGCTTCGAGAGCGCGGCCGCCGCCCGTGCCTTCGCCTCGCTCCCCGAGCGCTGGCAGCTGGTGCTGTGGCACACCGAAGTCGAGGAGCAGAAGCCCGCCGAGGTCGCCCCGATGCTCGGGATGACACCCAACGCCGTGTCCGCGCTCGCCTACCGGGCGCGCGAGGGCCTGCGTCAGGCGTACCTGACGATGCACGCCGCCGACGCCGCCGACGACACCTGCGAACGCACTCGCGCCGAGCTCGGCGCCTACGTCCGCGGCGGCCTCTCCCGCCGCGACGCCGCCCGGGTCGAGCAGCACCTCCAGGAGTGCCGCGCCTGCGCCGCGCTCTACCTCGAGCTCACCGAGGTCAACTCCAACCTGCGCGCAGTGCTGGCGCCGCTGCTGCTCGGCGGTGCCGCGGCGGCGTACGCCGCCTCGACCGGGAGCGTCACGGCCACCGGGTTGGGCCTGCTCCTCGGGCGAGCCCGCGACGCCGTGCTCGCCCACGGGCCGACCGCAGCCGTCGCCAGCGCTGCGGCTGCGGCGGTCGTCGCGGGCTCGGTCATCACCTTCAACCAGGACCGTGGCGGCGACCCGAGCGCCGACGCTCCGCCGGCCATCACCGACACGCAGTCGATCCGACCGACCGGGGACCGACCGCTCCGGCGCGAGCCGCGCCACGCCCGCTCTGCTCCCGCCACCGGTGTCCAGGGCTCAGGTGGCCAGACCGCGGCGTCGAGCCGGCCGACCACAGGGCCGTCGAGCCGTCCGTCGGGCCCGCCCTCGAACCTGCCGTCGGACCCGCCCTCGCAAGGCCCCACGGACCGACCGACCACCCAGCCGTCGACCGAGCCGACCGCCGACCCCACCAGCCCGCCCTCGCCTCCCCCACTGCCGCCGAGCCGGCCACCGGTCGAGCAGCCGTCCCGGCCACCCCTCGTCGACCTGAGCGCTGACGTCTCGGCGGGTCCGGGCGGCCTCGAGGTCGGGATCGAGCTCGGCCTGATCGGCGTCACGGTCATTCCGAAGACCACGGTGGGCGTGCCGTTGCCACCTGCGGGGTAAACACGAAGCATGACCGTCAGCAGACTCATCGCCCGCCCGATGCTCGCATCGATCTTCGTCGTCGGCGCCGCCACCGCCCTCAAGAACGCCTCCGCGTCCGCCGCCAAGGCCGCTCCGGTCACCGACAAGGTCGTGCCGCTGGCCAAGAAGGCCGGCGTCCCGATCCCGGAGAACCCCGAGACCTTGGTGAAGATCAACGCCGGCGTCCAGATCGCAGCCGGGCTGGCCCTGGCCACCGGCCGTGCACCGCGCCTGTCGGCGGCCGTGCTCGCCGCGTCGCTGATCCCGACAACCGCGGCGGGGCACCGGTTCTGGGAGGTCCAGGACCCGGCCCAGCGCACCCAGCAGAAGCTGCACTTCTTCAAGAACGTCTCCGTCGTGGGTGGCCTGATCATCGCCGCGGGCGACACCGAGGGGAAGCCGGGAGTCGCCTGGCGAGCCCGGCACGGCGTACGCGACGCCCGCCGCGAGGCGAAGCGCCTGGCCCACGACGCCCGGCGCGAGGCCAAGCTCGCCCGGGCCCGAATCGGCTGAGCCTCGAATCGGCTGAGCCTCGAATCGGCTGACGCCCGGTCGTCCCGGGCCGTGCCCCCACTAGGCTGTCGCGGGTGACGAGCAGCCCTGACCTGTGGCCGGCCCCACGCGCCGTGCACCCCGTGGACGCCGTCGTCACCCTGCCCGGCAGCAAGTCGATCACCAACCGCGCGCTGATCCTGGCGGCCATCGCCGACGGCCCGTCCGTCGTACGCCGGGCGCTGCGTTCACGCGACACATCGCTGATGGCGGCGGCGCTCACGTCGCTCGGCTCGACCGTCGACACGTCCGGCGACGACTGGGTCGTGACCCCGGGTGCCTTCGACCGGGACGCCGTCGTGGACTGCGGGCTGGCGGGCACCGTCATGCGGTTCGTGCCGCCGATCGCCGGGCTCGGCACGTCGCTGGTCTCCTTCGACGGCGACGAGCACATGCGGCAGCGACCCATCGGTCAGGTCTTGTCGGCACTGCGCGACCTCGGCGTCTCGATCCAGGGCGACGCCCTGCCCTTCACGGTCCACGGCGCCGGCTCGGTGCCGGGCGGCACGGTCGTGGTCGATGCCTCGGCGTCCTCGCAGTTCGTCTCCGCGCTGCTGCTGGCCGGGGCACGGTACGACGCGGGCGTCGACGTACGCCACGACGGCAAGCCTGTGCCCTCCCTCCCGCACATCGACATGACGATCGCGATGCTGCGCGAGCACGGCGTGGAGGTCGACGACGCGGACGCGAACCGCTGGCGAGTGGCGCCGGGACCGGTGAAGGCCGTCGACCACCTGATCGAGCCCGACCTCTCCAACGCCGCGCCGTTCCTGGCGCTGGCCGCGGTCTCCGGCGGATCGGTGACCGTGCGCGACTGGCCGCACGCGACCACCCAGGCCGGCGACGCGCTGCGCGGGATCCTCACCGAGATGGGCTGCACGGTCGAGCTCGACGACGACGGCCTGCGGGTCACCGGCTCGGGGGCTCTGCAGGGCATCGACGTCGACCTGCACGACGTCGGCGAGCTCACCCCGGCGATCGCCGCACTCTGCGCGCTCGCCGAGTCGCCGTCGCACCTGCGCGGCATCGGCCACATCCGCGGCCACGAGACCGACCGGCTCGCCGCACTGGCCACCGAGCTCGGTGCACTCGGTGCCGACGTGACCGAGCACGCCGACGGCCTCAGCCTGCGGCCCGCTCCCCTGCACGGCGGGGTGTTCCACACGTACGCCGATCACCGGATGGCCCACGCCGCCGTGATCGTCGGGGCTGCCGTCGACGGGATCCAGGTCGAGAACGTCGGCACGACGGCCAAGACCTTCCCCGACTTCGCCGGCTTCTGGTCCGGGCTCCTCTCCCCATGAGTGCGCGCCGATGACGGGCCGGTACTCCGACCAGGACGTCGAGCACTACGACCGTCCCCGTCGGCGTACCCGTCCGCGCACCAAGGACCGCCCCACCTATGACGACGCCGTGGACGGTGTCGTCGTGACCGTCGACCGCGGCCGCTACACGCTGCTCCTCGACGGCCACAAGGTGATGGCCATGAAGGCACGCCCCTTGGGCCGCAAGGGCGTCGTGGTCGGCGACCGCGTGCGGGTCGTCGGCGACACGACGGGCGACGACGGCTCGCTGGCCCGGATCGTCGAGGTGCGCGAGCGGGTGACCACGCTGCGTCGTACGGCGGACGACGACGACCCTGTCGAGCGCGTCATCGTGTCCAACGCCGAGCAGCTGGTCGTGGTGACCGCTCTGGCCGACCCCGAACCCCAGCCGCGGCTGATCGACCGCGCCCTGGTGGCGGCGTACGACGCGGGCATGCAGCCGCTGTTGTGCCTCACCAAGTCGGACCTCGCCGACCCGGAGACGTTGCTGGTCACCTACCGCTCCCTCGGGGTCCCGTGGGTGGTCACCCAGCGCGGCGGCGACCTGGCCGAGCTGCGCGATCGGCTGCACGGCAAGATCAGCGTGATGGTGGGCTCGAGCGGGGTCGGCAAGTCCACCCTGGTCAACGCGCTGGTGCCGACCGCCTACCGCGACGTCGGGCACGTCAACGCGGTCACCGGGCGTGGCCGGCACACGTCGACGTCGGCGTTCATGCTCGAGCTGCCTGACGACTCGGGGTGGATCATCGACACCCCCGGCATCCGGTCGTTCGGGCTCGCGCACGTGCAGCCGGAGCGGCTGATCGAGGCCTTCCCCGACCTCGACGAGATGACCGAGGACTGCCCGCGCGGCTGCACCCACGGCACCGACGAGCCGGAGTGCGGTCTCGACGAGGCCGTGGAGTCCGGCACCGCCGACCCGCTGCGGGTGGAGTCGTTCCGCCGGTTGCTGGCGGCCCGGAGCGAACCGCTCTACTAACCCCAGACCGCCCGGGCACCGGCCTCGCCGGTGAGGAACACCAGCACGAGCAGGGCGACCGACACGACGCCGAGCAGCACGTCGAGCACGACGCGGAGTGCCCCGGTGCGGGTGGCGAACCAGCCGGAGACCAGCGCGATGACGCCGAAGGCGATGGTCACCCACAGCAGCTGGCGGGCCCGGTCCTCGTGGGTCTGCACCTGCGGGCTGGTCCGCAGCTCGGGCTTGTGCTGGAGGAAGTCGTTGCCGGTGAGGTACGCCGCGACGATCGACAGCGTGGCGATCACGGCGAGGCCGACCATCGGCCAGCGCAGCTTCAACCGCCATCGGGGCACGAGGAACGCCAGCGCCACCAGAGCGGCGATCGGTCCGAAGATGACCGCCGCGTGCACCACCAGCGGGTGCAACGGGAGTCCGTTGATCTCCATAGGTGAAGGTTGCACCAGGTTGATGAGAATAGTGTGAGGCCGTGCCGAACAAACTGACGGACTACACCGACGACCTGCGCCTCGCGCACGTCCTGGCTGACGACGCCGACTCGATCAGCGAGAGCCGGTTCAAGGCGCTCGACCTGCACGTGATGAGCAAGCCGGACCTCACACCGGTGACGGACGCCGACCAGGCGGTCGAGGAGAGCATCCGCCGTACGTTGTCCCGGGCCCGCTCGCGCGACGCCATCACCGGCGAGGAGCAGGGCTCGAGCGGGCACAGCCAGCGCCGCTGGATCATCGACCCGATCGACGGCACCAAGAACTTCGTCCGCGGCGTCCCGGTCTGGGCGACCCTGATCTCCCTGGCCGTCGACGACGAGGTCGTGCTCGGCGTCGTCTCCGCTCCCCTGCTGCAGCGCCGGTGGTGGGCGTCGAAGGGCAACGGCGCCTGGACCGGCCGCTCGCTGCTCAAGGCGGTCCGGTGCCAGGTCTCCGACGTACGCCGGCTCGAGGACGCCTCGCTGTCGTACTCCTCGCTCTCCGGCTGGGACGAGCGCGACCGCCTCGACGACTTCGAGTCGTTGATGCGGCGCTGCTGGCGGACCCGGGCGTACGGCGACTTCTGGTCCTACATGCTGCTCGCCGAGGGTGCCGTCGACATCGCCGCCGAGCCCGAGCTCGAGGTCTACGACATGGCCGCCCTCGACATCATTGTGCGCGAGGCGGGTGGACGGTTCACGTCGCTCGACGGCACGGACGGACCGTTCGGCGGCAACGCGCTGGCGTCCAACGGGCACCTGCACGAGGCGGCCCTGTCGTTCCTCGGCTCGCTGCCCGATGACGACGACGACCCCGACTCGCGACGGACCGGCCCGGGTTCGGTGTCGGACCTCCGGCTGCACCGCCGAGACTGATCTGTACGCGTGACCCCGGTCACGAGTACCGTCGTGACATGCGAATCGGTGACGTGCTCAACGCCAAGACCCGTCATGAGGTCATCACGATTAGTCCCGAGGCCGGCGTGCGCGAGCTGGTCGCCAAGCTCGCCGAGCACAACGTCGGCGCCCTGATCGTCAGCACCGACGGCGCCACGCTCGAGGGGATCGTCAGCGAGCGCGACGTCGTCCGACACCTCCACACCGACGGCACCGTCATCGACAACACCGTCGCCAGGATCATGACCGCGGCCGTGGAGACCTGCGACCAGGACACCAACGTCGACGAGCTGATGAAGACCATGACCGAGCGCCGGATCCGGCATGTGCCCGTGGTCCACGACGGCAGGTTGGTCGGGATCATCAGCATCGGCGACGTGGTCAAGCACCGCATCGACCAGCTGGAGTTCGAGCGCGACCAGCTGGACAGCTACGTACACCAGATCTGAGCCTGACTAGGCGCCGGTGCGCTCCGCGAGGACGAGCGCCATGTCGTCGTTCATCTCCTGGCCGGCGTACGCCAGCAGCCGCGCGACCAGGCGGTCCAGCGCCTCCTCGACCGTGCCGTCACGGAGCTCGTCGGCGTACTCCGCGAGCGGGAAGAACTCGCCGGTCCCGTCGCGGGCCTCGACCAGCCCGTCGGTGAAGAACAGCATCCGGGAGCCCGCCGGCCAGGCGTGCTCGCTGAGCTCGGGCACGGAGCCCAGGCCGAGAGGCACTGTCGGCTCGCCGGTGGAGATCTCGGCCGCGCCGTCGGCCCCGACCAGGATCGGCGGGTGGTGACCGCAGTTGGCAATGGTCACCCGGTCGCCCTGGAACTCGCCGACGATGGCGGTGACGAACTCCTCGTCGTCGAGCATCCGTGACAGCGTGTCGTCGATGCTCCTGGTGAGAGCGGCCGGGTCGGGCTCGGTGAAGGCCGCGGCCCGGAATGCGCCGAGCACCGTGGCAGCGGTCTGCACCGCCTCGAGACCCTTGCCACGGACGTCGCCGACGATGACGCGTACGCCGAACGGAGTGGCCGCCACCTCGTAGAGGTCACCGCCCACCAGCGCCTCGGCGGACGCGGAGACGTAGCGGGCGGCGAGACCGACCGAGCCGATGGAGTTCGGCATCGCACGCAGGACCGCACGCTGGGCCGTCTCGGCGATCACGGTCATCCGCTGCAGCCGGGACTCACGACGGTCGCGGAGCAGCGCCGAGAGCACCGCCAGTCCCGCGAGCGACGCGCAGATGGCGACCCGGAACCAGTAGTCGAAGGTGTAGGGCACGTCGAGCCAGCTGCCGCCCACCGCCGAGAGGGCGATCGCGGCGCCGGCCACGATCGCGGTCCGGCCGGCGTTCGTCATGAACGAGGCCACAATCGGCGCCGCGACCATCGCAGTCGTGAGCTGGATGTCCCACGTGACCGAGATGAAGGTCAGGACGGCCAGCACCGAGAATCCGCTGACGAGTCCGAGGTCCAGGCGACCCGGATGTGGGAGGGGGTTCACCCCCGAAGTGTGGCAGTTCGGGTGTCACGGCGAGCCGACAACCTCCGATCCCGCCGCTCGGGTCACCCGGATGGGGTGACCTACGCGCTGGTTAGGGTGGACGTCATGGACAAGCCCGAGATCGACTTCCCCGACTTCGACCCGCCCGCCGACCTCGTCGTCACCGAGATCACCGAGGGCGGTGGCGACGAGGCCACCGCCGGCTCGACCGTCTCCGTGCACTACGTCGGCGTCGCCCACTCCACCGGCGAGGAGTTCGACGCGTCGTACAACCGCGGCGCTCCGCTGCAGTTCCGCCTCGGCATCGGCCAGGTCATCGCCGGCTGGGACCAGGGCGTGCAGGGCATGAAGGTCGGCGGCCGCCGCCAGCTCGTCATCCCGCCGCACCTCGGGTACGGCGACCGCGGCGCCGGCGGCGCCATCAAGCCCGGCGAGACGCTGATCTTCGTCGTCGACCTGATCGGCGTCTCCTGAGTTCAGACTCTTCCGGCGGCGGGCTACCTACCAGGGCAGCCCGTCGTCCGCGCTCTCGTCTGCCACCCGCGCCGACTGGGAGCCGAGGGTGACCACGTCACCCATCACCAGCTGACGTCCCCGCCTGGTCTCGACCTCGCCGTTGACCGTCACCTGCCCGTCCTGGATGACGGGCTTGGCCTCCGCCCCGCTCTCGACCAGGTTGGCGAGCTTGAGGAACTGGCCGAGTCGGATCGACTGGTCGCGGATGGCTACGTCGTACGGCTCGGACATGCGCTCATTGTGCTCTCTCACGTGAGGAGCACCGACACCGTGTGGATCAGCACCCCGACCAGCCCACCGACGATGGTGCCGTTGATCCGGATGAACTGGAGGTCGCGGCCGACCTGGAGCTCGATCCGGCTGGCGGCCTCCTTGCCGTCCCAGCGGTCGACGGTGTGGGTGATGACCGCGGTGATCTCGGCGCCGTACCTGTCGACGGCGTACACCGCGGCGTCGGCGGCGAGGCCGTCGATCCGGGCGCGGAGCTTCTCGTCGGCGAGCAGGCGCTCGGCGAAGGCGGCGGTCTCGGCCACCAGGCGGGTGCGGAGCGGGCCGTCGGCGTCGGCGAGGGAGGCCTGGAGGCTGCGGCGCAGGGCGTTCCAGAGCGACACGCCAGAGGCGACGATCTGGGGCTGGTCGAGCAGCCGCTCCTTGAGGCGCTCGGTGCGCACCTGGGTCGCGGAGTCGTGCAGCAGGTCATCGGCGAGCTTGGCGAGCATCGAGTCCAGCGCCTGCCGCGCGTGGTGGCGCGGGTCCTCGCGGATGTCCTCGACCCAGTTGACCAGCTCGCGGTGCAGCCGGGAGATGACGGCGTCGTTGACCCGGGTCGGCGCCCACCACGGCGCGCGCTCCCCCAGGATCTCGGCCACCGCCTCCGGGTTGGCCACCAGCCAGGCGTAGAGCTCGTCGAGGGCGAGGTCGACCAGCCCGTGGTGCAGGTCGTCGCGGACAGTCTCCTCCAGGAGACTTCCGATGAGCGGCGAAATCGGCTCAGCGTGGAAGCGCGGCACCAATACGTCGCGCACCAGCTCCTCGACGTGCTCCTCGCGGATCCGGCCGAGCGCGGCGCCAGCGACCTCGGCGACCTCGTCGACGGCCCGCCGCGCATGCTCGGGTACGGCGAGCCAGCGGCCCACCCGCAGCGAGATCGTCGCGGCCGCGGCGCGGTCTCGGATGATCTCCTCCTGGAGGAAGTTCTCGCCCACGAACTCCTCGAGCGAGCGGCCCAGCTCGTCCTTGCGCTTCGGGATCAGCGCGGTGTGCGGGATCGGCAGCCCGAGCGGGTGCTTGAAGAGCGCCGTGACGGCGAACCAGTCCGCGATCGCACCCACCATCGAGGCCTCCGCGCCCGCGTTGACGAAGCCCCAGAACCCGTCCTGGCCGAGCGTCGCGACGTACACGACCGCGGCCAGGACCAGCAGGCTGACAGCGACCGTGCGCATCCGGCGCAGGCCCCGACGCCGGCGCTCGTCGGCACCGGAGTCGGGCGTGATCATCGTGAGGGTGGCAGCCATCTCCCGCCATCCTTCCCTAGGAGTGGGCGTGAAAGAATCCGTGGCATGTCACGCACGGTCATCACCTTCGGCACGTTCGACGTGTTCCACGTCGGGCACCTCCGGGTGATCGAGCGCGCGGCCGCCCTCGGCGACCGCCTGGTGGTCGGGGTATCCGCCGACGAGCTCAACATGCGCAAGAAGGGCCGCGAACCCGTCTTCAGCCAGGGCGAGCGCCTCGCGATCGTGGCCGCGCTCAAGCCGGTGAGCGAGGTGTTCGTCGAGGAGAGCCTCGAGCTCAAGCGCGAATACATCCAGCAGTACGCCGCCGACGTGCTCGTCATGGGCGACGACTGGGAGGGCCGGTTCGACGAGTTCAAGGACATCTGCGAGGTCGTCTACCTGACCCGTACGCCGGCGATCTCCACGACCGCGCTGATCGAGAAGATCTCCGGCGGCAATTAGCGGATCGGCCCATCCAGACGGGCCCGGAATGGCCCAACTTCGCGATCCCGCTCGGCGCTCCCGCGGCCGCGGGCTTCGCCGGGGCGTACGTCGCGGACAGCCTCGGCAGTGGTCGGCAGACCCAGCTGCCCACGTCCGGGCTGCTGATCGGCACGGTCGCGATCATGAACTGGTACGGCGTGCGCGTCTCCGGCCGGGTCCAGCCAGTCATCGCCGCGACGCTCGCCGTGCTACTGCTGGTCGCGACCCTGGTCTCACTCCCCCACGCCAGCGCCGCCAACCTGACGCCGTTCGCGCCGCACGGGTGGGCCGCGATCGGTCGGCGGCCGCGCTGCTGATCTGGGCGCTCGCCGGTTGGGAGGTCGTCACGTCCCTGTCGTCGGACTACCGCAACCCGGCTCGCGACATCTCCCGCGCGACTGCGATCGCCCTGGTCGCAGCTGGGCGGGTCCCAGGCCGGCTGCTGGGCAGGCACGGTCGGCGTGTCCGCTGCGGTCGGAGAAGCCGGCTCCGTCGTGACTTCGGGCTCGGCCTTCGGGATCGGCTCGTTCGAGGTGCAGGCCGTCAACGGCAGCACGAGCACTGCTACCAGCACGGCGCGGGTGACGCCCATCAGCAACCTCTCGCCAACTGAACGCTCGAACCATCCCTCGCGGTTGGCGCGACTTTCCGACCTAGCACCTGCGGTGGAAGCTGACCCTGCCGCTGGGGTGATGGGTCGTCTCGTAGGTGGGGTCGTGTGCTCGGGCGTGGTGTCTCGGGCAGAGGAGTCCGCCGTTGTGGAGGTCGGTGGGTCCTCCGTCGGCCCATCGCTGCCAGTGGTGTGCGTGGCACATCCAGGGTGGCCAGTCACAGCCGTCGGCGACACAGCCGCCGTCGCTCAGGGCCATCGCGAGCAGCTGGGCCTTGGTGAAGAGCCGGCGGGCACGGCCCACATCAAGGACCTGAGACTCGCCGTCGAGGACGACGGGGATGATCCGGGCGGTGCACGCGAGCCGGCGGGCCTGTCCGGGGCTGATCCGGTCGCCGGTGTCGAGGACCCCTGCCTTCGCCAGCTTCCCGGTGAGGGTGTCGAGGTCGATGGTGACCACGATGGTGGCGTCGGTGCCGCCGACCTTCGGCAGGTCCTTCGCCGAGATGCGTTCGATGAGCTCGGCCAACGCCCTCCCCAGCCGCTCCGGCCCCGGCCGGCGCACCACACCTGCGCCCGCTCCGTGGGTGGCGGCCTGGTGCTTCGGAGCGGCGATCGCCAGCAGCATCTTCCGCAACCTGGCGGCCTGCGCCGTCGGGAGGGTGAACCGACCGTAGGTCTTGCCGTGCCCGTCGTCGGTCATCGTCAACCGGGCCGCCTGCGCCGCCTTGGCCTCCTCCCTCTCGAGCAGGTCGGCCTCATGGGCATCCGCCAGGTCCGGCGCCACCACCTCCAGCAGCCGGCGTCCGAGGATCCTCAACGTGCGGGCGTCGTGCTCCTGCGCCGCGGCGACCAGGTGCCGCTCGGCCCTGATCACCAGGTCCGGGCCCAGGCCCTCGGGCAGAGCCTCGACCGCGCGGATGATCACCTGGGCCTGCTCGACCCGCAGATCCCCGCGCGCCAACGCGGCCCGGACCAGGTCGTGCGTGGCCAGGTCGTACCCGAGCCGGACCGTCCGGGCAGCCGCCGGACGGGTCTCCTTCACCGTGTGCGCCAGCCAGTTCGCCGTCGACGTGGCACCCACCTCCTGGCCCGACCTGCAGCTCGTCGGCGTGCGCCACGACCCGGGCTTCGAGCTCAACCACCCGCGACTTCAACCGGGTGACCTCCACCAAAGTCGTCGCGGTCTCAGCAGCATCCATCGACCACACCGACGCGTCCGCCACGGCGTCCAGCTCGGTGTGTGCGTGCGCGACCGCCACCGACACTCGGTGTCTCGGGACTGCGATCGCGGTCATGGGTCCAGCCAACCCCCTGCGACCGGCGCCCGCATCCCGGCGCCGTCGACCAGTGGACAACGCTGCCGCAAGCAGGCTTGTGGACGACAAGTGGCCCACGCTGGTGGTGGTTTCGAGGCTCGGGCCCGGCGGCCCTCACACCTCGACCACCAGGAACCCTAGGGTCGGCACATGCCGACCCGGTCTCTGCGCCCGCTGGCGTACGCCGCACTCACGGCAGTGGTGTCGACCGGGCTCCTCGTGCTCGCCGTCGGCAACGGATGGCTGGGGCCGGACGTGGGGCGGGGCGCGAACTTCTGCGAGGCCGCGCGCGACGGGTGGGTGAAGCAGCCGGCGAACTCGTTCTCCAACCTGGGGTTCGTCGGCGCCGGCCTCCTGGTGGCGTGGCGGGTGGGGCGGCGCGACCAGCTCGGCGACGTCCTCTCGCAGCACGACGGGCTGGCGACGGCGTACGCCTGCGTCGTGGTCATCCTCGGACCCGCAAGCGCGGCGATGCACGCGACCCAGGCCGAGCACGGCGGCGACCTGGACCTGCTCAGCATGTATCTCGTCGCCGCGTTCGCCGCTGCCTACGCGCTGATGCGATGGGTGCGGCAGGGGCGGGTGCTGTTCGCGCAGCTCTTCCTGCTGTTCGTGGCGGCCTGCGAGCTCATCGGCCTGTACGACGGCACGTTGCCGGTCGTGGAGCAGGCCGGCAACGTTGCCTTCGCGGCACTGCTGCTCTCCGCGGTGGTCCTCGAGATCCGACTCTGGCTCCGCGCCGGTCGAGCCCCGGCCACCGCGCCCCGCACCGAGCCCCGCACTGATCTTGGCTGGGGAGCGGCGGCTCTCGGCGCGATCCTGGTCGCCTTCGCGATCTGGAACGTCACCAAGTCCGTGTGGTGCGACCCAGACTCCCTGCTCCAGGGGCACGCTGCCTGGCACCTGCTCGACGCCGCCTCGGCGTACCTGTTGTTCCGGCTCTGGGCGAGCGAGTGGTCGGCTCAGTGGAAGCCGTAGCGGGCCAGCGGCTCGACCAGCTGGGTCTCCTCGTAGGACAGGTGCGAGGCCATCGTGTCCGACAGCAGGTCGACCGCCTCGCGCAGCCGCGCCAGGCCATCTGCCTCAGACACCACGGCGACCAGCCCGGTCGACGCCGTCGAGCATGCCGGCGATGACGTGGTGCTCCTCCTCGAACCGGTCGATCACCGGGACGAGCGCGGCGTCGCTCGCACGCAGGTGCGGGAAACATCGAGGTGTCCTCGATCGTGTGGTGGGTCGTCACCACCCGGCAGTACGACTGGCAGTAGGCACCGAGCGCCCAGTCGTTCTGCCGCATCGCATGGTGTTGATCAGCGACCGCGCGGCGCCCGCCTCGAGCGTCCCGGCCTCCACCTGCGAGATCAGGTCGAAGAGCTGCTCGAGCTCCGAGCGCAGGTGGTCGTGCACGTCGACCAGGTGCTGACCGGCCGCGCGCTCCTGCGCGATCCAGGCGACGGGCGGAAGGGGAGAGTCGTACGTCGGGCGGGTGGACTCGTCCCACGGCGACTCGCTGCCGCGCGTACGCCGTCGTCCGACGGGTTGACGTTGTAGAGCCGTCGCCCACCCGACCGCGGCTGGTACGCCTCGGTCACGGCCGCGACGAAGTGAGGATCGCCCGTCGGGTGGCGCCGTCGCGCCAGGACGGGAGTACGTCGGTCATGTCGGTGGCCTCCTGAGTCGAGTGATCAGCGGGGCGATGGCGAAGACGACGACCGCGGCCACGCCGATGCCGAGCGCCGTCTCGAGAACCCGCTCCCAGAAGCGCGAGCGGGCGTCGTCCGGGTCGTTGGCGAGCAGCATCACGAAGACCAGGAACGTCGTGTACGCCGGCGTGAGGTACCACCGACTGGCGGCGGTCGCGGTGGCCGCCACGATGACAACCGCGATCGCAGCGCCGAAGACCCAGCCCGGTGCACCGGTCGCGACCAGTGCGATCGCGAGCAGGGCTCCGAGGACCACGTCCGCGATCCGGTCCACCGAGCGCATCCGCTGCACGGCCGGCACGGGTCGCATCACGATCAACCCGGCGATCACCGGCCAGCCGACGTGCTCGAGGTCGAGGCCGAAGCCGATCGCCGCGCAGAGCGCTCCCGTCGTACCGGCCAGGTAGCCGAAGCGCACCATGACCGCAGGGGGCGGCCCCTGCGGCGCAGCGAGGGCCTCGGACGGCGCGTGCTCGGGCCAACACATCGAGAGCAGCAACGCCCAGGTCGAGCCTGCGACGAGGGCCAGCCCCAGGTCCCAGGAGTTCTCCACGCCGGAATAGCTCAACCCGGCCCCCATCAGCGGCAGGCACAGGCTGAGCACCAGCGCACCGGCCGGCCGGTCGGCGGCGACCCGCCCCGCGACCACCGCGATGACGAAGATGCCCGCGACCGCGAGCGGCGGCCAGACGGCCAGTGCCGATCCGAGGACGATCGAGATGCCGGCGAGGTAGCCCACGACGGCTGCCCGGACGCGCCCTCGCCGGCGCGCAGCCAGCGGCAGGATCGCGGCGGGGATGACGCCTACCGCCAACAGGGCCGCGGGCTGGACGTCATGCGCCGCCATGGCGGCGGCCGGCAGCCCGAGCAGCAGCCCGCGGAGGGCGCTCGCCCCGTCCCACCGGATGGCCGGCGGGGCCGGCGCAGGAGCGGTCGTCACCATCGGGAGGCTAGGGCGCCGCGTCCGCGGGTGTCTCACCCGACGCGGGTGAGTCCTGCGGGTCCGTAGGGTTTGGACATGAGCAACCCTCGGTCGCCCTGGCTCAGCTGGACCACACTCGCGCCCGTCACGGCGATCGTGGTCCTCGCACTGGCGTGGGGCCGACACCCGGGCACGGTCGCGGCGGTCGCTGTCGGCATCTTCCTGATCGGCGCGGTGCTGTCCGCCGTCCACCACGCCGAGGTCGTCGCGCACCGGGTCGGCGAGCCGTTCGGCTCCCTCCTCCTGGCAGTCGCCGTGACGGTGATCGAGGTAGCGCTGATCGTCACGCTGATGCTCGGCGGCGGCGACACCTCGGCGCTGGCCCGCGACACGGTCTTCGCCGCGGTGATGATCACGCTCAACGGCATCGTCGGGCTGTCCCTGCTGATCGGCGCCGTGAAGTACCGGATGGCCGTCTTCAACCCGGAGGGCGCCGGCTCGGCCCTGATGACCGTCGTGGCCCTGGCGACGCTGACCCTGGTGCTGCCGCGCTTCACGACCTCGCACCCGGGACCGGAGTTCTCCCCCGCCCAGCTCACGTTCGCAGCGGTCGCCTCGCTCGGGCTCTACGGGATCTTCGTGTTCACCCAGACCGTGAAGCATCGCGACTTCTTCCTGGCCGTCGACACCGGTCCCGGCGCGTCCAACGGCGACTGGGCGGCCTCGGGGCCGATCGACGGGCCGGTCGACCTCGACGGCGACGGGCACGCGGACCCGCCGAGCGACCGGGCCGCACTGGCCAGCCTCGCGCTGCTCCTGCTGGGGCTGGTCGCGGTCGTCGGCCTGGCCAAGGTCGAGTCGTACCCGATCGAGGACGCCGTCGAGGCCGTCGGCGCGCCCCACTCGTTCGTCGGTGTCGTGATCGCGCTCCTCGTGCTGCTCCCCGAGTCGATCGCCGCCGGGCGGGCCGCGGCGCGCAACCGGGTGCAGATCAGCCTCAACCTCGCCTACGGCTCCGCGATGGCGAGCATCGGCCTGACCATCCCCGTCATCGCCGTGGCGTCGATCTGGCTCGACGGCCCGCTGATCCTCGGCCTGGAGCCGACCCAGATGGTGCTGCTGCTGGTCTCGGTGATCGTCTCGGTCCTCACCGTCGTACCCGGCCGGTCGAAGTCGCTGCAGGGGTTCGTGCACCTGTCCCTGCTGGCTGCCTTCGTCTTCCTGGCGATCAACCCCTAGCCGTCGGGTTGGTGGTGGTTTCGAGGCTCAGGCCTGGCAGCCTTCACACCTCAACCACCGATACGTGGTCTGCCTTGGCGTCCGGGGTTGCGAGACGGGACTTCGTCCCTCCTTAACCACCGGACCGTCAGCGGGCCACGAGCACCCGCGGCGGCGCGGCCAGACGGGCAGCCGGGGCGGCGTTCGCGCGCAGGTGGATGTTCTGCAGCAGCCCGATCGCGAGCAGGCCGGCGAACATCGAGCTGCCGCCGTACGACACGAACGGGAGAGGTACGCCGGTCACGGGCATGATGCCCAGGCACATCCCGACGTTCTGGAAGGCCTGGAAGGCGAACCAGCAGGCGATGCCGGCCGCGGCGAGGCGACCGAAGACGTCGTCGGTGCGGGTCGCGATCGCGAGCGCGCGCCAGATGACGACCCCGAGCAGGGCGATCAGCAGGCCGGCACCGAGCAGGCCGAGCTCCTCCCCCGCGACGGTGAACACGAAGTCGGTGTGCTGCTCGGGCACGAAGCCCGCCCGGGTCTGCGAGCCACCGAAGAGCCCCTCCCCGGTGAGCCCGCCGCTGCCGATCGCGATCCGGGCCTGCTCGACGTTGTAGCCGGCGCCGCGCGGGTCGAGGTCGGGGTTGGTGAACGCCAGGAAGCGCTCGAGCTGGTACTGCTTGAGGAACCCGCCCGCGACGGCCGCGACCGCCGCAGTGACGCCACCGGCCGCCAGCAGCGCCAGCCACCGCCTCGGCGCACCCGAGATCGCCACCACCCCGAGCACCGTCGCCGAGAGCACGAGCATGGTGCCGAGGTCGGGCTGGAGCAGGATCAGCACGGCGGGCACGGCCGCGATCGCCAGCATCCCGGCGACGTCGCCGAGGCTGCCGCTGCCACGCAGACCGCCGCCGTTGATCCGGCGTACGTCGGCCCTTTCGGCGACCCACAGCGCCATCCCGATGACCACGGCGAGCTTGGCGAACTCCGAGGGCTGGATCGACATCCCGCCGAGCTGCAGCCAGGACCGTGACCCGTTGACGGTGCTGCCCATGGTGAGCACGAGCACCAGGCCGGCGATGGAGCCGAGGTAGACCAGCGGAGCGACGATCCGGACCCACCGGTGGTCGGTGGCCAGCACCAGCACCATCAGCACGAGCCCGATCACGACGTTGACGAGCTGTTTGCGGAGGTACGCCGTGGTGTCGCCGCCGGTGAGGTCCGCGCGATGGCTCGTCGCAGACCAGACGAGCAGCGTCCCGAGGGTCAGCAGCGCGAGGACGGCGACCATCAGCACCCAGTCGAGCCGAGGGACCTTCATGTCAGTCCTCCTTCGCCGCGGACGGCGGCAGGATCGTGCCGTCGCGCATGAACGTCGGGAGCCCCGCCGGCGGCGTGGTGCCCGCGATCGCGGCCTTGCCCGGGTCGATGTCCATCCCCTTGATGCCGTAGAGCGACTCCCAGACTGCGCGGACCGCGGGGCCGGTGGTCCCGGAGCCGGTGCCGGCCTGGGTCAGCATCATGACGACCACGTAGTTCTCGTCGTACGTCGCGACCCACGAGGTCGACTGCTTGCCCTGGACCTCGGCGGAGCCGGTCTTGCCGCGGATCTGGACCTTGTCGAGCGGGAAGCCGCCGAACTTCCAGGCGAGCGTGCCCACCTTCGGGGTGCCGAGCAGCGCCTGGTCGACGTAGCGCAGGCTCGCGGCCGACGCGTCGACCCTCCCCTGGACCTTGGGCTTGATCTTCCGGATCGTCTTGCCGTCCGGACTGACCACGGCCTTCGCGACGCGAGGCTCGTAGAGCGTGCCGCCGTTGGACAGCGCGGCGTACGCCCGGGCGAGCTGCAGCGGCGTCACGATCGTGTCGCCCTGCCCGATCGAGTAGTTCACGGCGTCGCCGGCACGGTAGTAGCTGCCCTCCAGGCAGAACTCGTGGGCGAAGAGGCGCAGGAAGTCGGACTTGGCGGAGCCGTCCTCGTCGATCTTGCAGTAGTAGGACTTCATGGACTTCCAGTAGTCCAGCTTCCAGTGCCGGTCGGCGATCCGGCCACTGGCCTCGCCGGGCAGGTCGACCCCGGTCTCGCTGCCGAAGCCGAAGTCCTTCGCCTCGTCGACGAGCGGGTCCTTCGCGTCGACGTTGGTCGGGTCCGAGCCGTAGCGCTGCCAGTAGCTGAGCCCGACCCGGTAGAAGAACGTGTCGCACGACAGCTGCAGCGCCTGGTCGAAGCCGATCGAGCCGTACGACGCGGACTCGTAGTTCTTGAACCAGCGGTTGCCGACCTGCAGCCCGGACGAGCAGTCCAGGCGGGTCTGCGGGGTGAAGCCGTTGTTGAGCGCGCCGACGGTCATGATCGGCTTCCACGTCGAGCCGGGGGCGAACTGCCCCTGGGTCGCCCGGCTCAGCAGCGGGTTGTCGGCGGCGGTCGAGTAGAGCTGCGCCAGCTGCTTCTTGGTGATGCCGCCGACCCAGGTCTCGGGGTCGTACGTCGGCTGGCTGGCCATCGCCACGATCCGGCCGGTCTTGGCCTCCATGACGACCGCGGCGCCGGAGTCGGCGACGTAGTTCTTGTGGGTGACCGGGTCATAGGTCTGACGGGCCGTCGCGATGGTCTGCGCGAGCTGCCGTTCGACCGCGCCCTGGACCTTGGCGTCGATGCTGGTGACGAGGGTGTCGCCCGGCTCGCCCGCGACCTCGCCGTCGTCGCCGAGCACCCGGCCCATCGAGTCGACCGCCACGCTCTTGTAGCCGGGCATGCCGCGCAGCCAGCGGTCGTACTCCTTCTCGATCCCGGCCCGGCCGACCGAGGACGCACCGTTGACCGAGGTGTCGCCGTCCTCCTCGGACTGGTCGAGCTCCTCCTCGGTGATCGGGCTGAGGTAGCCGAGCACGTGGGCGAGGTTGATGCCGTACGGCGCCGGGTAGGCGCGCACGCTCTGCTGGTCGGCGATCACGCCAGGGAAGTCCTCGGGCTGCTCGAGGATGCGCAGGGCGACGGCCTTCTTGACGTCCTCGGCGACCGGGACCGGCTGGTACGGCGAGCCGTTCCAGCAGACGCCGGACTCCGAGCCGTCCTCGCCGCAGGTGACCAGCAGCTTGCGGATCCGCGGCGCCGGCACGTCGACGACCTTGCCCACCCGCTCGAGCAGCACGCCCTGCTGGTGCTCGCTGAGCTTGGCCAGGACGGAGCGGTCGATCGAGACCACCCAGGAGGTGCGGTTGGCGACCAGCGGGCGACCCATGTCGTCGACGATCAGCCCGCGCTGCGGCTGGACGACGACCTCGCGGACCGACTGGGAGGTCGCCTGGGCGTGGTACTCCTCGCCGCCGACGACCTGGAGGTAATAGAGGCGCACGAACAGGGTGGCGAAGAGCGAGAACACCAACGCCTGGATGACGTAGAGCCGCAGGCGACCGGTACGGGCAGACATCAGGCGAGAGACCGGTCCGGCTCGAGGTGACGGAACATCGCCATCACCGGAGGCAGCACCAGCGGGGTGAGCAGCACGTCCCAGAGCACCCCGACGAGCACGACCTCGAGCATCTGCGGGATGCCGATCGGGTCACCGAACACCAGCCCGGTGAGCGCGAAGACTGAGGTGCCGACGAACGACGACGCGGCGACGGTCGCGACGACCGTGCCGGCGGTGGGCTGGGTGTCGCGACGGACCCGGCCGGCGACGTACCCGACCACGACGAGTGCCAGCGCCCAGCGGCCGGCGAGGTGGTCGGCGGGCGGGGCGAGGTCGAGGGCGAGGCCGGCGGCGAAGCCCAGCACGATCGCGAACTGCGGGCCGCGGGTCAGCGCCGCTCCGACGACCACGAGCAGGCACACGTTGGGGACGATGCCGTCCCAGGCCAGGTGCGGGAAGAACGAGACCTGGAGGACCAGGGCGACGGCGACGGCGGCGGCCGCCACGAGGGCGCGGACAGCGTTCATCGCAGGCCTCCGTCGGCCTCGATGATCGCGCGGTCACTGGCGGTGCCGGCCGGGACGACGATGCCGACGAGGTCGAGCGCACCGAAGTCGACGAACGGGTCGATGACCGCGCGCTGTGCCGTCTCGCGCAGGCTGCTGTAGACGGTGGTGACCTTGCCGACCGGCACTCCGGCGACGTACGGGCCGCCGGCCTCGCTCCCCCAGGTGACGACCGTGTCGTGCTTGGCGGGGACCGCGGTGTCGTCGACGAGCTCGAGATCCAGGCGGCCGTCGTTGCCGAGCACGCCGCGGCCGTGCAGGAAGCCGACCTCCATGCTGCGACCGACCCGGCCACCGACGACGGAGTCGGCGTCGACGATCAGCAGCACGGTGGCCGTGGTGCGGGTGACGCGCAGGACCCGGCCGACCAGGCCGTCGTTGTTGACCACGGTGAGGTCGGGGTGGATGCCGGCGTCGGAGCCGGCGTCGATGGTGACGGTGCGGGAGAACGACTGCGACGGGCCGAGGCCGACCACCCGAGCCGGCACCAGCGAGTAGCCGAGGCTCTGCGCGGCGGCGGTGAGGCCGTCGTACTCCTCGAGGCGGTTGCGGTCGTAGTCCTGGGTCGCGACCTTCGAGCGCAGGTCGGAGTTCTCGGCCTGCAGGTCGAGCAGGTCCTGCTGCATCGAGTCCTTGGAGCGGAACCAGTTCGGCACGGCCGTGAACGGTCGGATCGCAGCAGCAGACGCGACCTCGGCGGGGCCGAAGACCTCACCGACGGCTCGGCGGGCGGGGTCGATGGGCGACGAGTCCAGCGAGTCGAGGCTCATCACCGTGAGGCAGGCCAGCACCAGAGCGACCAGCAGTCCCCGCGAGGGACCCTGCTGGTCGTTGAGAGGGCCGCGCCACCGGCGCTCCCTCCGGCGGTCGAGACTCATCCGACCCGCCTGCGGTCGGTCACCAGCACCTGCTGCAACGCCTCGAACTCCTCGACGCACTTGCCGGCGCCGATCGCGACCGAGGTCAGCGGGTCCTCGGCGACGTGGACCGGCATGCCGGTCTCGTGGCGCAGCCGCTCGTCCAGGCCGCGGAGCAGCGCGCCGCCCCCGGTCAGCACGATGCCGCGGTCCATGATGTCGCCGGCCAGCTCGGGCGGGGTCTGGTCGAGGGTGGAGCGTACGGCGTCGACGATCGCGTGCAGCGGCTCCTCGATCGCCTGGCGCACCTCGGCGCTCGACACGACCACCGTGCGGGGCAGCCCGGAGATCATGTCGCGTCCGCGGATCTCCGCCTCCGGCTCGTCGGTCATCGGGAACGCGGAGCCGAGGGTCATCTTGACCTCCTCGGCGGTGCGCTCGCCGAGCATCAGCGCGTGCTCCTTCTTCATCCACGCGACGATCGCCTGGTCGAGGTCGTCGCCGGCGGTGCGGATCGAGAGGCTGGTGACGATGCCGCCGAGAGAGATGACCGCGACCTCCGTCGTACCCCCGCCGACGTCGACGACCATGTTGCCGGTCGCCTGGTGGACCGGGAGCCCGGCGCCGATCGCGGCGGCCATCGGCTCCTCGACGATGTAGACCTTGCGGGCGCCGGCCTGGTAGCCGGCCTCCTTGACCGCACGCTGCTCCACGGCGGTGATGCCGCTGGGGACGCAGATGACCATCCGCGGCTTGGCGAAGTAGCGGCGCTTGTGGACCTGCTGGATGAAGTAGCGCAGCATCTGCTCGGTGGCCTCGAAGTCCGCGATCACCCCGTCCTTGAGCGGCCGGATCGCGGCGATGTTGTCGGGCGTGCGCCCGATCATCCGCTTCGCCTCGTGGCCGACGGCGAGGATCTCGCCGGTGTTGTCGTTGATCGCGACCACGCTCGGCTCGTCGAGCAGGACGCCCTTGCCGCGGACATAGACCAGCGTGTTCGCGGTGCCGAGGTCGACGGCCATGTCGCGGCCGATGAAGCTGTTAGCCATCGTGTCGCCTTGTTGCAGGTGGGGAAGAAGTGACAACAGGCTACGAACGAGGACACGCCTCACCGGGGAGGACACGCGGCGTGACCTGCGAAATCGACCTCGGGTCGTCAGATCTGCGGTCCGGGGTCCTTGCGGCTCATCCAGTCCTGCCACTCATCCTCTGGTACGGCGACGCACGGATCGGCGCTGAGCCGGATCAGCACGTCGCCGACCGTCCCGAGGTCGGGGACGTCCATCAGGGACGCCGACACCGAGCCGTCCGTGACCCGGACCGGGTCGTCCGGGTCCGCTGAGCCGGGCTCCTCGACGGCGTACCCGCTCTGCTCGGCTATCGTCCGCAGCGCCTCCGCGACGTCCTCCCCGCTGCCGGGCGCGGCTTCCAGGCGTACGTCGGCGGTGTAGCGGAAGTCCTCGTAGCCCTCGGGGAACCGGCCGGTGCAGCCCTCCCAGCCGCCCCGGGACTCCAGCACCTCGCTGCCGAGCACGTCGTGGCTGATGGCGACCAGGCCCCGCGCCGTCTCGGCGACCGCGTCGCGCTGGCCGAGCAGCGCCTCCTCGGCGGTGCCGGAGTCGACGTCGTCGCTGCCGAAGACCGCGCAGCCCGATCCCGACAACAGCAGGGCCGGGAGCAGCAGCAGGCCCGGGGCCCGCCGGCGGCGCCTCACTGACCGTCCAGGGTGTCGCGGTCGGTGGGGTCGCGGTCCCACTCGGGGTCCTGCGGGCCGGCGTACCAGGGGTCGGTCACCGGGCCGGCCGTGAGCACCGCGTCGTAGTTGCCGCTGACGATCTGGCTGAGGTTGTAGAGCGACTCGCTACCGTGGTCGAAGTACCTCGAGTGCTCTCCGACGTCGAGGAAGTCGGGCCGGCTCGTCGACTCGGCCTGGAACCGGTTCGCTCCGAAGTCGTCCTCGGCCGGGTCGTCGCCGAGACCGGGGCCGCCGAGCGCGGACTCGAGGTGGAGCCAGCCGTGGTTGCCGAGGTCGGCGATCGGGTCGCGGCTGTTGGAGCCGGCCCACACGTGGTCGGGGTCGATGCCGGTGTCACCGACGTCGTCGGTCTCGCCGCCGACCCCGGGGCTGCCGACGAAGACCAGGTCGTCGACCGGGATGCCCTCGTCGTGGGCGGCGTGGCCGGTGGTCGTCGAGCCGTAGCTGTGCCCGATCGCCGTGAGGTGGGCCGGATCACCGTCGCGGGAGTCACGGAGCCCGTCGAGCAGGTCGGCCAGGCGGTCGCCGCCGGCGGGCGCCAGGTCTTCGCTGACCACCCCGGCGCCGTCCCACCTCTCCGCCTCCCAGGGCAGGTCGTCGGGGGCGTCGTACCCGATCCAGAACATGGTGGCCACGCCTCCAGTGCCGTCGACGCTGCGGGTCGCCTCGTAGAGGTCGAGCGCGCGATCGGCTTGGTACGGCGCACTCTGCGCGTCCGTGCCGAAGCCGGGGACGGTGACCGCGAGGTCATGCGCGGTCGCGAGGTCGCCAGCCGCGACCGCGACGGCGCCGTCACCGTCGAAGGCGGTCGGGTCGTAGAGGTAGAGCTGCGACGCGACGCCGTCCAGGGTCTGCGGGTCGATCCCGCGCTCGATCGTGGCGACCGCGTCCTGCGCCGCGCGGGCGTTGTCGAGCCACTGCCGCTCGTCGTCGCTCAGTAGGCCCTGGTCCTCGAGGTTGCCCCAGTCCGCGAGGTCGCGGTCCAGGGAGACGGTGTTGGCGGCGTCCCGAGCCCACGGCGGGATGCCGTCGCGGTTGCCGATCGCGCCCGGGGAGGCCGCGATGATCGCCAGCTGCTGGTCGCGGGTGAGCGCGTCCCACCAGCTGTTGACGTCGCGGGAGGACGCACTCGGCCCGGGCATCGAGTCGAGCGCCGCGTCGGCCGGGTCGGCGGAGCCGCCGTACGCGCGCTCGACCTGGTCCAGGGTGAGCACCCGCGAGAACGCCTCCTGGATCGCCTCCTCCTCGGCCATCAGATCGGTGATCCACCGGTCCAGGTCGACCTCGTACGCCGCGACCCGCGCCGCGCAGTCGTCGCAGGCAGCCTGGATCGCCGGCGCCTCGTCGGCGGTCGCGCCGGCCACCCGGTCGCGCAGACCGCCGATGGTGGCGACCAGCTGTCCCCGCTCGTCGCTGAGCGCTGCCCGACGGTCGAGCAGGGACTGCAGCGCGGCGGCGTGCTGGTCGACGCGGCGCGCGACCCCGCGCAGTGCCAGCGACATCGCGTCCGCCCGTCGGCCGGTGGGCCGGATCGCGTCGTGGTAGGCCGTCGCGCCGAGCCCGGTCCAGTCGGCGATCCGAGCATCACCCGCGACGAACGAGCCGAGCTCGTCGACCTGGGTGGACGCCGCGAGCAGGTCGGCGGCGTACTCCCGGATGCTCGCAGGCTCGGCATCGAGCTCGGGTACCTCCCGTGGCAACGGCGGGAGGGTGACCACGCCGCTCACCGGTCCTCACGAAGGGCGGTGTCGAGGAAGACCTGGTTGGTCGCTACCAGGTTGTCGGTCCGGACGTAGTCGGCGGCGCTCGTCCGGAGTCCGTCGGCCCGAGCCTCGGCGGTGGTGCCCAGCTCGGCGACGTGCCGCTGCCAAGTGGCGGCGAACCGGGCCGCCGCGCCGGCAACACCGGAGGTGAAGCCGCCGGTCGGCGCCGCCGCGACCTGATCGGACGCGGCCTGGAGGGTGAGGTGCTGCTCGTCCCACGACCGGGCCGTCATGCCCATCGTGAACGGCACCGCCTCCATCAGGGCTCCACCAGCTCGCGCGCCCGGTCGACGCCCACCAGCAGAGGTGTCGAGCTGGCGGTGAGGACGAACGTGCCGTTCGCCGCGGCGTACGACGCCACCAGCTGCATCGTCGCGCGGTGGGCGAAGAGCTGGCTGACGGCCCCGGGTCGCTGGCCGATGTCCCACCCGGTCTGCGCGAGCGCCGCGGCCAACGGCAGCAGGGGCGATCCGTCGAGTCGGGCGGACACCCGGGCCCGGGCGGTCACGCTGTCCTCGTCGGGGCCGAACGCGAAGCGGCTCTCCGGCAGCTGCCCGTCGCCGACCGCCTCTGCCCACGCCCGGGTGGCCGTGCCCGTGGTCAGGTCGAAGGCGTTGGCGAGCTGCTGCTCCGTCGCCTGCTCGGCGTGCTCACTCTCGGGCCGCTCGCCGGGCAGCAGGACGATGTCGACGTCTGGATGGCGGCGCCGTACAGCAGCGAAGAACGGTGGGAGCGGCGCACCCCGAGACTGGAGCTCCATGACGGGAGGCTGCCCGGAGGGGCCCTCCCGAAACCGTCAGGTCCGGTTCAGAGCGCGGGGAACCAGATCCCGATCTCGCGCTCTGCGGACTCGGGAGAGTCGGAGCCGTGCACGAGGTTCTGCTGGACCTTCAGGCCCCAGTCGCGGCCGAGGTCGCCGCGGACCGTGCCCGGGGCGGCCGCCGTGGGGTCGGTCGCACCAGCCAGCGAGCGGAAACCCTCGATGCAGCGCTCGCCCTCCAGCACGATCGCGACGACCGGGCCGGACAGCATGAAGTCGACGAGCGGCTGGTAGAACGGCTTGCCTTCGTGCTCGGCGTAGTGCTCGGCGAGCACCTCAGGCGTCGCAGTCCGCAGCTCGACCGCCACCAGGGCATAACCCTTGGCCTCGATGCGGCGGATGATCTCACCGACCTGGCCGCGCTTGACGGCGTCGGGCTTGAGCAAGACGAGGGTGCGCTGAGTCATGGCCCCGACCTTATAGAGACGCCGCCCGCCGTACGACGTCGGCCGGGACCGGACCGGTGGCGTCCTCGGCCCCTCGCCGCGCGACTTCATCGACGCCTCGTGCAGCGAGACCGCGAGCACGGCCGTCGCGGCCAGCTCCTTGCGGCTGTTGGCCCGCGCCGCCCGCACCGCCGACGCGGTCGTGGTCGAGGACGACTACGACTCCGAGTTCCGCTACGACGTCGCCCCGGTGCCGGACCTGGCCAGCCTGGATCGCCACCGGGTCGCCTACCTCGGCACCGCGGCCAAGGCGGTCGCCCCGTCGCTGCGGCTCGGCTGGATGGTCCCGCCGCCGGCCCACCTCGACGCGGTCAACCCCCGCCGGGTCATCACGCACGAGGGAGCACCGTGGCCGGTCCAGCGCGGCTCACCGGCCTGGTGCTGGGCTTCGGGGGCATCACCGACGACGAGCTCGACCGCGCGCTGGCGGCCGTGACGTCAGTCCTCTGAGCCGGTCTCCGGGACAGCCGTCTCGTCGTACGCCGCAAACGCCTCGGCCCGCTCGCGCTCGATCTTGAGACCCAGGAAGTAGGCGGCGCCCCACAGCAGCGCGAAGATGCCGCCGAGCACGAACATCAGCGGGATCACGAAGCCGAGGGCGACCGCGGCGACCTGCACCACCCAGCCCAGCGCGTAGGCCCACTCGGCGCGGAGCATGCCGGCGAGCAGCAGGCAGACCACCGCCAGCCCGACTCCCACGGCGACCGCGGTGCCGGCGCTGACGTCGGCGATGGTGATCATCACGGGCGTGGTCAGGCCGAGGGTGATCGCCTCGAGGCTGAGCACGGCCGCGCACATGCCGCGGCGCGGCGACCGGGCTCGCTCGTCTCGGACCTGGGGCTCGTCGCTCATCGGCGACGCACCAGCAGGCTGCGGGCCTCGCCGACGGTGACCACCGACCCGGTGACCAGCACGGCACCCGACCCGACGCCCTCGCCGAATGCCGCGCCGGCCTCGGCGAGGGTGGCGGCCGCCTCGATGGCGTCGCCCAGGGCCGGGGTGACCGACACGCGGTCCTCGCCGAAGACCTCGCGGGCGATGACCGCCAGCTGCTCGGCGGGCAGCGCGCGGTCGGTGGAGTTCTGCGTGCAGACGATGTGGGCGAGGTGCGGCTCCAGGGCGACCAGCAGCTGCTCCTGGTCCTTGTCCGCCATCACCCCGACGACGCCGATCAGCGGGTTGAACGTGAACGAGTCCTCGAGGGCCGCGCCCAGCGCCTCGGCGCCGTGCGGGTTGTGGGCGGCGTCGAGCACGACGGTGGGGCTGCGCCGGACGATCTCGAGGCGACCCGGCGAGGTGACCTCGGCGAACGCGGCACGGACCAGGTCGGCGTCGAGCTCCTGCTCACCGCTCCCGAGGAAGGACTCGACCGCGGCCAGCGCCACGGCGGCGTTCTGCGCCTGGTGAGCGCCGTACAGCGGGAGGAAGACGTCGTCGTAGCGCGCGCGGAGCCCCTGGAGCGAGAGCATCTGCCCACCGACGGCCGGCGTCCGGGCGGCGACGCCGAAGTCGATGCCCTCGCGGACCACGGTCGCGCCGACCTCGGCGATCCGCTCCTGGAGCACCGCGGCGACCTCGGGGGTCTGCTCCGCGAGCACCACGGCCGAGCCGGGCTTGATGATCCCCGCCTTCTCGAAGGCGATCTGGACCGCCGTGTCACCGAGGTAGCGGGCGTGGTCGATCGCGACCGGCAGCACCACGGCCACCGCGGCGTCCGCGACGTTGGTGGCATCCCACGAGCCGCCCATGCCGACCTCGACGACGGCGACGTCGACCGGGGCGTCCGCGAACGCGGCGTACGCCATGCCGACCACGCACTCGAAGAACGACAGCGGGTGGTCCTGGTCGCGGTCGACCAGCTCGGTGTACGGCGCGACGTCGTTGAACGCGCGCACGAAGTCGTCGTCGGAGAGCGGCTCGCCGTCGATCGAGATCCGCTCGGACATCCGCTCGACGTGCGGGCTGGTGAACCGGCCGGTGCGCAGGTCGAGCGCGCGCAGCAGGGTGTCGATCATCCGCGAGGTGGACGTCTTGCCGTTGGTGCCGGTCAGGTGGATGACCGGGTAGGCGCGCTGCGGGTCGCCGAGCAGCTCGGTGAAGGCCAGGATGCGGTCCAGGGACGGCTCGAGCTTGGTCTCCGGCCAGCGGGACAGGAGAGCGTCCTCGACCTCGTCGAAGGTCTCTGCCAGTCGCGGGGCCAGGCGGGGTACGTCGGGGGTCTCACTCATCGTGTCCCGAGTCTAGGGATGCCCGTCGCACTGACAGAAAGTGGAACAGATTCTACATTTGTCGAGTGAAGACCACTGTCGCCGTCGTGAACACCCCCGGAGAGCCGTTCGTCTTCGAGGAGGTGGAGGTCGACGGGCCGCGCGCCGACGAGGTGCTGGTGCGGATCGTCGCCACCGGGCTCTGCGACACCGACATCTCGCTGCCGGACACGCTGCTCGCCGCCTGGTCGGGAACGGACGGAGGTCCAAGCCCGACCCGCCGACCACGCCACTGTTCGGCGCCGCTGCCGCCTCGTTCGCCGACGCGGTCTCGGCGCTCCCGGCGTACGAGCTGCCGCCGGACTGCGCAGCCATGAGCGTGATGCCGGACCCGCGGGCGCTGATGGTCACGACCGGCGAAGGCGAGACGTTCGTGCTCGGGAGCACCATGCGCGGGTGCAGCCCTGTGAGCATCGGCGGCACCGACCGCGGCGCGGAGGACGTCCTCGCCCCCCTTGCTCCTAGCCGATGACCAGGTTCGCCATGTCGACGACCGGTCGGTAGCCGATCGCCTCGTAGATGTGGTTCGACACCGGGTTGGCCTGGTCGGTGAAGAGGCAGCAGCGCACGCCCTGCTCGACGTACTGATGTGAGATCTCGGCGACCGCACGGCCGGCGTAGCCGTGGCCACGCTTGTCCCACGGCGTGTAGACGGGGCCGATCCGGGTGACGCCGTTGGCGGGCGGGTTGGCACCGGTCAGGTGGACGACCTCGCCGGCCTCGTCCTCCCAGAGCCAGATGACGCCGTCGTCGATCCGCACCAGCATCTCCTCCATGGAGAACTCCTCCATGGCGTGCGGTTCGATCCGGCCGGCCTGGTCTGCGGCCGCCTGCGCGAAGTCCCGGAACCACGCCAGGCACAGCTCGGCGTCGTCGCGCGCCGCCGGCCGCAGCCGCCCGGGCGGCGCCGGCGGCTCGACCAGGTCGCCGAGCTCGAAGAGCCGGGTGTGCTCGTGGACGCTGACCTCCCCGCCGGACAGCCGGGCGTACTCCTCGGCCACCAGTCGCGCCGCCGGCAGCGCCCCGTTGACCCCGCCGACCTCCTCGCCGCGCTCGTGCAGCGACCGGGCGAGCCCGAGCGCGGCGTCGTCGGGCATCGACAGCACGTAGAGGGGGTGCGGCGCGAACGGCGCGGTGCGCATCGCGACCCCTACGACGTGGTCCCCGCCGTCGCGCGCGACGGCCCACCAGAGGTACGGCGCGTCGCCGCCGCCGCGCTCTGCCAGGCGTTGCGTGACCGTCGCGATCACGGTCGTGACGACCGGGTCGGCCGCCAGGAACGGGCCGACCGTGGCCAGGAACTGCTGGGGATCATCGGTGAAGTCGACGCGGGAGACCATGACCGAAGTCAGCCAGCCCAATGCCCACGGTCACAACCGGTTTCTCCCGTGGAGCGGCCGCGCCCTAGGATTTCGACCATGACCGACACGCAGAGCCAGGCCACGGAGACGACCAGCGCCGATCGACGCGCCGTCGTCGTACCCGAGAAGCCTGCGCTCGAGGGCCTCGAGGCCACCTGGAGCGAGCGCTGGAAGGCGCAGGACACCTACGCCTTCGACCGCACCCAGCCGCGCGAGAACGTCTACTCGATCGACACCCCGCCGCCGACCGTGAGCGGCAGCCTGCACGTCGGCCACGTGTTCAGCTACACCCACACCGACCTGATCGCCCGCTTCCAGCGGATGCGCGGCAAGTCCGTCTTCTACCCGATGGGGTGGGACGACAACGGCCTGCCGACCGAGCGCCGCGTGCAGAACTACTTCGGCGTCCGGTGCGATCCGTCGCTGCCGTACGACGCCGACTTCACCCCGCCCGAGAAGCCTGACGCCAAGAAGCAGATCCCGATCAGCCGACCCAACTTCATCGCGCTCTGCGAGCAGCTGGTCGAGCAGGACGAGCAGGTCTTCGAGCAGCTCTGGCGCACCCTCGGCCTCTCGGTCGACTGGAAGCAGCACTACACGACGATCGGCGCCAAGTCGCAGACCGTCAGCCAGCGCGCGTTCCTGCGCAACTTCGCCCGCGGCGAGGCCTACCTCCAGGAGGCACCGACCCTCTGGGACGTCACCTTCCAGACCGCCGTCGCCCAGGCCGAGCTCGAGGCACGCGAGTACGCCGGCGCCTACCACCGGGTCGCGTTCCACACTCAGCCGACAGACGGGAGGGACGGCGAGCCCGTCTACATCGAGACCACCCGGCCGGAGCTGATCCCCAGCGTCGTCGCCCTGATCGCGCACCCCGACGACGAGCGATACCAGGCGCTGTTCGGGACCACCGTGACCAGCCCGGTCTTCGGCGTCGAGATCCCGGTCCGCGCGCACCCCGCCGCCGAGATGGACAAGGGCGCCGGCATCGCCATGTGCTGCACGTTCGGCGACCTCACCGACGTCACCTGGTGGCGCGAGCTCGACCTGCCCGTGCGCACCCTGATCGGCCGCGACGGCCGGATGTCCCGCGAGACCCCCGAGTGGCTGAGCAGCCCGACCGCTGCGGCGGCGTACGAGGAGCTCAAGGGCAAGACCGCCTTCTCCGCCCGCGAGGCGGTCGTCGCCGCCCTGCGCGAGTCCGGAGACCTGGACGGCGAGCCCAAGCCCACCCAGCGGATGACGAACTTCTACGAGAAGGGCGACAAGCCGCTCGAGATCGTCGCGACCCGCCAGTGGTACATCCGCAACGGCGGCCGCGACGCCGGCCTGCGCGGCGAGATGCTCGACCGGGGCGCCGAGATCCGGTGGATCCCGGGCCACATGAAGCACCGCTACGACAACTGGGTCGGCGGCCTCAACGGCGACTGGCTGATCTCGCGGCAGCGCTTCTTCGGCATCCCGTTCCCCGTCTGGTACGCGCTGGACGCCGAGGGCGAGCCCGACTACGACCACCCGCTCCTCCCCCGCGAGGCCGACCTGCCGATCGACCCGTCGACGGACGTCCCAGGTGGGTACGACGAATCGCAACGCGCCCAGCCGGGCGGCTTCATCGGCGACCCCGACGTGATGGACACCTGGGCGACGTCGTCCCTGACGCCGCAGATCGCCGGCGGCTGGGAGTCCGACGACGACCTGTGGCAGCGGGTCTTCCCGATGGATCTGTGCACCCAGGCGCACGACATCATCCGCACCTGGCTCTTCTCCCGCGTCGTCCGCGCGCACTTCGAGAACCACGCCGCTCCCTGGTCGCACGCCCTGGTCTCCGGGTTCATCCTCGACCCGGACCGCAAGAAGATGTCCAAGTCCAAGGGCAACGTGGTGGTCCCGACCGAGATCCTCGACAAGTTCGGCGCGGACGCCGTCCGCTGGCGGGCCGCGATGGCCCGGCCCGGCCTGGACTCGCCGTTCGACGAGACCCAGATGAAGGTCGGCCGCCGGCTGGCGATGAAGGTCCTCAACGCCTCGAAGTTCGTCCTCGGTGGCGTCGGCGCGAGCGGCGTCAACCCGTTCGAGGTCTCCGAGCCCGTCGACTGTGCCCTGCTGGGACGGCTCGCCGAGGTGGTCCGGACCGCGACCGACGCGTTCGAGGCCTACGACTACACCACCGCCCTCGAGACCGCCGAGAAGTTCTTCTGGGCGTTCTGCGACGACTACCTCGAGCTGGTCAAGGCCCGGGCGTACGACGAGGAGGGTGGCGCCGCCACCGTCTCGGCCAAGGCCACCCTCGCGATCGCGCTCGACGTGCAGCTGCGGCTGCTCGCGCCGTTCCTGCCCTACGTGACCGAGGAGGTCTGGTCGTGGTGGCAGGAGGGCTCGATCCACCTCGCCAGCTGGCCGACGGTCACCGAGCTGGGCTCGGCCGCCGCGTCCGACGCGGTGGCCCTCGACGCGGTAGCGGCCGCCCTGGTCGGCATCCGCGGCGCGAAGTCGACGGCCAAGGTCGGCATGCGCGCCGAGCTGTCCCGCGTGGACATCCGCGGGCCTCAGGCCCTGGTCGCAGCCGCCGAGCTCGCCGCCGACGACCTGCGCAAGACCGGCAAGATCGTCGGAGACCTGGTGTTCACGCCCGTCGAGGGCGCGACCGAGATCACCGTCGAAGCCGAGCTCGCACCCGTCGCCGAGGGCTGACGCCCTCGGAGCAGATCAGCGCCAGCTGCGGTGATCGCCGCGGCCGCCGCGGCCGTCGTCGGAGCGCCCGTTGTCATAGCTGTTGTCATGGCCATTGTCGTGGCCGTAGCCGTGGGAGTCGTCGTCGGACTCATGGTCCAGCGACCCGTACCCGTCGCTGTGGTCGCGGGCGTTGCTGAGCGCTGCGGTGATCGCCGAGGCGATGGCGTTGGTCAGGTCGCGCCCAGGACCCTGTCCGTACGCCGGCCCGCGGCCCGGGCGGGTCGGTGCGGGGGTCGGCGTCGGGGCCGGCGGCGGCGCTGAGACCGGAGGCGGGGTCGGCGTCGGGATCGGCGCCGCGATCGGGGACGGCTTCACGGAGACCGGGTCGGGCGTCTGCGACGCCGGCGGCTGCGGCGTGCCCGAGTGGGTCCCTCCGCCTGGCTGCGTCGACGTGTGGACCTTCGTGTGGCTCTGCCGGCCGCCCTGGGAGCTGCCCTGCGCGCCGGCGGGAGCGTGACCCTTCTTCACGGGGCGCTGCGGCTTGCTCGAGGTCGTGGCGGGAGGGGTCGGAGCCTTGCTGGTCTCCGTCGCCGAGGGAATCACCGGCGCGGCGTCGGCGCCTACCGCCGACTTGGGCTGCAGGACGGTGCCGGCGATCAGGCCCATCGGGGTGTGTCGGGCGAACCCGCCCAGCGCGTCGGTCCGGACGGCGTGAGCCATCACGCCGATGCACGCCAGCACCACGACGATCGAGGCCACGAATGGCGCTCGGTGCTCAGACCGCATGTGGACCCTCCCGCTTCAGCGCGCCCGCCGAGAATCGGACGCTTCGCGTCAGAGTTTTCCGGTCTGGACCGCCGGGCGCCAAACCCCCAGGCCGGTTTCGGCCACAAATGGCCCAGATGGGCTAGGTGGGGTGGTCCGCCAGGGTGGTCCGCAGGGGGTGTGTTGACCTCGCGGTGGTCACGCGGGATGGGCACGCGGGATGGTCGTGCTCGTCCGTGACTGTCCGGGATCTCAACACGCGGGTCGCGACCTCGTTCCTCGGTCGAGCCGCTTGCTCGATCTCCGCGTACACGCGGCCGCTGGCGCGTCCGCTTACGCGGACTTCTTCTTCTTGGACTCGGACTCGCGGGGCACCAGGGTCGGCGCCACGCCGTCGGTCACTACCTCACCGGTCACGATCACCTTGGCGACATCGCCGCGCGAGGGCACGTCGTACATCACGTGGAGGAGGACCTCCTCGATGATCGCGCGCAGGCCGCGGGCGCCGGTGCCCCGCTCCATCGCGTTGTCGGCGATCGCCTCGATGGCCTCGGTGGTGAACTCGAGATCGACGCCGTCGAGCTCGAAGAGCTTCTGATACTGCTTGACCAGCGCATTGCGCGGCTCGGTGAGGATCTGCACCAGGGCCGGGCGGTCGAGCTTGGTCACGCTCGCGATCAGCGGGAGTCGGCCGATGAACTCCGGGATCAGGCCGAACTTGGTCAGGTCCTCGGGCCGCACCTGCGAGAGCAGGTCCTCGGCGTCGCGCTCGACCTGGCCGCGCACCTCGGCGGTGAAGCCCAGCGTCTTCTTGCCCACCCGCTGCTCGACGATGTGCTCGAGCCCGGCGAAGGCACCACCCACCACGAAGAGGATGTTGGTGGTGTCGATCTGGATGAACTCCTGGTGCGGGTGCTTGCGACCGCCCTGCGGCGGCACCGAGGCGGTCGTGCCCTCGATGATCTTCAGCAGCGCCTGCTGGACGCCCTCTCCCGAGACGTCGCGCGTGATCGACGGGTTCTCGGCCTTGCGGGCCACCTTGTCGATCTCGTCGATGTAGATGATCCCTGTCTCGGCCTTCTTGACGTCGTAGTCGGCGGCCTGGATCAGCTTGAGCAGGATGTTCTCGACGTCCTCACCGACGTAGCCGGCCTCGGTCAGGGCGGTGGCGTCGGCGATCGCGAAGGGGACGTTGAGCATCCGCGCGAGCGTCTGCGCGAGGTAGGTCTTGCCACAGCCGGTCGGTCCGATCACGAGGATGTTGGACTTCGCGACCTCGACGACCTCCTCCTTGCTGTGCTTGCCCGACAGGGGCTGAATGCCCGCCTGCACCCGCTTGTAGTGGTTGTAGACGGCGACCGCGAGCGACTTCTTCGCCTGCTCCTGGCCGATCACGTAGGAGTTGAGGAACTCGAAGATCTCCCGGGGCTTGGGCAGCTCGTCGAGGCTGACCTCGGCGCCCTCGTTGAGCTCCTCTTCGATGATCTCGTTGCAGAGGTCGATGCACTCGTCGCAGATGTAGACGCCGGGGCCGGCGATGAGCTTCTTGACCTGCTTCTGGCTCTTCCCGCAGAAAGAGCACTTCAGCAGGTCGCCTCCGTCACCGATACGTGCCACGGGCGGTCATCCTCCGGTAAGTCGAGCCCTACTTCGAGCTGATGCAGCAGTTGTGCGGGTCCGGGGCCCGAAAGCCCCCTTGACGGTACCGCGTGCCACCCCCGTTCAGGGGATGGACACGGGCGCCGTCGGGGTCAGGCAAGCGCTGGAGCGGCCTTGCGAGACTCGATCACAGCGTCGATCAGGCCGTACTCCACGGCCTGCGCGGCGGTCAGGATCTTGTCGCGCTCGATGTCGCGGCTCACCTGCTCGATCGGCCGGCCACTGTGGTCGCTGATCATCTTCTCGAGCAGCTCGCGCATCCGCAGGATCTCGTTGGCCTGGATCTCGATGTCGGAGGTCTGGCCGAACGTGCCCTCGGTGTAGGGCTGGTGGATCAGGATGCGGCTGTTGGGCAGCGCCATCCGCTTGCCGCGGGCACCCGCGCCGAGCAGGATCGCGGCCGCCGAGGCCGCCTGGCCGATGCACACGGTCTGCACGTCCGGCTTGATGAAGTTCATCGTGTCGTAGATCGCCGTCAGCGCGGTGAACGAGCCACCGGGGCTGTTGATGTAGATCTGGATGTCCTGGTCGGGGTTCATCGACTCCAGGCACATCAGCTGGGCGATCACCGCGTTGGCGACGTCGTCCGAGATCGGCGTGCCGAGGTAGATGATGCGGTCCTCGAACAGCTTGGCGTAGGGGTCGATGCGGCGGAAGCCGTAGGACGTGCGCTCTTCCCATTGCGGGATGTAGTAGTTCATGCGTCAGTCCTTCTGCCGGGCGGGCCGGCCCTCGTCTGCGGCCTCGCGAGCGCTCTTGACGACCTGGTCGACCAGGCCGTACTCGAGCGCCTGCTCGGCGGTGAACCAGCGGTCGCGGTCGGCATCGGCGATGACCTGCTCGATCGGCTGGCCGGTGTGCTCGGAGATCAGGTCGAGCAGCACCTTCTTGATGTGCAGCGACTGCTGCGCCTGGATCTTGATATCGGACGCGGAGCCACCCATGCCCGAAGAGGGTTGGTGCATCATGATCCGCGCGTGCGGCAGGGCGTAGCGCTTGCCCTTGGTGCCGGCGCAGAGCAGGAACTGGCCCATCGACGCGGCCAGGCCCATACCGACCGTCGCGACGTCGTTGGGGATGTAGTTCATGGTGTCGTAGATCGCCATGCCGGCGTCGACCGAGCCACCCGGGCTGTTGATGTGCAGGAAGATGTCGGCCTCGGGGTCCTCGGCCGACAGCAGCAGCAGCTGGGCGCAGATCGCGTTGGCGTTCTGGTCGCGCACCTCGGAGCCGAGGAAGACGATCCGCTCGCGCAGGAGGCGCTGGTAGATGTGGTCGTCGAGGCCGTTCATCCCGCCGCCACCGTTGAGCTGCGGCTGATGGGTCCCCGGGTGCGAGGAGGAGCTGGAGTACTGGGTCACGGAAGCGACCCTAGCCGCAAGAGCCGACAGTTCCACGGCCAACCACCCCCTGTTCGCCAACAGCGGATTTCAGCTCGAGAGCCACTCGCGCAGCGCCTGGTGGACGTCGGGGTGGTTGAGCAGGCCGAAGTGGTCGGTCCGCCCCAGGTGCAGCACATCGGCGCCCGGGAACAGCTCTCCCCCGCGCCGGTCCCGGCCGTACGCCGACGGCGGCCGCACCAACAGGTCGCCGACGACGTGGCCGACGGGGTGCCGCTCCCGCTCGGTCAGCGTGGCGGCGACGAGCCGGTAGCGGGCGCGGGGAAGCGGCGGCACATCCTCGGCCAGGCCGTCCACCAGGTCGTGGACACCGACCGAGCGCCGGTCCAGGATCCGACCGAACGCCGCGGTCTCCGGGAGCCGCGCGAGCCCTCGCGCACCGTGCCCGATCCCCCGCGCGATCGGGGCGCCGAGGTGCGGTGTCCCGAGCGTGATGACGTCGGAGACGAGCTCCGTCCAGGGCCGGGGGTGGTCGCTCGCGACCGCGCCCGCTGCCCGGACGATCAGGCCGCCCATCGAGTGGCCGACGAGCGCGACCTGCGTGACCGGGACGGGCCAGGCGACGACCAGGCGGTCCATCAGGCTGGTCAGCGCGGCACCGTTCTCACGCACGGTCAGCCCGGTGTTGGAGCGCAGGAAGACCGGCGTCCAGCCGAGGTCCACCAACGTCTCGGCGTACGTCGTGCCGACGCGCTCGCGGCCGCGCTCCCAGTAGGACTCGTTCTCGCAGAGCCCGTGGTGGAGCACCACGACGCGACCCGTCGCGCTGGGGAACCCGGCGGCCAGGTCCTCGGGCGTCAGCGGGACGTCGCGCCCGTCGACCCGCACCGCCATCGTGATCGCCAGCCGCGGTCGCTCCACGGCCAGGCTGTCGCCGATCAGCCCGTTGACGGCCGAGCGGACGAACCGGCCGCGCGGCCCCTGGTCCAGGCGCGGGCCGATCCCGGCGGCACCGGCCCGGTCGAGCCCGGTGGCCGCGGCACGCAGGCCGAGCCCCACCCCGGCGTACACCGCGCTGGTGATCGCGCGCCCGGGGTAGCCGCCGAACCGGTCCGCCCAGGCGTCGTGGGTGTCGCGGACGCCGCGCAGCACGAGCTCGTCGGTGACCTCGGTCAGGAGCGACAGGGCGTCGAGCACGCCCGGCCCCGATGCGCGCTGGCTCATGGCGTGACCATACCCGCGGTATGGGGTGGTGGCGAGGTCCGTGCGGCGGGTTTCCCCGGCCGCCCGGGGAAACCCGCCGACACGCCATTGCCGCAACGGCGCGTCGGCAGGTTTCGGCCGCCAGCTCCCCTGCCCGAAATGACACCGACCCGCCGGGTCAGACCTGGCGGGTCGGCGTACGACGTTGCCCGGAAGTGGGCGCAGGGATCAGGCCTCGGCCTTCTCCTCCTCGGCGGGCTCGGCGGTCTCGACGTCGGCGACCTCGGCCTCCGGCTCACCGATGGTGCCGTCGGGGCGGAGGTTCTTGAGCTCGACGACGTTGCCGGAGGCGTCCGTGACGACGGCCGACTCGACGATGCGGGCGAGCGCCTTGCCGCGCAGGATCTCCTGCACCAGCTCCGGGATGTGGTTGTGCTCGAACATGTGGTTCGCGAACTCCTGCGGGTCCTCACCGGACTGCTGGGCCTTGCGGACCATGTGCTCGGAGAGCTCCTGCTGGTCGATGCCGAACTCCTCGACCTGAGCGATCTCGTCCAGGATGAACTGGGCGGTCACGGCGTCGCGCACCCGGCGCTCGAGGTCGGCCTCGAACTCCTCCTGGGTCTGCCCCTCGTCCTCGAGGTACTTCTCCATCGTGACGCCGGCGTACGCGAGCTGCTGCTCGAAGCTGGTGCGACGGGCGTTGAGCTCGTCGGTGACGATGGTCTCGGGCAGCGGGATGTCGACCGACTCCAGCAGCGCCTCCAGGACGGCGTCGCGCGCGGCGGCGGCCTGCTCGAGGCGGCGACCGCGGCCCAGCCGCTCCCGCACGTCCTCGGTCAGCTCGGCGACCGTGTCGTACTCCGAGGCCAGCTGGGCGAACTCGTCGTCGAGCTCCGGGAGCTCCTGCTCCTGCACCTGGGTGACGGCGACAGCGACGTCGACGCCCTCGCCGACCAGGTCACCGCCCACGAGCTGGGAGGTGAAGACCTTCTCGTCGCCGGCGGCCAGGCCGACCAGCGCCTCGTCGAGACCGTCGATCATGCCCCCGCGACCCACACGGTAGGACATGCCGGACACCTCGGCGCCGTCGACGACCTCGCCGTCCTTGGTCGCCTTGAGGTCCATGACGACGAAGTCGCCGTCCGCGGCCGGGCGCTCGACGTCGATCAGGGTGGCGAACCGCTCACGCAGCGCCTCGACCTGCTCGGTGACGTCCTCGTCGCTGATCTCGATGGCCTCGACGGAGGCAGTGACGCCGTCGTACGTCGGGAGCTTGATCTCGGGCTTCACGTCCACCTCGGCGGTGAACTCGAGTGCCTCGTTGTCCTCGAACTTGGTCACCTCGATCTCCGGCTGCGCGAGCGGCTGGAGGTCGTTGGCCTGGAGCGCCTCGGCGTACTTCTGCGGGACGACCTCGTTGATCGCCTGGTCGAGGACGGCGCCGCGGCCGACCTGACGGTCGATGACAGCCGGCGGGACCTTGCCGCGGCGGAAGCCGGGGACGTTGATCTGCTTGGCGATCGTCTTGTACGCCGCGTCGAGGCTCGGCTTGAGCTCCTCGAAGGGCACCTCGACGGTCAGCTTGGCCCGGGTCGGGCTCAAGGTCTCGACGGCGCTCTTCACAGGCTTTCTCCTACTTTTCGGTGGTGGTGCTGGGAGGTGGTACTTGGTTCAGTCGGGGCGACAGGACTCGAACCTGCGATCTCCTGCTCCCAAAGCAGGCGCGCTAGCCACTACGCTACGCCCCGCCAAGTGGGGTCCCGAGCGTGAGTGGAGCACGCTCAGGACCCTGCTTGGAGCGGATGACGGGAATCGAACCCGCGTAATCAGTTTGGAAGACTGGAGCTCTACCATTGAGCTACATCCGCGAGCCCGGGGCCGAGGCCCCAGAGCGGGTGCAATCGTGCCACATCCGAGGGTCCTGATCCCAACCGGGACGCCGGTCGCTCAGCGTCGGTGGATCAGCACCAGCGCTCGGTCGTCGTTGCGGGAGCCGAGCGAGTCGACCAATCGGTCCGCTCCTCCGTCGAACTCTCCGCGCAGCAGACTCTCGGCCTGACCGAGCATCCGGTCGATGCCGAGGCTGATGTCGCGCTTCGGGGTCTCGACCATGCCGTCGGTGTAGAGGAGCAGTGCATCGCCGGGGCGCAGCACACCCGCGATGGTCAGGAACTCGGCGTCCTCGATCAGGCCGAGGACCGGCCCCTCCCCCTCGTGCACGGTCCAGCGTCCGGACCCGGCGTCCAGCTGGGCCGGCGGGGGGTGCCCGGCGGTGCGGACCTCAAAGGCGCCGGTGACCAGGTCGAGCGAGAGATGAGCAGCGGTCGCGAAGCCCTCCTCCCAGCCCTGGCGCAGCAGGTACTCGTTGGCCGCGGGCAGGAAGTCCGCCGGGGGCAGGGCGCCGAGCAGTCCACCGAAGGCACCCGACAACAACAGCGCGCGGGTGCCGGCCTGCTCGCCCTTCCCGGACACGTCCACGACGACGATCTCCAGGCGGTCGGCACCGGGGGTGCCGACCGAGACGATGAAGTCGCCGGCGAACGGCGTACCGCCGGCCGAGCGGAGCGCGGTCTCCGTCAACCAGGTGTCCGGAAGCTCCGGGATCTTGCCCTGGCTGAGGATCCGGTCACGGAGGTCGACGAGCATCGACTCTCCCTGCACGCCCGCGACCCCGAGCCGGGAGCGCCGGAAGGACGTCAGCAGCACGATGAAGCAGAGCAGGTAGAGGACCGTGATCGCCAGGACGATCCGCGGGGTGATCTCGCGCTGTCGCACGATGGCGAGCATCAGCATCACCATCACGAACACCACGAACCACGGCAGCTGCCGCGGGCCGAGCAGCAGGCTGCCGAGCAGCAGCGGCACGATCAGGACCGTCATCGGCGCGTTCGTCGGCCAGATCAGCACCACCATGGTCGCGACGACGGTCAGCGCAACGAGCAGCGTGAGCGTCCGGTTGCCTCGCGGCACCAACCGCGGTCGCCGGCGCGCGACCTTCAGCTTGGACGGGCGGGCGGCCCGGTCCGCGTCGCCGCGAGCGGTCATGGTCGGTCGATCCTCGTCCTGGGGTGGGCTCACTGTAGTGCTCGCGACCGGTACCTGCGCTGGCATTGGGAGCACCAGAAGAGGTTCCGGCCCTGCAGCTCAGCAGTGCGTACGGCGCGGCCGCAGACGTGACAGGGCATCCCGTTGCGCCGGTAGACGTAGACCTCGCCCCCGTGGTCGTCGCGGCGCGGCGGCCGGTCCATCGCCTCGGGCGTGTGCGCGGGCCGGACCGTGTCGATCCGCCCGGTGCGCACGCCCTCCTGCATGAGCACGACGAGGTCGTCCCAGATCGCGCGCCACTGCCCGATCCGAAGCGTGTTGCCCGGCCGGTAGGGGTCCATCCGGTGTCGGAACAGCACCTCCGCGCGATAGACGTTGCCGACGCCCGCCAGCACCGACTGGTCCATCAGCAGGCCGCCGATCGGTGCCTTGCTCCGCCGGATCCGCTCCCACGCGATGGCCGGGTCGGCGTCCGCGCGGAGCGGATCCGGTCCGGAGCGAGCCACGACGACGTCACGCTCGGCTCGCGTGAGCAGCTCGCACGCGGTCGCGCCGCGCAGGTCGGCGTACGAGCTGTCGGTAGCCAGCCGGACCCGGACCTGACCGACCGGGTCGGGTACGACAGGGACGTCGGCGTACACGTCGAACCTGCCGTAGAGGCCCAGGTGGACGTGCACGAACCGGTCCTCGGGGAACTCCACGAAGAGGTGCTTGCCCCACGCCTCGGCCCCGACGAGCACCTGGTCGTCGAGGAGCGCTGCGGAGCCGGCGAACCGCCCCTGCGGGCTGCTCACCTCGACGACCTGACCGCCGAACGTCTCGGTCAGCTCACCGGCCAGACGGTGGAGGGTGTGCCCCTCAGGCATCGCCAGCCGAGTCGGCCGCCGGGCGCGCGGGCAGCGGCGGCAGGGCACCGCTCCCCTCGTACGCCGTCAGCTGGTCGATCCGGCGCTGGTGACGCTCGGCGCCGGAGAACGGCTCGGCGAGGAACAGCTCCACGAACCGCGTCATGTCGTCCAGCGAGTGCATCCGGCCGCCGACGGCGACGACGTTGGCGTCGTTGTGCTGGCGGCCGAGCAGTGCGGTCTCCTCCGACCAGGCGAGTGCGCAGCGGATGCCGGCGACCTTGTTGGCGGCGATCTGCTCACCGTTGCCGGAGCCACCGATCACGACGCCGAGGCTGTCCTGGCCCGCGGCGCGCTCCTCGGCGACGGCGGTCGCCGCGCGGAGGCAGAAGACCGGGTAGTCGTCCTCGGCGTCGTACCAGAACGGGCCGTGGTCGACCGGCTCGTAGCCGTGCTCGGTGAGCCAGGCGGTCAGGTGGTCCTTGAGGTCGAGTCCGGCATGGTCGCAGCCGAGGTGCACGCGCATGACGGCATTCTCTCAGCCCTGCTGGTCCAGGAACGCAGCGGTCTGGCGCAGCAGCGCCTCGGCCGCGGGGAAGACCGCGGCGTGCCGCCAGAACCCGTGCAGCTGCCCCAGGTAGCGGGTTGCCGTGACCGCGACGCCGGCCGCCGCGAGCAGGCCGGCGAGGTGCTCGCCCTCGCCCCACAGCGGGTCGTGCTCGGCGGTGACGACCAGCGTCGGCGGGAGGGTCGCAAGCCGGTCGGAGAGCAGCGGCGCCAGGTCCGGGTCGTCGAGATCGGCGGGAGACGCGGCGTACTGCGCCCAGTACCAGGCCGCCTCGCGCGGGTCGAAGCCGTCGGCGCTGGTCCGGTAGCTGTCGAAGCCGGCCTGCGGGTCGAGGAACGGGTAGATCAGCACGGCCGCGGCGAACCGGCCGGGATGGCGCAGGGCGGCCACCAGCGCCAGGTTGGCGCCCGCGCTGTCGCCGTGGACGTACGACGGGCCGCTCAACCCGAGCCCGTCGGCCTCGCGGTCGAGCCAGCCGACGACCGTCGAGACATCGTCGGGCGCCGCCGGGAAGCGGTGCTCCGGTGGTCGGCGGTAGTCGACGCTGAGCACCGACATCCCGGTCCGGTTCGCGAGCCGGCGCGCGGCCGCGTCGTGCACATCGACGTCGTTGAAGACGAACCCGCCACCGTGCAGGTGCACGACGACCGAGCCCGACCGGTCGGACGACGGGCGGTAGAGACGCACCGGCACGCCGTCGGCGTCCAGGTCGCGCACCTCCGCGACGTCCTCTCGCGGTTCGGCAGCCGCCGCGGCCCGGGCCTCCGCCCGCGCCGCGGCGATGTCGTAGCCGTCGGTCCAGACGGGGGTCTCACCGGCGACCAGCTCGAGGGCGCGCCGCGACTCGGGAAACAGCATGCCGGAGAAACTAGCGCCCTCACTCCTCCGCGAGCACGATCACCCGGTCGCCGGGGATCACCCGGAACGTCTCCGACTTGGCCGGGTTGACCCGCACACCGAAGCTGCTGGTGCCGTCCGACAGCGCCTCGGACTTGTAGCCGATCGCGGTCTCACCGCGGCGGGCCGCACCGGCGAGGACGGTGGCGAAGTCGACCTCGGCGCCCGGCTCGACGTACCACTCGGCGGGGCGGAGATAGATCTCACTGCCCTCGTCGCCGAGCAGCTCGCTGAACACCGCCTCGAGCCGGTGGTCCTCGGACAGCTGGGTGACGAGCAGGCTGACGATCTCGCCGCTGACGACGACGTCGTCGACGTGCGCGACCTGGGCGAGCACCCGGTTGCGGTCGTCGAGCATCTCGCTGACGACCGGGGTGGCCGCGTCCATCTTGGCCAGGATGTCGCGCACGTGCAGCAGAGTGACGAGGGTGCGGGCGTCGGCCGCCTGGGCCTCGAGGTCGTCGGAGTAGCAGAGCACGATGACCTGGTCGAGGTCGGCGGTGACGTGCCGCTCGAGAGTGGCCCGGTCAGTCGTCGAGGCGCTGACGACGTGGACGTCGAGGTTCGCCATCTCAGGCAGCTGCTCCGGCCCGTACGACGTGACGACGGTCAGCCCGGATCCGGGCGGCGCGTACTTGTCGAGCTCGCGCAGCACGATCGGCGCCCGCTCGTTCCAGCCGACCAGCACGGCCCTGGTCGGGTGGTCGTCGAAGCCGAAGGACGTCCCCAGACGAGTCAGGTCCGGGCGGACCAGCGCGTCGGGCTCCCCGCGCAGCGTCGAGTCGTCCTCGGCGACGACGATCAGCGTGCAGCCGGCCATCGGCGTCTCCGGCGGCGGGTTCAGCTTCGGACCGTCCGGGGAGATCACGCCGATCACGCCGGCCAGCTCGTAGGCGAGCAGCGCGTCGGCGTACGTCGCGTCCGCGGGCAGCGCGTGGCCGTCGAGGAAGTAGATCTCGTCGCCGCCGTAGTCGAAGAGCTCGGTGTAGACAGCGGCGGCGCCGGACTGCCGTGAGGTCTGCACAACGAGCTTCGCGACGGTCTCGCGGATGTCGAGCAGGACGGTGCGATCGGCGCCGACCAGCCGGGCGGCCTCGAGGTTGGTGGGGTTGCGGATCTCCGCGACGATGCGGGGCCCGTCGGGGCCGGCGTGGGTCAGCGCGAGGAGGGTCTTGATGACCTCGCTGTCCGGGTCGTCGGAGGTCTCCGGGGCCAGGAGGATCACAGACCTGGCGCTCGGGTGGCTGCTGAGAGCGAGGTCGTCGAGGTCCATGGGCGAGCCGGACCGGCAGATCACGCGCGTGCCGCGCAGGTCGGGGATCTTCGCGCGCAGGATCTCCTCCATCTCGACCTTGTCGCGGTCGGCGAGGACGACGATCACCGGCTTCCGGCGACTCTCGTTCGCAAGGGTCAGCTCGCGGACGATCGTGAAGATGGAGTCCGACCAGCCGAGGATGACGGTGTGGTCCTTCTCCAGGACCGTGGAGCGACCGCGGCGCAGGTCGGCCAGCTTCGCGTCGATGCCGGTCGCGATGACGCCGATCAGCGCGCTGACGATGAAGAGGCCGGCGATGGTGAGCAGCAGCATTGTGAGCAGGTAGCGCCACTGGAACGTGCCGTCGCCGGCGATCGTGCCGGGGTCGAGCGCGTGGAAGAGGTTCTGGATCAGCTCACGACCGAAGCCGTCGACCTCGTTGTCATGGTTGCGAAGCCCGAGGACGGTGACGATCAGCGAGAACGCGACGATCAGGGCGACGGTCGCGACGCACAGCCATGCGATCAGCGCGGACGTCCCGCGCGACATGCTGTTGTCGAACCAGTAGCGCAGCTTCTCGCCGAGCTTCGGCTCCTCGAGATGCCGTCGGCGAGCGGGGGCCGCCCGGTCGGTCCGTGCGCCCATCGCCCTGGTCGTGCGCTGGCGTGCCTGTAGGCCCGTGCGTGCCATCTGATCCCCCCACGTTTCTGCTTCTCGGAGAATCGTCGCGCACCGGGGACACCTGAGCACCCGTTTCCGGGGAACTCCTGGGGCACCCGACCGCACGGCATGCCACGATGCGCCATGCGCAACTCGCGGGCCCGTGCCGCCACCGCCGCCGGATTCATGACGCAGGGGCTGATCCTGCTCAGCCTCACCACGCGGCTCCCGGACTTCCAGGACAAGTGGCACCTGTCCGACGTCAAGCTGTCCCTGGTGCTGCTGATGATGATCCTGCTGGCGGGGGTCGGCTCGGTGGTCGCCGAGACGCTCGCCAAGCGCCGCGACAGCGCACTGCTCCTGCGCACCGGCCTGGTCATCGTCGGGGTGTCGGTGGCCGTACTCTGCCTGGCGCCCAGCACGGCCGTCTTCGTCGCCGGGATGGCCGGCTACGGCATCGGGCTCGGCATCGTGGACGCCAGCACCAACATGCAGGCCGTCGCCCTGGAGCACCGCTACGGCCGGCCGATCCTGCCGTCGTTCCACGGCGCCTGGACGCTCGGTGGGGTGATCGGCGCCGTGATCGGGCTCGCGACCGCGGAGTCGTCGATCCAGGTCACCGCCCTTGTCGGCCTCATCCCGCTGGTCGTGGCGTTCGGGCCGTTCCTGCCCCGCGACCACGGGCCTACCGAGCTGGCGACCGAGGTCGCCGTGCCCTGGCGCCCGATCATCCTGGTCGGCATCGCGATGGTGCTCTTCTACATGGTCGACACGGGTGTGCAGACCTGGGGACCACTGTTCCTCGACCACACCTTCACCACCCCGGAGCGGTACGTCGCGCTCTCGGCGCTGGCCTACCTGCTCGCCAGCGGTGCGGTCCGGATCGCCGGGGACCGGCTGGTCTCCCGGCTCGGTGTCGTGCTGATCCTCCGGGTCGGCGCGGTGGTCGGCGCGGGCGGACTCGCGGTGGTGGTCTTCTCCCCCACGTGGCAGGTCGCAGTGGTCGGCTTCGCGATCCTCGGTGCCGGCGTGGCCGTGGTCGCCCCGCTGAGCTTCTCGGCGGCTGCACGGATCGCCGGCGCGGCGGAGGGCGGCGAGGAGTTCTCTCCCGCCGTACGCCAGGCCCGCGTGGACGCAGTGATCGCCCGGTTCAACCAGTTCAACTACGTGGGTGCGCTGCTCGGGTCGGTGATGACCGGCCTCGTGGGCAGCGGTGACCTGCGGATCGGGTTCGCGGTGCCGATGATCCTGGTGCTCGGCATCATCCCGCTGGCCCCGGCGTTCGTGCCGAAGATCGCGGCCGCGGTCGGTGGATCCCGGCTATCCCCCGGGTGAACTCAGGAGGATACGGGTCCCTTGTTTCGAGACGCGTCGGTCAGCCCGTCGCTGCGCTCAGGCCTGACCCGACGCTCCTCAACCCTTCGCCGCTGACGCGGACTTCGCAAGCTCAGTCCGCGGCGCCTCGCCAGTTCTTGTCCGGCCGAGGCACCGGGCGACCGGGCTGCTCGCCGCCACGCGCTTCGAGGTAGCTGTTCTTCGGGACCATCACCTTGCGGCGGAAGATGCAGACGATCGTGCCGTCTTGGTTGTAGCCGATGGTCTCGACGTACACGACGCCCCGGTCGTCCTTCGACTTGCTCTCGGTCTTGTCGAGGACCGTCGTCTCGCCGTAGATCGTGTCGCCGTGGAACGTCGGCGCGACGTGGCGCAGGGACTCGACCTCGAGGTTGGCGATCGCCTTGCCTGAGACGTCCGCGACGCTCATGCCGAGCAGGATCGAGTAGACGTAGTTGCCGACCACGACGTTCTTGCCGAACTGCGTCGTCTCCGTCGCGTAGTTCACGTCGAGGTGCAACGGGTGGTGGTTCATCGTGAGCAGGCAGAACAGGTGGTCGTCGTACTCCGTCACCGTCTTGCCGGGCCAGTGCTTGTAGGTCGCGCCGACCTCGAACTCTTCGTAGCTGCGTCCGAACTGCATGCGCCCATGCTGCCCGTCAGCGCGCGGTTGCGCACCCGCTGCTGCGCGTGGGTAATGTCACCCACCCTGGTCAGCTCCCCCCGCCGCCTGCCTTGCGGCGGTGCAGCTTCGGAGCGTTGTCCGAGACCTCGGAGCCGTGGGCCTTCTCCTGCAAGGGGCCGTCCTGGTGGACGCCCTTCTCCTTGGAGTTCTTCCGGTCCAGGGCCTCACGCATCTTGGCCTTGAGGTCCTCGTTGGTTCCGTTGGAATCCGTCATGCGTCCAGCCAAGCACGCCGGTGCGCAGGCGTCGACAGGTTAGTCGCCGACCGGACGTATCCTCCTCGCCATGGGGGACGACGGCTCGGAGCAGTCCTGGCCCGCCTGGGCCCACACCGCCGCCTCGGTCGCCATCGGCCTCCTGCTCATCGCCGTGCCGGTCGTCGTGGTCGGCTACGGCCACTTCTCGGACGAGGGCGGCGACCCCGGACAGAGACGGGTCCGCCCCACCGGACCGAGCCCCTCCGGACCCACCGACGTGACTCCGACCGGGTCACCGACACCCGACCCGCTGCCCACCGCCAGCGGCGAGACCTGCGTGCCCGGCAACACGACCGGCCTCACCGTCGTGTCGTTCAACATCAAGTCGGCCCACGGCGCGGACGGGACCGTCCAGCTGGACCTGCTCGCCTCGACCCTGGCCTCCTGGAAGCCGGACCTCGTCCTCCTGCAGGAGGTGGACAAGAACCAGGCACGGACCGGACGGGTCGACCAGCCGGCGTACCTCGGCCAGAAGCTGCGCTTCTACTCGACGTTCGGGGCCAACATGTCCACCAGGTCGGGCGGTCAGTACGGCACCGCTCTGCTCTCCCGCTACCCGATCCTGAGCGTCGAGAACACCCGGCTCCCCCGACTCCCGGGCGACGAGCCGCGCGGCCTCCTGCACGCGGTCGTCGATGTCGACGGCACGAAGCTCAGTGCGTACGTCGTCCATCTGCAGCACACGTCCGCGACCGCCCGGCTCAGCCAGATGACGACGATCCAGCGGATCGTCACCGCCGACCCGCTCCCGAAGATCATCGGCGGCGACTTCAACACGGGCCCGGGTTCGGCTGTCATGGGCCTGGCCCGGTCATTCGCCTCCGACACCTGGGCCGCCGTCGGCGCAGGGCCGGGCCTCACGGTGCCCCGGGTGGCGCCACGTCGCCGGATCGACTACCTGCTCCAGTCGGGCCTGGTGCCACAGGACATGCGCGTGCTGACGCCGACCGTGTCCGACCACCGGGCGCTGTGGGCCAGGCTGGCCCTCGACGCCTCGGGCAAGGTCTGCCTGCCGGACTTCGGCCGGGGCAAGCGCAAGCCCTAGGCAGCTCTAGGCCTTGAGCTTGTACTCCTTAAGGAGACTGCGCCCGATGATCATCTTCTGGATGTCGGACGTGCCCTCGCCGATGAGCATGAACGCCGCCTCGCGGTAGAGGCGCTCGATCTCGTACTCCTTGGAGTAGCCGTAGCCGCCGTGGATCCGGAAGGAGTCCTGGACGACCTCGTTGCAGTACTCCGAGGCGACCATCTTGGCCATCCCGGCCTCGACGTCGTTGCGCTCGCCGGCGTCCTTCTTGCGGGCCGCGCGGACCATCATCGCGTGGGAGGTCTCGACCTTGGTCGCCATCTCCGCGAGGCGGAAGAGGATCGCCTGGTGCTCGGCGATCGGCTTGCCGAAGGTCTCGCGCTGCTGGGCGTACGCCGCGCCGAGCTCGAAGGCCCGGTTGGCGATGCCGACCGCGCGGGCGGCGACGTTGACGCGGCCGACCTCGACGCCGTCCATCATCTGGTAGAAGCCCTTGCCGGGCTCACCGCCGAGGATCTGCTCAGCCGAGATCTTGTGGCCCTCGAACACCATCTCCGTGGTGTCGATGCCCTTGTAGCCCATCTTGTCGATCTTGCCGGGCACGGTGACGCCCTGGGCGGTCTCGCCGAAGCCGGGCTCCTTCTCGACCAGGAACGTCGTCATGTTCTTGTAGACCGACTCGTTGCCCTCGTCGGTCTTGACCAGGACCGCGACCAGCGTGGAGGTGCCGCCGTTGGTCAGCCACATCTTCTGGCCGGTGATCTCGTAGCCGTCAGCCCCGTCATCCAGCTGGGTCCGGGTGGCCTTGGTCTTGATCGCCGCGACGTCCGAGCCGAGCGACGGCTCCGACATCGAGAACGCACCCCGGACCTCGCCGGTCGCCATCCGGGGCAGGTACTTCTGCTTCTGCTCCTCCGTTCCGTGCTTCATCAGCATGTAGGCCACGATGAAGTGCGTGTTGATGACGCCGGAGACGCTCATCCACCCGCGCGCGATCTCCTCCACGCACAGCGCGTAGGTCAGCAGCGACTCGCCGAGGCCGTCGTACTCCTCGGGGATCATCAGCCCGAAGATGCCGAGCTCCTTGAGGCCCTCGACGATCTCGGTGGGGTACTCGTCAGCGTGCTCGAGCTCGGTCGCGACGGGGAGGATCTTCTCCTCGACGAACGTCCGCACGGCCTTGACGATCTCGGCCTGGTCGTCGTTCAGTCCCTCGGTCTGGCACAGGCGGCCCATGTCTTCCCCTCGTCGACGGTGAAACTCAGCGGTAACTTACTCGCTCGGCCGGTCCTCGACCACGTGAGGAATCGCACCCTCGTCGGGGCGCGGCCGACGACGTCGTCGCCAGTCCACCAGCCCCAGGGCGAGCGCGCCGATCGTGCCGAGGCCCGCCGCGGCGAGACCGACGTTGAGTCCCGGGGGGCGGTAGGTCACGTCGAGCGTGCCGGACGAGCCCGCCGGGACGTCGACCATGAGCATGCCGATCTTGGTGCGGGACACCTTGACCGGCTTGCCGTCGAGCTCGGCCTGCCACCCGGGCCAGCCGAGGGCCGCGAAGATCAGCTGGCCGCCCTCGCCGGTGTCCGAGATGTCCACCTGCTCGTGCAGCGGCTCGACCGTCTCAGCCGACTCGACCTCGATGCCGTCGGCAGCCCAGCTGAGTCGCGAGTCGGACCACGGCAGCGGCTCGTCGCGGGTCAGGACGAGCACGGCGTCGTTCTGCTCGGCGATCGTCCAGCCGTCCGGGATCTCGACGCCGACGGCCATCTCGGGCTGGACGACGACGGTGTCGATCTTCATCAGGTCGGCGACCGGGACGCCGGCGACCGCCGACTTCCTCCACAGGTTGGCGTACCCGCACGGCTGGGTGAGACCGTCGTACTCCATGCAGAAGTGCCTGTTGAAGACGCGCATGCCCATGCCGGTGTAGGCGTTGACGGCGTCGACGCCTGCGACCTGGTACATGCTGCCGGGCAGGAAGGTGTCCCAGGCACGCACGAGCTCGCGCGGGTGCTTCTTCTGCAGCGGCTTGAGGTCGGCGAACTGCATCACCCGGCCGTCCCGGTCGCCGAACCGCTCCTGCATCGCGGCGACGTCGCGGGGCAGGTGCCAGTAGCGCGACGACGCGTTCTCCCCGAAGGTGTGGATCTGCAGGCCGAGCACCGCCCCGGTGCCGAGGATGCACATCGCGGCGAAGACGGCGGTGGCCTTCTCGCGCCAGTGCGCCCAGGCCAGCACCGCGCCGACGAGCACGATGACCAGCACGACCCCGGCTGCGACCTGATGGGCGGCCGCGGGTCGCTGCGCCCAGGCCAGGTAGCCGGCGCCCAGCACGATGGCGAGCGACCCGAGCGCCCGGGCGCGGACGTGGGTGCGCTGCAGTCCCTGGCTGAGCAGCACCGCGAAGAGCACGGCCAGGCCGAGCCAGGTGTACTCGACCAGACGCAGCGGCCACCGGAAGAGCCACAGCTTCGAGGGTCCGACGGTGAGCGCCAGGTAGACGACGGTGATGACGCCGAGCCCACTGAGCTCGCGCGCACGCTCGCGGAGCATGGCGTACCGCAGCCACGGCAGCAGCGGGAGCACCAGCCAGAAGAGGTACGTCGCGGGCACGCGCATCGGGCCGGTGATCGCCCGGATGTCGGGCACGAACGTCGGCGAGCTCAGCCCGAAGAGGTCCCCGATCCCGGGCCGCAGCTTGCCGCTGTTCTCGATCAGGGCGCCCTGCTGGGAGCGGACGGCCAGGTCGGCGGTCTCCACCAACGGCAGGAAGACGAGGGGCAGGAAGGCCGCGATGCACAGCCCCGTCAGCACGAGGCGGATGACACCGCCGCGGTTGCGGCTGAGCAGCCCCTCGACCACGAGCCCGAAGCCGACCACGACCACGACGAGCGTGCCGTAGGGGTTGCCCTGCGTCACGGTGAGGACACCGACCAGGAAGCCCCAGAACGGGTTGGTCACGCCGCGCAGGCAGCGCCGCAGCACCCACCACAGCCAGGTCGCGTAGGCGAAGGCCATCAGGCCGGACGGCCAGGACCCGGCGTCCCAGTAGAGCGTGAAGCCGCTGAACGGCAGTGCGGTGGCGACGACGGCCGCCGCCCACTCGGCCGCGCCGTACTCCCGGGCGAGCAGGTAGGCGCCCAGCGCCAGAGCGACGAGCACGACCAGCTTGACGACGAACGTCGCGAACATCAGGTCCGACGCCGCCGACATCCACAGCCAGACCAGGATGTTGAGCGGGTTGTAGATGCCGTAGAGCGCCTCGGCGGCGTAGTTGCCGCCGGCCCACGCGTCGGGGTCGAGCCACGGTGGCCACTGGCCCGAGCGGACCATCTCGCCCAGGTTGAACCACGTCGGGGCGAACTGCGCCGCGGTGTCGCCGCGCTGGAAGAAGTAGGGGTGCGCGAAGTACGGGATGCAGGCGTACGCCGCCGTCACCAGCGCGACCGCCAGCGGCCACAGCCACCGGCCGCGGCCGCGTGTCACGGTCACGGCCCGGCGAGCGGGCGCGCGCCGCACCGGCGCTGTCTCTGTCGTCGTCATCAGCGCTCTTCGTGGAGGTGGGCGTCGTGGTCGGGGCCGAGCTCGACCGTGATCGGGGTACGGCGCGGCCCCTCGCTGCTCTCGCGGAGCAGGAAGAGCGGGCGGCGCTTGGTCTCGGCGTAGATGCGTCCGAGGTACTCCCCGATGACGCCGAGGAGGATCAGCTGGACGCCGCCGAATCCGGTCACCGCACAGATGATGGTGACGTAGCCGGGAGCACTGTTGCCGTGCAGCGCCGCCTCCCAGAGCACCCATGCGGCGTACCCGATCGCCACCACCATCACGAACAGCCCGAACCAGATGGACAGCCGCAGCGGGCGGTAGTTGAAGGAGATGACGCCGTCGAGGCCGTAGTTGAACAGGTCGCGCAGCCGCCACTTGGTGGTCCCGGCCTCGCGGGACACGTTCTCGTAGTCGACGACCGCCGTGGGGAAGCCGATCCAGGCGAAGAGCCCCTTGGAGAACCGGTTGGTCTCCCCCAGCGACAGCAGGGCGCGGACCGCCTCGCTGCTGAGCACCCGGAAGTCACCGACGCCGTCCTCGAGCTCGACGTCGATCAGCCGGTTGATCATCCGGTAGTAGAGCCGGGACAGGAAGGTGCGGAAGACCGGGTCGTCCTCGCGCGTACGGCGCGCGACCACCTGGTGGTAGCCCTCGCCCAGCAGCGGGACCATCTGCTCCAGGAGCTGTGGCGGGTGCTGGAGGTCGCCGTCCATGATCGCCACGGCGGCGCCGCGGGCCTGGCTCAGGCCGGCCAGCATCGCCGACTCCTTGCCGAAGTTGCGGCTCAGTGCGAGGTAGCGGAAGCGCTGGTCCGCGGCGTTGACCTCACGCAGCATCTCGAGGGTGCGGTCCCGGCTGCCGTCGTCGACGAGGATGACCTCGAACGTCTCGGCCACGCCCGGCAGCACCTCGCCGAGCACCTTCACCAACGCCGGGAGCGACTCCTCCTCGTTGTAGCAGGGCACGACCACCGACAGCGCGACCGCGTGCCCGCTCGCGTGGCTCATCGCTGCCTCGCCCGCTGGTCGGCCTCCAGCACGGGGACCAGGCTGCGCTCCAGCTCGGCGACCTGGTCCTCGAGGAGCTCCGCGAGGCGGGCGTTCTCGCCGACCGCGACCGCCAGCGACTCGACCGCCTGGCGCTGGCGCAGCGCATCGGTGAGACCGGTGCCGTCGGCGGCCTGCCGCAGGAGGCCTGCCGGGCTCTTCACACCGAGTCCCGGTGATAGCGCCTCAACGCACGGCCGGTGATCTCCGCGTCGCGGTCCCCGAGCGGAAGCAGCAGCTCGGTGACGACGTCCTGCAGCGCGGCGACGCGCAGGTGCAGCGCACGGTCGGCCGCCACGATCTCCTCCAGCTCGGCGATCCGTCGCTCGCTGGCCGCGGCACGGTGCCGGAGGTACGGCGCGCTGGTCCGCTGCGCCGTCGCTCGGGCAGCTCGACGCAGTCGACCACCTGGGACGTCAGCATCATCGGCCGGGGCACCGCGCTGCGAGCGCTCGCGCACCAGCAGGAGGAGCTGCACGATCGTGTCGAGGGCCGTGTCGAGGAGCTCGGCGTCGGTGACGTCCTCCGGCGACCGGCCCGCGCCGCGGCTCGGGGCCAGGTCGTCGAGGTCACCGCGTACGTCGTACCCGGCCTCGTCGACCCGCTGGACGGACCTGTTGGCCTGTCGCTGGGCGTCGTCGAGCTGGCGGTCGTTGATCTGAATCGGCTCGGAGCCCAGTCGGGCGAGCACCCCGTGGGCGAGGGTGTCGCGCAGCCACTTGGCCTGCTCACGGCTGCCCTCGATCGGCGGCCCGATCCGCTCGTTGACGCGGCGCAGCAGCTCGGCCGCGGTCACTCCCAGCGACTCGTTCACGAGGCCCACTCCCAGGTTCAGGTCGTCCGATGTCGAAGTCAGGTCACAGGCGGCTGCGAAGCGGTCCCACAGCTCGTCGGGATCGCGGCGCTCGCGCGGCACCGTGACGACGTGAACGTGGTCCGGGGCCAGGCTCGCACCCCAGCGCTCCGCGACGCTCGCGGGGTCCATCGTCCGCCACCCCCACTCTCGCCGGGGGCCGGCCTTCTCACGCGCCGGACGCCACTGGCCCAACGGCGTCGTCAGGCCGAACTTCAGCCGCTCCTGCCAGGCCGACGGCACCATCTTGCCGAAGTCGCGCGCCGTGATCACGACGTGCACATCGAGGCCGGCGAGGTCGGCCAGCGCGCGCTCGGCCTGCTCCCGGGTCGCTGCCGAGAACAGCTCGTAGCTGAGCACGGCCGACGGGCCGTCCCACGCCCGGATCTGGGCCACGAGGCGCTGCCAGCTCTGCGCCTGGCGTGCGGAGAGCGTGCTCACCCGTGGGTCCTCCCGCAGCACGAGGGCGGCATGGACCCGGTCGACGTGCCGCTGCCCCACGACCAGCACCCCGGCCGCGGCGAGCCGCTCCCGGTTCTGGTCGAGGACCCGCTGGAGGTAGGTCGTCCCGGACTTGGGAGTGCCGACATGGAGGTAGACGCGCTCGGTCACTGCGTCACCTCCCCGGCGCTGGCGGACCCGCGTTCGGGCCACTCGACGATCATTCTCCACTCGGCGGCCGCACCACCACGACGAGCGCGGTCGGCCTGTTCGAAGCCCGATCGCTCGACGATCCGTCCCCCGGCGGCCAGCACCTGCTGCTCGATGCTGGTCGGTGAGAACGGGAAGACCTTACCGAGGCCGTGCCGCTGCGACCACTCGCCCGCAGCGGCGCGGTTGCGGGCGATGCCCCCGACGTACGCCCGACCACCGCCACGCAGCGCCATCCCGGCGAGCAGCCAGAACGCCTCGAGGCCCTCGGGCTCGAGCGTCTCGAGCACCTGGTACGCCGTGAGGACGCGCGGCCCGGGTCGCCTGGCCAGCGATCCCCCGCGGACGAGGACGTCGCGACGGTCGTAGAGGTTCAACGTGTCGACGCCGACGCCACGCCGCTTCTTGGCGGCTCTGACCAGCGGCGCGGGCAGGGCGTAGTCGAGCCCGACGGCCCGGCGAGCCGACTCGGCGTAGCGGAACAGGTCGACGCCGCCGCCTGGACCGATCTCGACGACGTCGCTGTCCGGTGTGAGGTGACCGCACACCCACTCGGCGAACGGGGACGGGCCGGCCCCGGAGGTCGCTGCGGCGGCGTTGGCGTGCCGCCAGTCTCGACGTCCGGGCATCAACGAGCCGAACCAGCCGTGGAACCGGTCGACGATCTCGGGTCCCGGCTGGTGCTGGAACGACGGGTCGGGCACCCGCCAGTTCGGGCCGTAGGAGACCTCGAGCAGCGCAGCAGGGTCGGCCGGTGCCGGGAGCATCCGGCCCTCGAACGCGATGTCGCGCAGCGGGAGCAGCGCCTCACGGGGCACCGGAGCGCGCACGGTGGCGGTCTCGTAGAACAGGCCGTCCAGGAAGAAGGTGATGTAGATGTCGATGCCCGCGGCGCCACCGTCGGGTCCGCGGAACCGTACGGTCACGAAGCTGGCGCTGGCGTGGGTCACGCGCATCCCGGCCCGTCGAAGAGCCCGGGCGATGCGCCACAGGTCGGAGGCCATCCCGGCCGGCGTGCTCGCGGTGCTGAGGAAGCACAGGTCGATGTCGGAGTCGTGGCCGATGGCGTGACCGTTGCGGGCGGCGCCGAGGAGGCTGCCGAAGGCGATCCAGCCCTCGAAGCCGCAGTCCTCCCTCATCACGCGCAGGATCTCGATCGCCTTGTCGGCCATCGCGTCGATGACACCAGGGTCGCGGCCCTCGAACGGCCGCTGGATCAGTCCCCACTTGTCGACCACGATCGGCGTGCCCTGTGCGTCGACCAGACGGATCCGCTCGCTGCTGGTGCCGAACTGGCGCTCCTCCGCGAAGATCTCGCGCTCGGCCGCGACGATCCGGACCTCGACGCGGCCCTCGAGCATCCGCTTCATCCGCTTGGGCCAGACCACGGTCTGCGCGTCCGCGGACGGCTTGTCCACCGAGAACGACCAGACCCGGCGCCCGTCGAAGACGACGTCAGCGGAGCCGCTGAAGCCGCGAGGGAGGCGGATGCCCGCGTCGTCGACACGCACGGCAGACCGCTTGGTTCCTCGCCCCACTACATCCCTCGGCGTCGACTTTCGAATCGCGCGCACTCTACTCCACCGAGAAGGACACGTCCTGGACGGCGTGGTCGGTGGTCCGGCGTACCTGGGCGCCCTGGCTGATGCCCACCTTGCCGAAGGAGCCACCGGAGCCGAAGATCCAGTCGACCCGTCGCCCCGCCGGGGGCTTGCAGGTGTTCTTCTTGTTGCTGCCGCCGAGCGCCGCGCGGAGCGGGGTCTTGGCGGTGACCTGGCAGAACACCCGGTTGTGGTCGTTGAAGTCCCCGGTGAGCAGGATCGGCAGGCCGTCCTTCTTGAGGGTCTTGATCGACTTGATGATGAGCGCGGTCGCCTTGCGGCGGTCGGCCTCCATCTTGCCCGGCGAGAAGTGCGCGTTGATCACGTAGACCTCACGGCCGGTGGCCTTGTGGCGAAGCCGGACGATCGGCTGCGGTCGGGGCTGGTTGCGCATGAAGGGGATGGTGATGGTCTTCTTCCAGACCGCCTTCCACTCGGAGTTGCGCCACATCACCGACTGCGGGGCGCCCGCGTAGCCCATCGAGGTCCCGGGCCAGATGTCGTACTTGCCGTCGGTCGCGACGGCGAGCGAGGCCACCTGGTCCGGCTGGATCTCCTGGACCCCGATGATCGAGCCGCCCCGAGCCTCGATCAGCGAGGACGCCCACTCCGAGCGGACCCGGCCGGGCGCCCAGTCGGGACGGGTGCCGGCCACCGTGGTGTGCTGGCTGCCGAGCAGGTTGAAGGTCATCACCTTGGTGGTGAACGGCTCCTTCTTCTTGCGCGCCGCCGCCGACACCTTCGGGCGGTCGGCGAGCTCACGGCGGATCTGGGCAGCCGGCGAGAGGCGCAGGGCGGCCCGGCCACGCCGTACGGCGTCACCCTGTCGCTCGAGGTCGCCGCTCGTCACGGCGGCGGCCCCGGTACGAGTCCGCGCGGTGACCGTGCCGAGCTGGCCGGCCTCGTTGCTGCCCCAGCACGTCGGCACGGAGCCGGAGAGACCGCAGCCGTGCATCCACCCCGCCGAGATCGAGGTCAGCGACGGCACCGCCGTCGCCTGGATCGGGATCGTGCTGGTCGGGCCGGCGCCGATGCCGAGCTGGCCGTAGCGGTTGCCGCCCCAGCACCAGGCCTTCCCATCGCTGTCGAGCGCACAGGTGTTGGCGTCACCCGCGGCCACGGCGGTCCAGACGGTGCCCGGGGCGACCCGTTGCGGCGCCCAGGCGTCGTCGCGGGTACCCACACCGATCTGGCCGTCCTTGTTCAGGCCCCAGCACCACAGCTCACCGTTGGTGGTGACACCGCACGTGTGGCCCCACGACGTGCTGACGCTCCTCCAGTTGGTGGCGGTGCCGACCTGGGCCGGAGCGGCCTGGTTGCCCTCCTTGCCGGTGCCGACCTGCCCGAACGAGTTCTGGCCCCAGCACCACATCGAGCCGTCGCCGCGTACGGCGCAGGCGTGCCAGCCGCCCGAGCTCACGTCGACCCAACGGTCGGTGGTCGCCCCGACGAGGCGAGGGGTGGGCACGACGCGGGAGGTCTTGCCGACGCCGGCGGCGCCGCGCAGGTTCTGCCCCCAGCAGTACAGGGCCTCCGTGCTGTCGATCGCGCACGTGTTGAACCAGCTGGTCGCGACCTGCTTCCAGACCAGGCCGGATCCGACCTGCACCGGCTTCGTGCGTGGGCTCGAGGTGTCGATGCCGAGCTGGGCGAAGTTGTTGAGACCCCAGCACCACAGGGTGCCACCGGTCTTGATCCCACAGCTGGTCGCGCCACTGGTGCTGACCCTCTCCCAGTCGGCGCCCTTCACCGGTGCGGGCGTGCTCCGGCCCGTGGTGGTGCCGTCACCGAGCTGACCGAACTGGTTGGCGCCGCGACAGGTGGCGATGCCGCCTCCGTCGGTCGTGCAGCTGACCTGGCCCCCGGCGCTCACCGAGGTGGCGCCCTCCCCGACGCTGAGGATGACCCGGCCGGAGTGCGGTGTCGTCGCGGGCGAGGTGCCGGCGACGACGTAGTCGACCGTCCACTGACCGCTGGTCTCGACGGTGCCGCTGAGCACGCCGGTCGGCGACAGCGTGAGCCCGGCGGGCACGACTCCGGTCGCTGTCCACTGCGCACCTGCGAGGGATGCGCTCGTCGCGTCCGCGGCGAGCGACAGGCTGACCGGCTCGCCGACCAGGGCCGCGCTGATCCGCACCGCGGGATCGGGCGCCGGCCAACGGCGGGCCCGGTCCAGTGCGCCGGTCCGTGCCTTCACCATCGCGGGAGACGCGACGCGGTAGTCGTGCGCCTTGTTCGTGGCAGGACCGAGTCGGGACTTGCCGGGAGCGCACACGAGGTCGCCCTTGATGCACACACCCCAGACACCGAAGGTCGGGGTCGGGGTCGCGGTCGCGGGGACCCGCTTGCCGAGGCGCGCTTCGATGCCGCCGCGCCGGGCCGGGTCGGAGATCAGGACGCCCGCCGCCATTCGGCTCGCATAGGTTCGCTTGGCCGCCTTCAGCAGGCCGAGGTGCACGACCTTGGCGCCCTGCGCGTAGCCGACGAGCACGAACTGCTGCTCCGGGCACTTCACCGCGGCCGCGTCGAGCACCTTCATCAGCTTGGCCGTGCCCGGCCGCACCGGTGCCGTCCAATGCCGCACCGAGGACGGGCGGACCGACGACACCGCCGTCTTGCCGGACCGGTGCCCTGCGGTCAAGGCGCCCAGTCCCGGGGTGCGCAGCCCCACCCGCGTCATCTTGACCGAGCGACCGGCGGACAGCTGGCGCTCGTACTTGCCGGCGAACGCCTGCACCGTGCGCCCGAAGGTGTTCCGACGCGCGGGTCGCTCGCCGTTGCCGTCGACGCCGAGGACGAGCACGTCCGCACAGGCGGACATCCGCGCCAAGGGCCTGGTGGCGGTGCTGCTGGTCGCAGCAGCTGCTTGTGCGTCGGACTCGACGGGCAAGGTCGCCACCGCGAGGAGGGACGCCGTCAATGCCAAGGTCACCGTGGTGGTGACGCCGAACTTCCCGAGATGACGTGTCCCCATGCTTACATCTCCTGCTTGATCAGGGCGTAGGGATCGACCGAGGTGGTACGGCGACGTTCCACCCCGCCAGCGGTGTTGCCGACCGCTCCCTCGACGCCCCACGTCGCGGGCCGGTGGTTGAACAGGTAGTCGATCCAGTTGATGTACTGGCGGGTCGCCTTCGGGTACTGGAGCACCCCGATGACCTCGTCGCTGACGAGCGAGACGTGCGTCCAGTTGGCGGAGCCGTTCACGGTGATCATCGCGTCCGTCTTGCCGTCGTAGACCCCACTGATCGCGATCGTCTTCATGTGCACGTAGCGGTCGTAGATGCCGTCCTCGTTGCGGTCCCACGCGAGGTGGGTCATCGGGATCGGTCGACCCGCCTCCTGGCGCATGATGCGCAGCACCTCGTTGCCGAACATGGCGTAGACGAGCCGGATGTCGCAGCCGCGGCGGTGCATCTGCGCGAGGCGCTTGGCGATCGCGATGCCGCGCTCGCCGTACATCGCGGTCTGGGCGATCCGGATCTTCGTGTGGCCCTTGACGCCGCGACCGCCGGTCGCGCCGGTGCAGCGGACCTTGTCGAGCACCTCGAGGGCCGGGTCCACGGTCGGGGCGGCCTTGCCGGCGTACGGGTAGAAGATCGACTGGAACCTGCCGTGCGTGTAGGCGCGGTAGCCGCCGCCCTTGGGCTTCTTGTCCCTGGCCATCTCCCGGAAGACCGACTCGAACTCGGCGTACTCGTCAGGCTTGTTGACCCGCGTGTAGACGTCGTTCCACTGGATCTCGGCGGCCAGCTCGGTGGCGTTGTTGGAGCCGTAGATGACGACGTCCTTGGCCTTGCCCGCCTTGCTGAACAGGAAGAACTTCGTGTGCGCGATCCCGTGCGGCCCGCGGCAGGCGCCGCCGCACTGGCGCAGCCAGCTCTTGTTGGCCGGCTGCCGCTTCTTCTGCTTCTTCTTCAGACCCGCCTTGAGCCTCGCGGCGTCCGGGTTGGGGTTCTGCGGGTTCCAGTTCGACCGGTCCATCACGGCCTGGACGGAGACGCCCCGGCTGTGGGCGCGCAGCAGCGCCGAGGTGATGTTGCTGCTGCGGATGTTCCACGACGCGATGCGGATGTGGCTGCGTCTCGGGGCGGCGTCGATGGTGTTCAACAGCTTGCGGATGATCGCGCGCCGAGACGCGGCGGGTCCGTAGGGGTTGTTGAACGTCGGCCCGCCGGTCGGCGTGTACTTGGTGGGCTTGTTCGGGTTCGGCTTCGGCTTTGCCGGGGCCTCAGCAGCCGAAGCCGCGACCGGCCCGGCGGCGATGGTCGACGGTGCCGCGACCAGGACGCTCGCCACCAGGCACGGGGCGAGGACGAGGGCGATGTTCCGCAGGACTTGATGGCGCAAAATGAGACTCCACTCCGACTGTTCAGCCCGAGGTCCGCCCAGCACCGTGAGTCTCGAGCCGCGGGACTCGTGCCGGAGCGGTAGCTCGGCACGAGGGCAGCACCCCACACATTTGCGCAGTCCCCGCCGGGTCACTGTAACCAACGAGCAGGGCCGATCCGAATCGCCGCGCCCGAGGCCGGTGATGCTCCTGTGACAGGTGTGACGGCGTGTCCAGCGTCAGGCGGTGCAGGTCGCACGGACCCGCTGGAACTCCGGATCCTTCGCCAGCTTGCCGTGGGCGCGGGAGATCTCGTGTCCCGGAACGCCCCAGAACGTGTTGTCGTACGTCACCAGAAGAGCGCCCATCGAGCAGTGGACGGACTCCGCCGGCACCGCCAGACCATCGAGGGAGCACCCCGGGTAGGGCTTCGGCAGGACCGCCCCCACGCTCCAGACCTCCGCGCAGGTCGACCAGGATGCCGGCGCGGCGGTCGCACTCGGCTCGGCCGCCGAGGAGCTCCCGTCGGGTGCCGGGGTCTCGGAGGCTGCCGACTCGGAGGCGCTCGGGGTGGCCGAGCTGTCGGTCGCGACCCCGTCACCGGAGCCGTCGTCGGACCCGCAGCCGGCCGCCAGACCCGCCACGAGCGCGGCGGCGGCGATAAATCCGAACCCACGTTTCACAACGACCATGTCGCCACGCTAACGCACCCGGCGCCCCGTCGACCCGGACTCAGCGGCCGGTGCCCTCGTTGTCGGGTCCGTTGTCCAGCCCGGCGTCGGCGTACAGGAGGTAGTGGTCGGAGGCGGCCGCGCGGGAGGCACCGTCCTGGACGTAGCCGGAGAAGCCGATGTCCGTGGTGCCCATGATCCAATCGACCCGGCGCGGCGACGGGGGCAGCTGGCAGCCGCCGGCACCGCTGCCGCCGTTGGCGGCGACCATCCCGGCCTCGGTGGCGGCCCGGCAGAAGAACTCCTCGTGCTCGTTCATGTCGCCGGTGATGAACACCGGGAGACCGGTGGCGTGCAGCTGCTTGATGAGCGCGACCTCCACGGTCGTCGCGGCGTCCCGCTCCCCCTCGAGGCCACCAGCCGAGTTGTGGGCGGTGATCACGTAGAACTCGCCGCCGTGCTCGCGATCGCGCAGCCGCACCCACGGGAGGGGGATGCGCTGGCTCGCGAAGACGTAGGACACCGAGCCGGTGTCGACGAGCTCGAACTTCGACTCGCGCCACATCACCTGGAGGCGCTGCCCGTTGTTGCCCAGAGCCTGGACCGGCCACATGTCGTAGTCGCCCAGCTGGTTCTGCAGCGGCGCGATCTGGTCGTCCTGGACCTCTTGGAACCCGACGACGTCGATGCCGCGGGACCGGATGAGGCCGGCGCTGATGCCCGCCCGCATCGGGCCGGGGCCGTAGCCGCCGTTGCCCTTGGTGTGCTGGCTGCCGAGGATGTTGAGCGTGCCGATCCGGAAGGCGGAGGTCTTCGGCAGGGCGGCCTCGCGCCGGGCCTGCACCTTCGCCTTCCGCTCGATCCGCTCACGCTTGATCACGACCGGGTCCAGCTTCAGCGGCTGGGCGGTGACGATCTCCTGCGGCTCGGGAGCGGTCCTCGCGGATCCCCGAGACGTGCTCGAGGCGCCTTCGCCGGTCGCCGGTCGGGCATGGGCGGCGACGTTCGCGGCGTCGCCGGCCGCGGTGTCCGCGTCGCCCACGTCGGCGGCGCGCAGACCGGCCAGGGTCGCGATCACCAGCCCGAAGATCCCGACGACACCGATCGTCGCCGCGAGGGCGCCGATGCGCTCCCGACGGGGGCGCCCTTCGGCGGCGTGTTTGGACATCGCGTGCGATCCTCCCGCAACCCGAGTGCGCTCAGCTGGTCCCGGGCACCGCAGCGGCCCGGCAGAATTGCCGCGACTCTACCGGAGAAGGCCGCGTTCCCTGCATCGACCGGGGCCTCGGGCCGGTAGCGTCGGCCCCGTGAGCACCACCCCCGTCCGCGTGTACGCCGCCCGACTCGTCGGGCTGCCGATCTTCGACCCCCAGGGGGACCAGGTCGGCAAGGTCCGCGATCTCGTGGTCGCCGTCAGGTCCGAGATCCATCAGCCTCGCGTGCTGGGACTCGTGGCCGAGGTCTTCGGCCGGCGCCGGATCTTCGTGCCCATGACCCGGGTGACCAACGTCGACAGCGGGCAGGTCTACACGACCGGCCTGCTCAACATGCGCCGCTTCGAGCAGAGACCGACCGAGACGCTCGTGATCGGCCAGATGCTCGACCGCACCGTCCGCATCCCGAGCACCGGTGTCGTCGGCACGGTCTACGACGTCGCGATGGAGCAGGCCCGCAACCGCGACTGGGTGCTGTCCCGGGTCGCCATCCAGGAGCCCACCAAGGGACTGCGCCGGCGCGGCCAGACCCACGTCTTCGAATGGCGTGACGTCGAGGGGCTGATCGGCCGCGAGGAGTCCCAGGGCGCGACCCACCTGATCGCAGCGCTCAACGAGATGCGCCCGGCCGACGCCGCCAGCATGCTGCACGACCTGCCGCGGGAGCGCCGGATGGCGGTGGTCGCGGCCCTCGGCGACGAGCGCCTCGCCGACGTGCTCGAAGAGCTGCCGGAGGAGGACCAGGTCGAGATCCTGGAGCTCCTCGACTCCGAGCGGGCCGCCGACATCCTCGAGGAGATGTCTCCCGACGACGCCGCCGACCTGATCGCGGACCTGCCGCCGGAGACCGCGGCGACGCTCCTCAACCTGATGGAGCCCGAGGAGGCGGAGGACGTCCGCCGCCTGATGTCGTACGTCGAGAACACCGCCGGCGCCATGATGACGCCGGAGCCGGTCATCCTCGGCCCGGACGCGACCATCGCCGACGCCCTGGCGCACGTGCGCAACCCCGAGCTGACGCCCGCGCTGGCCGCGCTCGTCTACGTCTGCCGGCAGCCTCTCGAGACGCCGACCGGCAAGTTCCTCGGCGTCGCCCACATCCAACGGCTGCTGCGCGAACCTCCCTCGACGCTCGTCGCCGGCGCTCTCGACGTCACCATGGAGACGCTGCGCCCCGAGGCCACCATCGACGAGGTCGCGGCCCACCTCGCGACGTACAACCTGGTCGCGGCTCCGGTCGTCGACGAGAACGGGCACCTGGTCGGCGCCGTCACCGTCGACGACCTGCTCGACCACATGCTCCCCGAGGGATGGCGTGACCGCGCCCGCTCCGGCACCGACCAGCCGCAAGAGGTCGTCCGATGAACGACCGCAACCCGCGCCTCGACACACCTCGGGAGACCCGGCGGCAGCCCTTGATGCGCCGCCCGACGTACAACTCCGACGCCTTCGGGAGCTTCGCCGAGCAGTTCGCCCGCTACATGGGCACCGCCCGGTTCCTGATGTGGATGACGGGCGTCGTCGTCATCTGGGTGCTGTGGAACGCGTTCGCGCCGGCGGACTGGAAGTTCGACGAGTTCCCGTTCATCTTCCTGACCCTGGCGCTCAGCCTGCAGGCGTCGTACGCCGCTCCGTTGATCCTGCTCGCGCAGAACCGCCAGGAGCAGCGCGACAAGGTGATCGCCGAGCAGGACCGCCAGGCCAACGCCCGCGGTCACGCCGACATGGAGTTCCTGGCGCGGGAGGTGGCCTCTCTCCGGATGGCGGTCGGCGAGGTCGCGACGCGCGACTTCCTGCGCTCGGAGCTGCGTACCCTGCTCAGCGAGCTGGACACCCGCGACCAGGAGGCGCGCGAGCAGGACGCTCGCGACCACGACCTGGCGTCCGACCGGGAGCGTGGGCAGGCTCACCCCGCCGAAGCGGATCCGGACGACACCCCCACGTAGACTCGACTCTCGTGAGCACTCCGTCTGTCGAGCAGGTCAACGCCGCCCTCGCGACCGTCAACGATCCCGAGATCAAGAGGCCGATCACCGAGCTCGGCATGGTGGAGTCCGTCGAGGTCGGTGCCGACGGGGTCGCACACATCACCGTGCTGCTGACCGTCGCCGGTTGTCCGCTCAAGGACACCATCAACCGCGACGTGACCGCCGCCGTGACCCGGGTCGCCGGGATCACCGGGGTCGACCTGACCCTCGGCGTGATGACGGCCGAGCAGCGCTCCGGCCTGCAGGAGACGCTCCGCGGCGGCCAGGCGCAGCGCGAGATCCCGTTCGCGCAGCCCGGCTCGCTCACCAAGGTCCTCGCGATCGCCAGCGGCAAGGGTGGCGTCGGCAAGTCCTCCGTGACGGTCAACCTCGCCCTCGCCATGGCCAAGCTCGGCCTCAAGGTCGGCATCGTCGACGCCGACATCTACGGCCACTCCGTGCCGGCGATGCTCGGCGTGGCCGACCACCGGCCCACCCAGGTCGACGACCTGATCATGCCGGTCCCCACGTCCAGCGGCGTCTCGGTGATCTCGATCGGCATGCTGAAGCCGCGCCGCGACCAGGTCGTCGCCTGGCGCGGCCCGATGCTCGACCGAGCCCTGGTCCAGATGCTCGCCGACGTCTACTGGGGCGACCTCGACGTCCTGCTCCTCGACCTGCCGCCGGGCACCGGTGACGTGGCGATCTCGCTCGGCCAGCACCTGCCGGGTGCCGAGGTCGTCGTCGTGACCACCCCGCAGGAGGCCGCGGCCGAGGTCGCCGAGCGCGCCGGCACGATGGCCTCGATGATGCACCAGCGCGTCGTCGGCGTTGTCGAGAACATGAGCTTCCTGCCCTGCCCGCACTGCACCGCCGAGGGCAAGGACCACCGCCTCGAGATCTTCGGCAATGGCGGCGGCGACCGTGTCGCGGCCACGCTCTCCGAGCGGTTCGGGTACGACGTGCCCGTGCTCGGCCGGATCCCGATCGACACCTCCCTGCGCGAGGGCGGCGACGTCGGCAAGCCGATCGTCGACTCCGACCCGACCGCGCCGGGCGCGGTGGCGCTCACCGACATCGCCGCCCGACTGGCCGGTCGTGGCCGCGGGCTCGCGGGCATGCAGCTCGGGCTGACGCCCACCAGCAAGTTCTGACCCAGTAGGTTTTGCCTCGTGTTCGGAGTCGGCCTACCGGAGTTCGCGGTGATCGCAGTCATCGCGATCTTCGTCTTCGGGCCGGACAAGCTGCCCGACCTGGCCCGCCAGGCCGGCCGGATGGCCCGCCAGGTCAAGCGGATGGCCAACAACGCCCGCGACGAGCTGCGTGAGGAGCTCGGCCCGGAGTATGCCGACCTCGAGCTCCGCGACCTCGACCCCCGCGAGATCGTCCGCCGTCACATCAGCGAGGCGATGGACGAGGACGACGACGAGGAGCCCGTCCGGCGCACCCGTCGAGGACAGCGTCCGCTCGAGGACGGCGAGGTCCCGCCGTACGACGTCGACGCGACCTGATCGGGGACGCGTCAGCGGACCCGACGGTGCGTGTCGAGATCCCAGTTAGGCGACGATGGCCAATCAGTCCCTCGACTGGACAGCCCCGAGAGCACCGAACGGCACGAGCACGGTCCGGGCGTCCTCGCCGACCCGAGCCTCGACGAAGTCCGCACCCACCCGGTGGACCGTGCCGTCGAGCATCCGGCCGTCGGTGCTGTGGAAGACGCACCGCTCCCCCGCCTCCGCGAGCCGGCGCAACGCCGAGCCCAGACCCAGCCTGGAGACCGGAGTCCACGCCACCTCCGGCGCCGATCGGTCCGAGGCCCCGCGAACGGCCACAACCGCGGCCAGGGGCACGATCCAGTCCTGGCCGCTGCCACTGACCAGGCACCAGCCGGACCCGACCCGCTCCAGCACTCCGCCGACCGCGCCGATCCCCCGGACGTCGAGCCCGACGTCGGACCCGACCGATGCCATCAGCCGGCTCGCGAGCGTCACCTGCTGGTACTCCGCCCGACTGCGGTCGGCCAGCTCGAACCCGCGCTCCACGTCGTACAGCGCCTCCGCCTGCTGCTCGAGGTCGTCGAGCAGCGAGAACAGCTCGTCCTCCCACGCCATGGCCGCACCCTTCCCCGATCTGCGGTCGCCGGAACCCGGCGGCAGTCGGCCGCGGTCGGGCCGGCCAGGTGCTCGTCGCAGCAGCGGAGCAGACCCGGTTGCCGGGCCGGCCGGCGAGAGCTCCAGCCAGGACTGAACCAGCCGCGGTCTACTGTGTTGCCGTGGCCGGCTCGCCGCCGGCCTGACCCCAACCTGGATGTCGCGCCCCCGGCCCCTGTGCGTCGCGTCGGAGATCCGAGCCATGCGAACACGTGACGCCGCCCCGATCCTGCCCTCAGCGTCGCCCGGCGACCCGAACCGGTCCGCACCGGACGCAGCTGTCTCGCTCGTCGAGCAGCTGCGGGAGTCGATAGCCGACGTCAGACCGCACCTGCGCGGTTGGCTCCACCTCGGGACCGTGCCCCTGGTGCTTGCCGCAGGCGTCGTGCTCGTCGCGCTGTCCCCCAGCGGACTCACGCGAACCGGGTCGGCGATCTTCATGACCTCAGCACTCGTGCTGTTCGGGGTGTCGGCGGCGTACCACCGGGGCACCTGGTCACCGGGCACGCGGCGGGTGCTGCGACGGCTCGACCACTGCAACATCTTCGTGCTGATCGCCGGTTCCTGCACGGCCGCGGCTCTGCTCCTGCTGGACGGCTCCGACCGGACGCTGATGCTGATCCTGGTGTGGACGAGCGCTGTGCTCGGGGTGACGGCGCGGTTCGTGTGGCCGGACGCGCCGCGGTGGCTGTCGCCGCCGGTCTACATCGCGTGCGGCCTGGGGGCGGTGGTCTTCCTCCCGGACTTCCTCGACGGCGCTGCACGCCTCGGTGGCGTCGGGCAGGTGGCACTGCTGCTGCTCGGTGCAGGTGGCGCCTTGTACATCGCGGGTGCGGTGGTCTACGGCTTCCGCAGGCCCGACCCGTGGCCTCGGTGGTTCGGTTTCCACGAGGTGTTCCACACCTTCACCGTGTTCGCGTTCGCGTTCCACTACGTCGGCATCTCCCTGGCGACCTACGCCATGCGCTGAGCACACCCGACCACGCGAATCTCGCCGCCGAGCCACCGCACTCTGATGGCTTCACGGTCACGTCGTGGAGTTGCACGGCGTTGGCGGCGACTTCTTGCGCCACCGCCAACCGGGCATGCAGCGACGCCCGAGACGCGATTAGCCGCGGTTGGCTCCGGACCCCGTCAGTCGCCGAGCGACGGCCGGGGGTCCGGTAGGCAACTGCCCGTGGCGGCCGGTCTTGACCCAGACGGCGGCTCGTCCGGTTCCTTCTGGCCGGACGGACCCTTCTTGCTTGAGCTGGTCGAGGGCAAGCCTGATGGTGGGATCGCTGACGCCGGGCAGAGCTACTCGGATGTCGGCGATCTTGAAGATCTGCGGCGCGTGCTGGGTCACGTACTCGCGGACCCGGTCCTGCTTCGTGCCGGTCGAGCGCTGCGCCGCGGTGCCCTGCTCGAACCGCTCGTAGGCGCGGGAGAGGATCACGACGAAGTACGACAGCCACGGCCACGGGTCGTTCTCGCGTTCGTGCCACCCGTGCGTGGACTCGAGGAGAGCCGCGTAGTAGACGTCGGCGGTCTCAGCGATGAGCTGATCGAGGGAGACGTACCTCCCGACGGTGTAGCCGGCGTCGTCGAGCATCGCGTTGGTGAGGGCTCGGACGACACGGCCGTTGCCGTCGTCGAAGGGGTGGATGGTGAGGAGGTCCAGGACGAACAGCCCGATCAGGAGGACCGGATGGTGGGTGCCGGCGGCCAGGGCTTCGCGGTAGCGGTCGACGACGGTGCCGTCCGGGGACCGGTCGACGACGAGGTTGTCGCCTCCCAAAACACCCACTAAACATGCTAACCGGCCTGTCGATTATGTAGTTTAGAGGGTGTTGTTGGGTAGTTCTCGTGCACAGGGTCGCTGGACGTCCCCTTGTGCGTCCGGTGGCGTGCTGGGTCAGACGGCGTCGGCGAGCAGCTCGGCGAGGAGCTTCTGGACGCGCTGGTCGATCTCGTCGCGGATCGCGCGGACGGCCTCGGGTCCCTTGCCGGAGGGGTCGGTGAGTGCCCAATCCTCGTAGCGCTTGCCGGGGAAGATGGGGCAGGCGTCGCCGCAGCCCATGGTGATGACGACGTCGGAGGCTGCGACGTCTTCGGTGAGGAGCTTCTTGGGGAACTCCTGGGAGATGTCGAGCCCGACCTCGGCCATGACCTCGACGACGGCGGGGTTGACCGAGTCGGCCGGAGCGGAGCCGGCGGAGCGGACGTGCACGCGACCGGCTGCGTGGTGGTTGAGGAGCGCGGCGGCCATCTGGGAGCGGCCCTGGTTGTGGACGCAGACGAAGAGGACCTCAGGGGTGGTGGTCATGTGGATGTCCTTCTGGGTGCGGGCTTGGTCGACCAGGGCGGTGTGCGCGATCTGGGCGGTCAGGGTGGGCAGGTAGGTCTTGATGCGCGCTTCGTGTGCGATGCGCTGGTAGGCGTCGGCGACGTAGGCGTGGATGGTCTCGGGGCCGAAGATGCCGGCGAACTCGGGTTCCAGTGCGCCGGCGATGCGGTGCAGCAGCTGGTCGGGCTCGAGGAGGTGCCAGCTGGTGAAGTCGGTGCGCAGGGACAGTGGCGGGGGTCGATCGATTGCAGGGGTCACGAGATGGCTCCTCGGCTTCCGTCAGTCGGGTAGTAGCGGCGTCGCGCCCACAGGGCGACGTAGACCAGGGCGACGAGGACCGGGACCTCGATCAGCGGTCCGACGACACCGGCGAGAGCCTCACCGGAGGTGACCCCGAAGACGCCGATCGCGACGGCGATGGCGAGCTCGAAGTTGTTGCCGGCCGCGGTGAACGCCAGGGCCGTGGTCCGCGGGTAGGTCATCCGCAGCCGGTAGCCGAGGACGAACGACCCGGTCCACATCAGGGCGAAGTAGGCGAGCAGCGGGACGGCGATCCGGGCGACGTCGAGCGGCTGGTTGGTGATCGTGTCGCCTTGGAGGGCGAACAAGATGATGATCGTGAAGAGCAGCCCGTAGAGCGCTGCGGGTCCGATCTTCGGCAGGAACCGCGACTCGTACCACTCGCGACCCTTGGCCCGCTCACCGACCACGCGGGTCAGGAACCCAGCGAGCAAGGGGATGCCGAGGAAGATCAGCACAGACTTCGCGATGCCCCACACCGAGACGTCGAGGCCGGTCTCGTCGAGGTCGAGCCAGCCGGGCAACAGCTCGAGGTAGAAGTAGCCGAGGCCCGCGAACGCGATGATCTGGAAGACCGCGTTGAGGGCGACCAGGATCGCGGCCGCTTCGCCGTCGCCGCACGCCAGGTCGTTCCAGATCAACACCATTGCGATGCACCGGGCCAGGCCGACGATGATCAGGCCGGTGCGGTACTCGGGCAGTTCGGGCAGCAGCAGCCACGCCAGGGCGAACATGAGCGCGGGGCCGATGAGCCAGTTCAGGACGATCGAGGAGACCAGCAGCTTGCGGTCGCCGGTGACGTGGCCAAGCTCGTCGTAGCGGACCTTGGCCAGGACCGGGTACATCATCACGAGCAGCCCGATCGCGATCGGCAGCGACACCGAGCCGACCTCGACCTTCGAGAGGGCGTCGTCGAGACCGTCGACACCGCGGCCAAGGAGCAGCCCGAGGGCCATTGCGGCGATGATCCACACCGGCAGGAACCGGTCCAGCACCGAGAGGCGTTGGATGACGGCCGCATCCTCTGGCGACGCTCCGTCCCGCGGGGCGCGGCCCGTCTCCTGCGACAGGTCGCTCACGCGCCAGCTCCGACCGGCTGCGCGCCCTCGGGAAGGGAGAGCCCAGCGGTGGTGAACAGCGTCGCCATCGCCTCCATCGCCTCGGGACGGGCTTGGTAGTAGACCCACACGCCGCGCTTCTCGCGGTTCAACAGACCCGACTCGTGCAGCACCTTGAGGTGGTGGCTGATCGTGGGCTGGGACAGGTCGAAGGCCGGCTGCAGGTCGCACACGCACGCCTCAGCGTTCTCATGCGAGAGCACCATCGACATCAACCGCAGCCGGACCGGGTCGGCGAGCGCCTTCAGCAGCGGCACCACCTGAGCCGCCTGGTCGGCCGTCATCGGCTCACGAGCCAGCGGCGTGCAGCACGCCAGGACATCATCGGGGTTGCAGGTACGAGGACCAGACATCGACATGCGTAGATACTTACATGCGTCTATGTCTCACGGCGAGCTGACCAGACGAACACTCGGTGAACAGCCCTCAGGCGAGCGCTCCGAGCGCGCACGACATCGCCGCGAGGCCACGAGCGACACCGACAACCGCCCTACCGCAAGTCGGACGACGCGAGGCGCCCGGTCAGTCGTTCTCGCTGCGGCGCTCGAGGAACACCGTGTCGCGCCACTCGCCGTCGAGCTTCGCGATGCGGGGCCGTACGGCGAGGGTGCGGTAGCCGGCGGAGTGGTGCAGGGCGATCGAAGCGCGGTTCTCGGGGAAGATCGAGGTCTGCAGAGTCCACAGGCCGCCGGCGTCGGCCTCGGTGACCTGGCGGAACAGCAGCGCCTTCCCGACGCCGGCACCCCGTGCGGACTCGGTGACGTAGACGCTGGTCTCACCGACGCCGGCATAGCACTCGCGCTGCGAGATCGGGCTGACCGCGGTCCACCCGACGACATTGCCGTCGCGCTCGGAGACCCACCGGTGCCCGGGCAGCCACTTCTCGGCGAGGACGGCCAGGCTGGGGACCTCGGTCTCGAAGGTCGCGTTGCGGGTCGCGATGCCTTCGGCGTAGATGTCACGCACGAGCGGCAGGTCGGCATCGGTCATCGCCCGCGTAGTCACGTCAACCGGCAGATCCTCGGGGCAGCACGGGACGGCCGCGAGGGTGCCCATGACGACGTCGGCGGCGTGCGGCAGGCCGGTGCAACAGGCCGGGTTCACGCTGACGACCGAAGAGGTACCAACCTTGTCGACCGCGACGAATCCGACGTCAGCCAGCTTGCGGACGTGGTGCGAGGCCGTGGACTGGCTGATGCCGAGCTCGGTGGCGAGGTCGCCGACACGCAGGTGCCCGGTCGGTGCGGTCGAGACCGCGTGCAACAGCCGCACCCGGGTCGGGTCCGAGAGCGTCGCGAACCACTCGGCATACGTCGACGCGAGGTCGTCGGCGAGCGCGGCCGGCTGCCCGGTCGGCAAGGCAGTCGACGGGGCGCAGGACGCGTCGGCGCACGCCGCGGCGTCGGTCAGGACCGGCAGTGCGGTCCGAGCCGGGGCCTCGCTGGTCCCGGTGGCTTCATGCGTCGTGCTCACGCTCATGCGCACACCCTACCCGCTCTATCGATATGGATCGATGGTTGCGTTCATCGGTGTTCGTCGATACAGTCCGGACTCAGGAGCCTACATCGACCATCTTCGATGAAGGATGGCTCCCTTCGGCCACTACCGCTTCAGGAGCACGCGATGAGCACCACGACCCCGTCCGCACCGACCGCCAGCCTGACGCCGACCGCCGGGCGGCCGCTGGTCATCGTCGGCGCCGGCCCCATCGGCCTCGCCGCCGCCGCACACGCCCAGTCCCGCGGCCTGCCGACCGTCGTCCTCGAGGCCGGCGCCAATGCTGGCGCGGCGGTGCGCGACTGGGGCCACGTACGGCTGTTCTCCGCCTGGAGCGAGCTCATCGACCCCGTCGCCGAGAAGCTCCTCGCTCCCACCGGCTGGGTCGCACCCAACCCGCAGACCTACCCGACCGGCGGCGACTGGGTCGAGCGCTACCTGGCCCCGCTCGCCGACGCCCTCAACGCGACCGACGAGGTCGAGGTCCGCTACGGCGCCCGCGTCGTGGGTGTGGCCCGGTACGGCCGCGACCGGCTCGTCGCAGCCGACCGCGACGGCCTGCCGTTCACCATCCATGTCGAAGCACCCGACGGCACCCGCACCCGGATCGCCGGCAGCGCCGTCGTCGACGCCTCCGGCACCTGGACCGGGCCGAACCCGCTCGGCGGCGACGGTTACCCGGCCGCAGGCGAGGCCGAGCATGCCGGGCGCATCACCTACGGCATCCCCGACTTCACCGACCCCAAGGTCGTGGACCGCTACGCCGGCAAGCACGTCGCGGTCGCTGGTGCCGGCGCGTCCGCGCAGAACGTCCTCGTCGGCATCGGGAGCCTCGCCAAGACCCACCCCGACACCCAGGTCACCTGGCTCGTGCGCCGCCCGGGAACCGATGACGCGTTCGGCGGCGGCGACAACGACCAGCTCGAGGCCCGCGGAGCGCTCGGGAAGAGCGCACAGGCAGCCGTTGAGTCAGGCCCGGTCACCGTGGTGACCTCGTTCCGCACCAGCGATGTCGAGCCCGACCCCGACGCTCAGGCCGGCCAGCTGCGGCTGACCTCGTTCGCCGACGTTCCCGACGGCAACGGGAAGGTCGTCGGCGGTGTGGACGAGGTCATCGTCGTCACCGGGTTCGCCCCCGACCACACCTGGCTGCGCCAGGTCCAGCTCGACCTGGACGCCGAGCTCGACGCCCCCTCCCAGCTCGCCGGCGAGATCCACCCGGCGTGGCACAGCTGCGGAAGCGTCACGCCACACGGCGCCGACCGGCTCCGTCAGCCCGAGGCCGGCCTGTACCTGGCCGGAATGAAGTCGTATGGCCGCGCCCCGTCGTTCCTGGCGATGACCGGGTTCGAGCAGACCCGAAGCATCGTCGCCGAGATCGCCGGCGACCACGAGGCCGCCGCGCGGGTCGAGCTCGTCCTGCCCGATACGGGTGTCTGCGGCGGATCCGGCCTCTTCGACGGCGCAGCCGCCGACGGCGGCTGCTGCGGCACAACCGCAGCGCCCGAGCTGATCACCATCGGCGCCGCGGCCACGGCAGCAGGAAGCAGCGAAGCCACCGCACCGGCAGGCACTTCGACAGGATGCGGCCCCAGCTGCGGCTGACCGTCACACCTCGTTGACCTCACCCACCGAAAGCGCGGAGCCCGCGGTCACCACCGACCGCGGGCTTCCGCACGGCACCCTTCGACGCGTCACCACGGTCCTGTGCGCGACCGAGATCATCTCGTGGGGCGTCCTCTACTACGCGTTCCCAGTCCTCTCACCCTCCATCAGCGAGGACACCGGCTGGTCCCAACCAGCAGTCGTCGCAGCGTTCACCATCGCGCAGCTCATCGCCGCCGGCACCGGGCTCCTCGTCGGCCGCCACATCCACCAACGCGGCCCCCGCGCCGTGATGACCCTCGGGTCCGTCCTCGCAGTCGCATCGGTCGTCGCGCTCTCCCTGGCCGGCACCTGGTCGGTGTTCCTGGCCGCCTGGTGCGTCGCCGGCGCTGCGATGGCCGCGACTCTGTACCCGCCGGCGTTCGCGGCGCTCACCACCTGGGGCGGACGACAACGTCTCCACGCGCTGACCGCCCTCACGCTGGTAGCGGGACTCGCCAGCACCGTGTTCGCGCCCCTGACAGCAGTTCTCGACGAACACGTCGGCTGGCGTGACACCTACACGATCCTTGCCGGGATCCTCGCCGTCACCGTCGCCCTACACGCGTGGGGACTGCGCGCCCCGTGGCCGACACCCGACCCAGTCACGACCCCCAGACCTACTGCCCGACCTCATGACCGCCCAGGCTCGAGATCGCCGTGGCAGCTGCCGGGATTCACCAGAACAGTGACCGCGTTCGGGCTCGCCGGACTCTGCATGTGGTCCGTCCTCATCGTCTTCGTCCCGCTGCTCACGGCCCGCGGCTTCAGCACCGCCGCCGCAGCGACCGCGCTCGGCATCGGCGGCATCGGCCAGGTCTGCGGCCGCCTCGGCTACCGCCGCCTCGACGCCGCCACCAGCGTGAGCACCCGAACCCGCCTGGTGTTCGCCGCTGTCGCCGTCACCACGCTCGCGCTCGCTGTCACCCCCGGCCCTTACTCGGCACTGGTCGCGTTGTCGTTCGTGGCCGGGATGGTCCGTGGCATCTTCACCCTCCTCCAAGCCACCGCCGTCACCGACCGGTGGGGCACCACCGACTACGCCCGCCTGAACGCGACCCTGTCCCTGCCCCTCCTGGCGACCGCCGCGTTCGCACCCTGGTTCGCAACCGCGCTGGCCACGGCCCTCGGCAGCCACGCGGCAACCCTCGCCGTCTTCGCGGGGCTCGCCGTAGGGGCCGCCCTCGTCGTTCCGCGGCAGCCCTCCCTGGCTCCGGTCGCCTGACAGGTCGTTTACGGCTGGACGACCGGCATCCCGTCGCCGGTGGCGCAACACCGACCGGGTCGAGCGGGTGTCTGCCGTTGGCGGTGACGCAAGCAGCCAGGCGCTACAGCTTTGGAGGTGCTGCAGCTCGCCGCCACGTCCGCGCGACTCCACACACGCGCGTGCTGTGGACGAATGGTTGACTCCCCATCTAAAAGAGCGTTTTCTTACGTAAACGAAAGCAAACGTAACGATCCTGGAGTCTCGGACCATGATCAGCAGCCCGCAGGTGCCGCTCGCCCGCTGCCTCGCCGTGCTCGTCGTCGCGACGGCGGGCTGCGCGCTCCTGGTCGCCTGGCTGCTGCCGGCAACCCGCGAGCCAGGGGCCGCCACCTTCGACGCGGCCCTGGTCCGGCTCTGCGCCGGCCTGGCGCTCCTCGCGACCGGCTGGCTGTGGCTGTCGACCGTGGTGACCGTGCTCTGCGCCCTCCGTGGGCGGGGGCGGTACGCCGCCGGCGTACCCGCTTCCCTGCGTCGCGCTGTGCTCGCCGCCTGCGGGGTCGCGCTCGCAAGCGGGCTGGGCATGGCCGGCCCGGCCCACGCGACACCCGGGCGGCTCCACGAGGACCGGGTCGCGGACCCGGTCGTCCTGGTCGGGCTACCGCTTCCCGACCGGGCCACGGCTCTGCCCGCTGACCTGTCGACGGTCGTGGTCGCTCCCGGGGACACGCTGTGGGCGATCGCTGCGCGCAGCCTCGGACCTGACGCGAGCACGTCCGAGATCGACGTGCGTTGGCGACGCCTCTACGACCTCAACCGGGCTGTCATCGGCCCCGACCCCGACCTGATCCGACCCGCCCAGCGACTGGAGGTACTGCCATGACCGAACACCACCCCCACGAGGTCGTGCCGCTCCGCCCGGCCGCGCCGCTCGCCAGCGTGCAGGGCACGCTGGCACTGGACCTGGAGCCACGCCAGGATCCGCCGTGGCTGCCGGCCACGACCGGGTCCGGGCCGGTCGCCGATGTGCTCCCGATCGACGGCCTGATCCGCCGGGCGTTCGAGGAGTGGGCCCGCCGCTACGCCCAGGCCGCCGTCGAGATCGTCGGTGGCGACCGTCCGGTCACCCAACTGCTCCGGTGGAGCTCACGCGAGGTCTACGAGAACCTGCAGCGCCGCGCGCTGCTCGTCGCCCGTGCCGGGCGGCACCACCCCGGTCAGGGCCGGTTCCAGCCGGTGCGGCCGCGCGTGCTCGGCGTCCACCCGTGCTTCATCAGCCGCGACGTCGTCGAGGTCAGCACGCACGTGCGGTACGGCGAGCGCTCCCGTGCCCTGGCCGCCAGGTTCGAACGCACCCACGACCAGCGTTGGCGGTGCACGGCGCTGGAGTTTGCGTAGCGGAGACGCGTCAGGTCACGAGATCCGCGCCGTCAGGCCGGTCGGGCCGCCCGGGCGGCCGTGGCACATCTTGTACTTCTTGCCCGACCCGCACGGGCACTTGTCGTTGCGCCCGACCTTGGCGAACTCCTCGTCAGCGGCAGCCTCGGTCTTGACCGCGACCTCGCCGTCCTCGGAGGGTGCGGAGTAGGACAGGTTCTGCGGGGCCGCGGGCCGCTCCAGACCCTTGGCGCGGATGGTGGGCTGCTCGGCTGACGGCAGCACGCGAGCCATCGGCTCGACGACCTCCTCGGCCTCGACCTCGAAGTCGACCTCGGTGTCGTCGTCCACGTCCTCCTCGACCTGGACGTCGAGGTTGAACAGGAAGCCGACCGCCTCTTCCTTGATGCCGTCCATCATCGCCGTGAACATCTCGAAGCCCTCGCGCTGGTACTCGACCAGCGGGTCGCGCTGCGAGTAGGCGCGCAGGTAGATGCCCTCGCGCAAGTAGTCCATCTCGTAGAGGTGCTCGCGCCACTTGCGGTCGAGCACCGAGAGCACGACCCGGCGCTCGAGCTCACGCATGACCGGCTCGCCGACCTCCTCCTCGCGCCGGTCGTACGCCGCGTTGGCGTCGGCCTTGAGGGTCTCGACGAGCTCCTCGCGCTCGAGGCCCTCCACACCGCCGGCCTCGTCGATGATCGCCTGCTGGTCGACCGTGACCGGGTAGATCTGCCGCAGGGCGGTCCACAGCGCGTCCAGGTCCCACTCCTCGGCGAACTCCGCGGTGGCGCCGTTGACGTACCCGGCCACCGTGTCGTCGAGGAACCCGCGGATCTGCTCTTCGAGGTCCTTGCCCTCGAGGACCTCGCGACGCTCGGCGTAGATCACCTTGCGCTGGCGGTCCATGACGTCGTCGTACTTGAGGACGTTCTTGCGTGACTCGAAGTTCTGCGACTCGACCTGGCCCTGCGCGTTGGCGATCGCGCTGGTGACCCGCTTGTTCTCGATCGGGACGTCGTCCGGAATCTTCAGGACCTGGAGCACGCGGTCGACCCACTCGGACTTGAAGAGCCGCATCAGCTCGTCCTCGAGCGAGAGGTAGAACCGCGACTCGCCGGGGTCGCCCTGGCGGCCGGAACGACCTCGCAGCTGGTTGTCGATGCGACGCGACTCGTGGCGCTCGGTGCCGACGACGTAGAGGCCGCCGGCCTCGCGGACCTCGTCGTGCTCGTTGCCGACCTGCTCCTTGATCCGCTCGACCATGGTCGGCCAGGCCTCGTCGTACTGGTCCGCGGTCTCGCCGGTGGGCTCGAGGCCCTGCTTGCGCAGCTCCTGGTCGGCAAGGAACTCGACGGAGCCACCGAGCATGATGTCGGTGCCTCGGCCGGCCATGTTGGTGGCGACCGTGACCGCGCCCTTGTGACCGGCCATCGCGACGATCTTGGCCTCGTCGGCGTGGACCTTGGCGTTGAGGACCGAGTGCGGGATGCCGCGCTTGCGCAGCTTGTTGGAGAGGTGCTCCGACTTCTCGACGGAGACGGTGCCGACGAGGACCGGCTGACCCTTCTCGTGCCGCTCGGCGATGTCGTCGACGACGGCGTCGTACTTCGCCTCTTCGGTGCGGTAGACGAGGTCGGCCTGGTCGACGCGGGCCATCGGCTTGTTGGTCGGGATCTGGACCACGCCGAGGTTGTAGATCTTGTCGAACTCCGACGCCTCGGTCATGGCCGTACCGGTCATGCCGGAGAGCTTGTCGTAGAGGCGGAAGAAGTTCTGGAGCGTGATCGTGGCGAGGGTCTGGTACTCCTCGCGGACCTCCACACCCTCCTTGGCCTCGATCGCCTGGTGCAGGCCGTCGTTGTAGCGACGACCGGCCAGCATGCGGCCGGTGTGCTCGTCGACGATGAGCACCTCGCCCTCCATGACGACGTACTCCTTGTCGTTGCGGAAGAGCTCCTTGGCCTTGATCGAGTTGTTCATGAAGGAGATCAGGGGTGTGTTGACCGAGTCGTAGAGGTTCTCGATCCCGAGGTGGTCCTCCACCTTGGTGATGCCGGGCTCGAGGACCGAGATCGTCCGCTTCTTCTCGTCGACCTCGTAGTCGACGTCCTTGTCGAGCTTGCGCGCGATCTTGGCGAACTCGGCGTACCACTGCACGTCGTCCTGCGTGGGGCCGCTGATGATCAGCGGCGTGCGCGCCTCGTCGATGAGGATCGAGTCGACCTCGTCGACGATCGCGAAGCTGTGGGCGCGCTGCACACACTCCTCGATCGAGCCCGCCATGTTGTCGCGCAGGTAGTCGAAGCCCAGCTCGTTGTTGGTGGCGTACGTGATGTCGCAGTTGTAGGCCTCGCGCCGCTCGTCGGGACGCATCTCGGGCAGGATCACGCCGACGGTCAGGCCGAGGAAGTTGTGGACGCGACCCATCATGTCGGACTGGTACTTGGCCAGGTAGTCGTTGACCGTGACCACGTGGACGCCGTTGCCGGAGAGCGCGTTGAGGTACGACGGCAGCACGGCCACCAGCGTCTTGCCCTCACCGGTCTTCATCTCGGCGATGTTGCCCATGTGCAGCGCGGCGCCGCCGGTGACCTGCACGTCGAAGGGGCGCATGCCGAGCACCCGGCGGGAGGCCTCGCGGGCGGTGGCGAACGCTTCGGGCATGATGTCGTCGAGCGACTCCCCGTTGGCCAGCCGGTCCTTGAACTCGGCAGTCATCCCCCGCAGCTCGTCGTCGCTCATCGCGACGAAGTCATCCTCGATGGCATTGACAGCCGCGGTGACAGCCTCGAGCTGGCGGAGGATCTTGCCTTCTCCGATGCGGAGGATCTTGTCGAGAATGGCAGGCACGTGGTCCAACTTCCCTGAGTCGCGTAAATCGCTGAGCGGCGCCACTCTACCCAGCGTCACCCAGCGTTCGTAGCGCAGGAGCCAGGTCGCCACGCGGCTCGATCGAGATGGCGGCCAGCCCGAGCCACCCGGACAACCGACGCAGCTCGGCCGAGAGCTCCTCGGCGGTCTCCGGCGGGGCACCGGGCTCGGCGTACGCCCCCTTGACGAGCAGGTGGCCGAGCTTGCGGTCCGCCTTGAGGTCCACCCGGGCGACGATCCGGTCGCCGAGCAGGAACGGCAGCACGTAGTAGCCGTGGACCCGCTTGTCGGCGGGGACGTAGATCTCGATGCGGTAGTGGAAGTCGAAGAGCGCCTCGGTGCGCGCCCGCTCCCACACCACCGGGTCGAACGGGCTGAGCAACGCCCGGGCCCCGACCCGGCGCGGCAGTCGGGCGTCGCGGTGCAGGTAGGCCGGTCGCTGCCAGCCGGCCACGGAGACCGGGAGCAGGTCGCCCTCCTCGACCAGGGTCGCGACCGCGGCCGCGGTGTCGGCCACCGGCATCCGGAAGTAGTCGCGGAGGTCCTGGATGGTGGCGACGCCGTGCGAGCGGGCGGCCCGGCGTACGAGCTCCAGTGCGGCCTCCTCGCGGGTAGGAGTGGGCCGCGCGAGCACGGCCGCCGGGATCACCCGCTCGGGCAGGTCGTAGCGGATCTCGAACTGGCTGTTGCGGCCGGCGATCGCGACCTGCCCGGAGGTGTAGAGGTAGTCGAGCATCCGGCGGGTCTCGGACCAGTTCCAGCCCCAGTGGTCCTTGGCCCGCGGCAGCCCCTCGTCGAGATCGCGGGCGGTCGCCGCACCGCGGTCGGCGAGCTCGGCGAGCAGGTTCTGCTCCAGCGCCAGACTGTCGGAGTCGACGGCGACGAATCCCCACTTGCCTCGCTTGGCGCGGTAGTCGTCCATCCGGTGCTGCATCACCGGCCACAGCTCGACCGGCATGAACGCCTGCACGTGCGCCCAGTACTCCACGACCCGGCGGGGACGCTGCTCGGCGGCGCGGCGGAGCAGGCCGACGTCGTACGGGCCCATCCGGGAGTAGAGCGGCATGTAGTGCGCGCGCTGGAGCACGTTGACCGAGTCGACCTGGAGCACCCCGGTGCGCTCCAGCGTCCGCTGGAAGGTGCGCATGGTGGGCTCGGCGTGCGGCTTGTCGAGGAAGCCCTGCGCTGCCAGCGCCGTACGACGCGCCTGCGCGACGCTCATCGACTCCATGGCGCGAGGCTACGAGGTGGCGCCGACAGTCACGGCAGATCGAGCAGCTTCTCCTTGACGGCGTACATCACGGCCTCCATCCGCGAGTGCAGCTGCAGCTTCTCGAGGATGTTGCGCACGTGGTTCTTCACCGTGTTGTCGCTGATGAAGAGCTCCTTGGCGATCTCACGGTTGTTCATGCCCTTGGCGACCAGGCGGAGCACCTCGAGCTCGCGGTCGGTCAGCCGGAGCCCGGAGGCGTGGTCGCGCTCGGGGCGCGACATCTGCTTGAACTCGTCGATCAGCTTGACCGCCATCGACGGGCTGATCAGGGACTGGCCGTCGGCGACGACCCGGACGGCCTGGGCGACCTCCTCGATCGAGGAGTCCTTCAACAGGTAGCCGGCCGCACCGCTCTTGACCGCTTCGTAGAGGTCGGCCTCCTCGTCGGAGACGGTGAGCATCACGATCTTGGCCGTCGGCACGGCCTCCTTGATGGCCAGGCAGGCCTCGATCCCGGAGCGCTTGGGCATCCGGATGTCGAGGAGCACGACGTCGGGGGCGGTGCGCTCAGCGAGGGCGGTCCCCTCGACGCCGTCGCCGGCCTCGCCGACCACCTCCACACCGGGCTCGACGCCCAGCAGCATCGTCAGTCCGCGCCGGAAGAGCTCCTGGTCGTCGACCACGAGCACGCGAATGGGCTCACGCCCTGCGTCTGTCATCGGCTCGGCCACGAGGGAATCATGGCACGACCGGGCCGTTTTGTGCTGACAGGCGGGTGGCGAGACGTGTCGATGGGATGGCCCGTCCGGGCCATCCCATCGTCTGAGCGTGCTCGAGAGCGGTCAGACAGTCGCTTCGAGGTCGAGCGAGATCACGCCGTAGTCGTACCCACGGCGGCGGTAGACGACTGCGGGACGGTCACTCTCCTTGTCGACGAAGAGGTAGAAGTCGTGACCGACGAGCTCCATCTCGTAGAGGGCCTGGTCGAGCGTCATCGGGTCGGCCGCGTGCGTCTTCTCACGCACGACGAGCGGCCCGTCGCCGGTCACGTCGATGGGGCCGACCTGGCGATCGGTGGTGACCACCTCGTCAGCCACCGTCTCCAGCGTGGGAGCGCCGTTGGCGAGCGCCTCCCCCACCGACACCGGGGCGCGGCGTCCGTGGTGGACCCGCCGCCGATCGGAGGCGCGCCGCATCTGGGCTGCCATCTTGTCGAGGGCCAGGTCCAGGGCAGCCATCTTGTCGGCGGCACACGCCTCGGCCCTGATCACCGGGCCCTTCGAGAGGGCTGTCAGCTCGACGCGTACGGCGCGATCGGCCTGCCGCGGGTTGCGTTCGTTCTCGACCTCGACGTTGACCCGGATTATCCGATGATCGTGCTTCTCCAGTCGCGCCAGCTTCTCCTCGACGTGACTGCGGAACCGATCGGACAATTCGCAGTGTCGACCCGTGACCACAACTTCCATGTGAACCTCCCGATTGCACAACTTGCTTCTCGGTGTTTCGGCGGTCAGCTCCGGGCGCGCCCTCTTTCGGGTACGCCGCGGAGAGGAGTCCGTCCGGCCGACCTGGTCTTCGACCCCACAATCGCCTGCTGAGGCTCTCGCAGCTTCTCTGCCACTACTGACCTTCTCCCGACCGCCGTCGCATCTGACGACGGAGCCGAGGCAGGACTTACCACTAAGCCGCACCGTGATCGTCGGCCGCTCCGCAGTGCGGGGCGGGCCGTCTTACGTGGACCGTTTCGCCTGCGACTGGCATCGGCTTGTCGACCGGGCACCCGGTTGGACCGAGGCACCTGGACGACGCAACCACGGACCCGGACGGACTCCATGATGAGACGTTAGTCCGAAGGGTCGGCCGAAGAAAGGGGGCGGGCCGCTCCAGCCGGGATCCGACGGCGTGTCGCGGCTACCGCTGCGACCGCGGCCACGTCGAGCCCGACCGCCTCGAGAGCGCGTTGGGCCTCGCGCAGGGTCACCCCGGTGGTCACCACGTCGTCGCACACGATGAGGTGCGCGCGCGTACGCCGGGCCACCAGCCGCCGGACCAGCTCCGTCGGGCAGTGCATCGATCCGGCGAGGTTGCTCGCGCGGGCGACTGCTCCGAGCCCCGCCTGGTCCACGGACCCGGGCCGACTGCGCAGCAGCGGCATCGCGATGACGTCGGCCCCGTCGCGCCGCAACAGGCGTGCCGCTCGGGAGGTGACCCGTCCGGTCGGATCGTGGCCCCGACCCCGGGCCACGCCCGGCCGGGACGGCACCGGCACCAGCACGACCGGGCCCGGCGGCACCTCCGCCAGCGCAGCGCGCACTGCGAGGGCGAGCAGCTCGGCGAGCGGTGCCCGCAGACCGAGGAGACGCCGCTCCTTGTGCCCGATCACCAACGCACGCAGCGGCCCGGCGTACTCCCCCGCTGCCCAGGGCGGCGCCAGACCGGCCGGGACCGGATCTGGCCAGGCCGGATGACCGTCGCTCGGCAGGGCCCGCGCACAGTCGGGGCAGAGCACCCGTCCCGGACGCTCGCACCCCGCGCAGCGGCCGCCGAGCAGCAGGTCGGAGGCCGCGTCGGCGAGTTCACCCCAGGTGTCCCGCAGCACGGCTCGATGGGACCACCGACTGCGCCCCGACTCAAGCCGCCGGCGTCCGCCTGTGGAGCGCGCGGTCAGCCGACGTACGTGAAGCCGGTCGTACCCTCGGTGATCGGCACGATCCGGCGGGGGTTCGCAGAGAGGTTGACGAGCACCTTCCGGTTGAAGCCGTAGAGCGGCTCGTCGGAGGCGGGCGAGCCGAGCAGAGCCCGCAGCCCGCCGCCGACCGTCGTCGAGCTGTCGGAGGCCGGTGAGCCGTCGATGGAGGCGGCCTGCAGCTGGGCCAGCGACCCGGCGCCGGTGAACGGGCTGAGGATCGCCAGGCTCGTCGTGCCGCGCCACGCGATCGCCCGCACCGGGAGGTCGCCGTCAGGGGCCTCGGAGATCGACCGCGCCGGCGTGGCCCAGAGCACCCGCCCGCTCCGGCTGTGGGCGATCCGGCTGACGACCAGCTCGTCGCCGGCCTCTCGGCGGACCACGGCGACCAGGCGGGTGCCGTCGCGGGAGACCACGAAGCTGCGCACCTGCGTCCTGGAGATGCCCGGGATGTCGAGGACGTGACGCTTGTCGTCCATGACCCACGACACCTCGGCACCGTCGGCGGTGCGGTCGACGAGCCACATCCGGTCGAAGAAGTCCCAGGCCGGCTTGAGCAGGTCGCGCCCACCGGTCACGACGTCGCGAGCCTCGTTGCCGTCACTGCCGGTCACCGGTCCGACGACGACGCGTTGTCCGTCCGAAGACACCCCGGCGGCCAGGTCAGCAGTCAGGCTGACGCCCACGCTGCGCAGTCCGAGGTCGGTCGTGCCGAGCGGTCCGCTGACAGGCGCGAGCGTGCCACCGGCCCCAGACGAGAGCAGTCCGTCCTGCAGCCCGTAGACCAGCGGGCTCGCCTGGAGACCTGCGGGGTCGAACTCCGCACCGCCGTCGACCCGATAGACGCTGACCCCGCCCGGAAGGGGTACGGCGTCGCCGTTGATCGACACGCGGAGCGCCTCGATACGAGTGTCCTGGCGCAGGGTCCATGCCAGCTGCGCCATCATCAGCTCGATCGACTCGGCCGACATCTGGGCACCATCCCCCTTCAGCGCGATCTCGGCGACGCCCTGGGAGATGGGGACGGACGGGGCGATCGTCAGGCCGGGCGGGAGGAACGTCCTGACGACCCGGTCGAGGCCGTCGCTCGGCCCCAGGAGCAGCGCCTGTGTCAGAGCACTCGCCAACTGCTTGCCGATCGGGACGTACACGGGCTCCGGGGCGAGCGTCCCGACCGTCGGGTCGAAGAAGTAGAGGGAGACCTGTCGGAAGCGCCGGGCGAACCAGGTCTCGGGGACGATCAGCGCGTCGGGGGCCTCGTCGATGCGCCACTCACCGTCCTCGAAGGCCATCGGGAAGCCGATGGTGCGCTGCGACTTCGGCAGCGGCCCCTGCCAGGCACCCTGGGCGTCGAGGCGGTCAGGGTTGGCCAGCGTCACCGACACCCCGGCCGCCGTCTCCGCCACCCGCGGGGAGTCGGCGTACGTGATCGTCCCGTCGGGGGACCAGGCAGCGGCGGCGTCCTTCGTGAGGAACTCGCGGGCAGTGTTGGTCTGGATCGGGGTCGCCTGCATCGCCGCCAGGAAGCCGCGCACGATGTCGGCGCGGGTGTCCCCCTCCCTCGGTGGCTTGGGGCTGATGAAGGGGCCCTGGTCGAGGGAGACGCCCCCCTGGGACTGGGTCTCCACCACCGGCCCCGAGTCGGGCATGGACACACAGCCCGCGAGCAGAACGGCGGCCACCAGGACCGCCACGCTGGTGAGTGGCCCGCGCCGGGTGCGGGTCATGTGACGGGCTCCGTGACGTCGGTGGGCACGAGGGGCAGCGGGCTGTGTCGGAGCACGCCGCCGGCTCGGCGGGGCAGGGTCAGCCGGAACTGGGCGCCCTCGCCGGGACGTCCCCATGCCTGCAGCCACCCACCGTGCAGGTGGGTGTCCTCGAGCGAGATCGAGAGACCGAGTCCGGTGCCGCCGCTGGTGCGAGCGCGAGCGGGGTCCGCGCGCCAGAACCGGTTGAACACCATGGCGGCCTCCCCCGGCGCCAGCCCGATGCCGTAGTCGCGGACGGCGATCGCCGCCGCGTGGTCGTCGCCCGCGACCAGTACGACGATGTCGCCTCCGGCTCGTTGGCTGCCGGTGTGGTCGATCGCGTTCGTGACCAGGTTGCGCACGACCCGTTCGACCCGGCGTACGTCGGCCTCCGCCAGGCACGGATGGTCGGGCGCCTGCACGACGACCTCGACGTTGCGCTGGCGGGCCAACGGGCGGGCGGCGTCGACGATGCGGTGGGCGACGTCGATGAGGTTGATGTCGTCGAGCTCGAGCACGGCGGCGCCGGCGTCGAACCGACTGATCTCCAGCAGGTCGACCAGGAGCGTCTCAAAGCGGTCCAGCTCCGTCTGGAGCAGCTCGGCGGCGCGCGCGGTCGTCGGGTCGAAGTCGGCGCGGGCGTCGTGGAGGACGTCGCCTGCCATCCGTACCGTCGTCAGCGGGGTCCGCAGCTCGTGCGAGACGTCGGAGACGAAGCGGCGCTGGACCCGGCTGAGCTCCTCGAGCTGGCGGATCTGGCGCTGGAGGTTGCTCGCCATCTGGTTGAACGACGTCGCGAGGCGGGCCAGGTCGTCCTCCCCGGAGACGCGCAGCCGCTCCTGGAGCTGGCCGGCGGCGAGCCGCTCCGCGACCCGGCGGGCCATCCGGATCGGGGTGACCACCTGACGGGTCACCAGCCAGGTCGTCCCGGCGACCAGCACGACGAGCAGCACCGCGGCGGTGAGCAGGGCGCGGGTGACCAGCGCCATCGTCTCCTCCTGCTCGTCGAGCGGGAAGAGGTAGTAGAGCGTGTAGGTGCGCGCGTCTGCCGGCAGCAACACCTGCGAGCCCACGACGATCCCGCGAGAGGAGGTGGTGACGCCCTCGGCGTCGGTGGTGCGGATCGTCGTGTACGTCCAGGCGGTCGACGCCTCGTCGTCGAAGTGCTCTTCGAGGGAGATCGGGACGCTGCTCGTATCGAGCAGCGGGCTGGAGTTCACACCGCCGTCGGCGATCCGCCCGCCCGGCCCGGTCGGGCCGGCCAGCACCACGTAGAAGCCGCGGGTGGCCCCGCGCTGGATGATCGGGTCGACCACATCGGACTTCTGGCTGGCGACATCGGTGTCGGTGCCGAGCACCGCCTCGAGGCGGTCCCGGGTCTCGGCGGTCTCGTCGTTGACCTCGGCGACGACGGCCTCGACGCGGTGGTCGAGCAGCCCGTCTCGCACCTGCTGGAGCTGGTACCAGCCCACGACGCCGATGACGGCCACCGACAGCAGCACCGTGCTCACCACGACACGCGCCTGGATGGATCGACGCCAGAACGTCAGGGCCCGGCGTACCGGCTCAGGAACCCAGCGCGTCCCGCGCGGGCGCAGGTGCAGCATGGCCGGACCTCAGGCCGTCCCGGCCTTGTAGCCGACGCCACGGACGGTGACGACGATCTCGGGGTTCTCCGGGTCGTGCTCGACCTTGGAACGCAGCCGCTGGACGTGCACGTTGACCAGACGGGTGTCGGCGGCGTGCCGGTAGCCCCAGACCTGCTCGAGGAGCACCTCGCGGGTGAAGACCTGCCAGGGTTTGCGGGCCAGGCACACGAGCAGGTCGAACTCCAGCGGCGTCAGGCTGATCGGCACGCCCGCGCGGACCACGGCGTGGCCGGCGACGTCGATCGACAGGTCGCCGATCGTCAGGCTCTCCTGCGTCGGCTCGTCGAAGCGGCGGATGCGGGCGCGGATGCGGGCGACCAGCTCCTTGGGCTTGAACGGCTTGACGACGTAGTCGTCCGCACCGGACTCCAGCCCGACGACGACGTCGACGGTGTCGCCCTTGGCCGTGAGCATCACGATGGGGACGCCGGACTCGGCGCGGATCTCCTTGCACACGTCGATGCCGTCCTTGCCGGGCAGCATCAGGTCGAGCAGCACCAGGTCGGGACGGTACGACCGGAACGCCTCGACCGCCTCGTCGCCCCGGGTGACCATCCGGCTCTCGAAGCCCTCCTGGCGCAGGACGATCGTGAGCATCTCCGCCAACGACGCGTCGTCGTCGACGACCAGGATCCGACCCTTGGTCGACTGGTCGTTCGGTGGGCCGGAGGGCGCTCCGGCGGGCTCGCTCATGTCGTCCATCATGACAGCCGGGTCCATCTCGTTGGTCGAGTTGCCGCGCGAGGGCGAGCGCGGCGTATCGAGACCCGGTCGCCGACTCGCGGCTCACCGGGCCTCGATACGCAGGTCGCGAGCTCGTTCCTCGCTCGCGCGGCTACTCGACCTGGCTGCTGGGTCCCGGCCTTCGCGAGCTCAGGCCGGGGCAGCTCATCAGTATCTGTACTGGTCCGACTTGTACGGACCCGCGACGTCGACGCCGAGGTACTTCGCCTGCTCGTCGCTCAGGGTCGTCAGCTTCACGCCGAGCGCGTCCAGGTGCAGCCGGGCGACCTCCTCGTCGAGGTGCTTGGGCAGCACGTAGACGCCGACCGGGTAGGCCTCGGGCTTGGTGAAGATCTCGATCTGCGCGAGCACCTGGTTGGTGAAGGAGTTCGACATCACGAACGACGGGTGGCCCGTCGCGTTGCCGAGGTTCATCAGCCGACCCTCGGAGAGCACGATGATCGCGTTCCCGCTCGGGAACGTCCACACGTCGACCTGCGGCTTCACGTTCTTGCGCGTGACGCCCTCGAAGGTCTCGAGGCCGGCCATGTCGATCTCGTTGTCGAAGTGGCCGATGTTGCCGAGAATCGCGTTGTGCTTCATCTGCGACATCTGCTCGACGGTGACGACGTCCTTGTTGCCGGTCGCCGTGATGATGATGTCGGCGACGTCGAGCACGTCGTCGAGGGTCGAGACCTGGTATCCGTCCATCGCCGCCTGTAGCGCGCAGATCGGGTCGATCTCGGTGACGATGACGCGCGCGCCCTGGCCACGCAGCGACTCGGCACAGCCCTTGCCGACGTCGCCGTAGCCGCAGACGACCGCGACCTTGCCGCCGATGAGGACGTCGGTGGCACGGTTGATGCCGTCGATCAGCGAGTGACGGCAGCCGTACTTGTTGTCGAACTTCGACTTGGTGACGGAGTCGTTGACGTTGATGGCCGGGAAGAGCAGCGAGCCTTCCTTCATCATGTCGTAGAGGCGCAGCACGCCGGTGGTGGTCTCCTCGGTGACGCCCTTGAGCTCGGCCGCGACCTTGGTGTAGCGGTCGGTGCTCTCGGCGAGCGAGGCGTTGAGGACGTCGAAGACGATCTTCTGCTCGTGGCTCTTGGCCGTGGCGGGGTCCGGCGCCTGACCCGACTTCTCGGCATCGACACCGAGGTGGACGAGCATCGTGGCGTCGCCACCGTCGTCGAGGATCATGTTGGCGAACGTGTCGCCGGGCCAGTTGAGGATCTGCTGGGTGCACCACCAGTACTCCTCCAGCGTCTCGCCCTTCCAGGCGAAGACCGGGACGCCCTGCGGGTCCTCGGGAGTGCCGTTCGGGCCGACCGCGATCGCGGCAGCCGCGTGGTCCTGCGTCGAGAAGATGTTGCACGACGCCCAGCGCACCTCGGCGCCCAGCGCGACCAGCGTCTCGATGAGGACAGCGGTCTGGATGGTCATGTGCAGCGAGCCTGCGATGCGAGCGCCGGCGAGCGGCTTCTCGGCGCCGTAGCGCTCGCGCATTGCCATCAGGCCGGGCATCTCGTGCTCGGCGAGCTGGATCTCGGTGCGGCCGAAGTCGGCCAGGCTGAGGTCGGCGACCTTGAAGTCCATCGTCTGCTCCTGGGGTCTGGCGAGGGGATGCTGCCGGGGATCCGAGGTTAGAACGCGTCGCACCCAACACGAGAATCCTCGGCACACCCTGCACGAGGCCGCTCGACACACGACCCGCCCAGACCCGTCCCGCCCCGAACACCCGGAATGTCGGTACAGCCGGCCCTGATGCCCGGGACGCCCGGAGCAGGAGCCTGTCGTCATGCCACGTCACACCTCCCTCCGACGCGGGAGCGCACTGATCACCCTGCTCCTGCTTGCTGCCCTCCTGACCACCGTCACCGCGACGGAGCCGGCGGTCGGTGCGTCACCCACCGGCCCGGGCACGATCGTCCACATCAAGGGCTACGACGTGTACGTCGCCCTCCCGGACGGCTCCGGCGAGCGCCGCCTCACCACCAACGGGTCGGTTGCAGAGCCTTGGATCTAGTGTGTTGCGCCGCGACGGTCGTTGCGGCGCGCGGACCCGTCGTCTACCGCATGGACCAGTGGGGCACGGTCCTGAACAGCTTCGACCCGCCGGACCTCGAGAACGCCATCGGGAAGCCGATCGGGGGCGCCATCAGCAAGATGGCGATGTCGCCCGACGGCTCGAAGGTCGCCTACACCTTCCAGCACTACAACTGTGGCCTGAACGCGCCGTGCCGCACCCGCTGTTCGATCCGGTGCTCTCGCGGCGCCCACCTGGCCGGCCCTGGTGAGACCTCCACGCAGGTCGGGCTCGCGTCCCCGACGTTCCCGCATGACCAAGGCCCGCTACGAGGCCGCGTCGTACGCCACGGCGGCGACGGCGTGGGGCGGCCGATCCTGGTGGCCCAGGACGGCGACCCGACCATCCAGGTCACGCCTCAGGGGGCGGCTTCGTCCTGGCCTTCGCCAACGGGTGAGCACCCGGCGCCGCTCAGTGCGCCGCGTCGGCCTTGGTACGCCGCGGGATCAGGTGCAGCACGCCGAGGATCAGCGCACCGACGACCAGGCCGAAGACGGCGGACGCGAAGGTGTTGGTGAGCCAGCCGGCAATGCTGCCGAGGGTCCCACCGATGGCGTGGTGGACCTCGTGCTCGAGGTGGTGGACGAACTCGTACGGCGCGTGCCAGCCGAGCTCGTCGAGACCGACGAGCTCGATGTGACCGCCGACCCAGAGCATCGCGGCGATGCCGACGACGGAGATCGTGGCGAGCAGCTTGGGCGTGCCGACGAGGAGGCCGTGGCCGATCTTGGCACCGAAGCCCGAGGAGCGCTGGGTGAGGAGCAGTCCGATGTCGTCGAGCTTCACGATGATCGCGACCACGCCGTACACCGCGATCGTGATGGCGATGGCGACGACCAGCAGGATCACCAGGCGGCTGAGGAACGGTTCGTCGGCGACCTCGTTGAGCGCGATCACCATGATCTCGGCGGAGAGGATGAGGTCGGTCCGGATCGCGCCCGCCACCATCGCCTTCTCGGCGTCCTCGCCCACGGCACCGACCGGCACCGGGTGGTGGTCGTGGCCGCGGACTCGGGCCCAGACCTTCTCGAAGCCCTCGTAGCAGAGGTAGCCACCGCCGACCATCAGGATCGGGGTGAGCAGCCCGGGCAGGAACTGGCTCAGCAGCAGTGCGATCGGCAGGATGATGACCAGCTTGTTGCGCAGAGACCCGATCGTGATCCGCTTGATCATCGGGAGCTCGCGGTCGGCGGTCACGCCGTGGACGTACTGCGGCGTGACGGCCGTGTCGTCGACGACGACCCCGGCGGCCTTGGTGGTGGCTCGGCCCGCGGCCGCGCCGACGTCGTCGATCGACGCGGCGGCCAGCCGGGCGAGGGCGGCCACGTCGTCGAGCAGTGCGAAGAGCCCTCCAGCCATGGGGGAAGGCTAGCGGGCTGCGGTGTGCTCCCCGACGGCGGAGGCCGCCCGGTGGTGCAGCCCGGCGTCCACGCCGGCCTCGATCTCCGCCTGGACGTCCGGCTGCACCTGGTCCTTGGCCGCCGTGAGGGCGACGGCGTGCTTGAGGTAGTGCTCGCCGTAGCCGAGGGGGTCGACGAGGTGGTTGAGCCGCGACGACACCGGGTGCCACGCGAGCGCCAGGGACAGCAGGACCGCCGCAGCCGTGGTCACTCCGAACGCCATGACCCCGTGGTGGTCGGCCCAGTCGCCCCAGCCCGCGTAGCCGGCGCCCTTCACCACGAACCCGTGGAACAGGTAGACGACCAGCGTCGCGGCGCCCATCCGGGCGAACCAGCCACCGACGCGCGGCACGAGGGCGAAGAACGCCCACGCCCCGAGCGTGCCGATCGCGAGCACGAGGGTCCGGGTCAGCAGGGCGCGTACGTCGTCGGCGTACCCCATCTCGTCGTAGCGCGACCGGTAGTAGAGCCACTCGGTGCTCGCCCAGACGTCGGTCCACGTGGTGAGGATCCAGATGCCGACCAGGACACCGACAGCAGCCACCTGAGACGGCGTACGGCGGAGCAGCTCGAGCCGCTCGGGGGTCGCCTTGAGACCCATCACGAAGAAGGGCAGCAGGCCGAGGACCCGCGCCAAGTCGAGGGTGTTGCCGGCGTACAGGCCGGCCACGAGGCTGATGCCGACCGCCACGACGAGCCCGCCCCACATGGGCCGGAAGATCGGGGTGAGCAGGCGCCAGAAGAACATCGCGGCGAGGTACCACATCGGCCAGTGCGGGTCCTGGAAGAGGTTCTGTAGGTCCTCCCCGCCGACGTAGACCCGGAAGAGGGCCAGGGCGCACTCGAAGAGCACGTACGGCACCACGACGGTGCGGAAGAGCTGCCACAGCCGCACCTTGCTGTAGACGAACGTGCGCGAGAGATAGCCGGTCACGAATACGAACGCCGGCACGTGCCAGGCGTAGAGGAAGTCGTAGAAGTGGTCGGTGACGGCGTTGCTCGGGAGGAGGACCCACGAGTGCCCGACGACGACGAGCGTCACCAGGAGCATCTTGGCGTTGTCGAACCAGGGGTCGCGACCGCTCGGGGGCGCGGCTTTCACGGGCGTCGAGGTCGGAGTCGGCACACCCCCGGTCTACCCGGTGTCTGCCGCGATCAGTCCTCGACGAAGCCGATTCTCAGGTACTCCGCAGCGTAGGCACCGCTGAGGGACAGGTACGCGTAGCGAGCCACCTCGGTGGGTGCGTCCGCCGTGACGGTCTCCACCCGAACGCGGCGCTCGGCGGCCGCGGCGAGCAGCCGCCCGCGCTGCTCGCGCACCACGGCGTCCTCGGAGCCGTCGTCGAGGACCAGCAGCATCGGGCGCCGCTCCCCCGCGTCGTCGCCGAACGGGTCGTCGAAGACGTTGCGCTGCCGGGCCGCCTCGATGACGGGCAGGAGGTGCTCGGCGTCGCCGGCGAGAGCGGTGCGACCGGTGGAGCGGCGGATCGACTCCGCGACCCGTCGGGCGGCACGCGCCGCCAGCACCGAGCCGCCCCAGACCACCGGATTGGCGTCGGCGAGCGCGATCGCGAGCATCTTGGCGGGGTTGACCGCGAGGTCACGGTGCGGCGAACAGGCGATCGCCACTGCGTCGAGCGCCTCGGCGACCTGGTCGGCGTCCGCGCGCGGGCCGAGCGAGACCCGGTCGAGGTACTCGAGGAGCGCGACGGCCGTGGCCAGCTGGTCGCGGGCGGTCGTCGGCAGGATGGTGCTCCAGCGTCCGGCCGCGTGCTCGGCGACCATGGACGTCGGCGGGCAGGCGACCACGAGCTGGCAGCCTCGGCGTACGGCCTCGGCGACGGCGGACGCGGTGCCGGAGTCGGCGCCGTCGGGCGCGAGCACGACGACGAGGTCCAGGCTGCCGGCCCACCCCGGGAGTCCGGGTGCAGGCCAGGCGACGAACGGCACCGGGCACCACGGCTCGAGCACCGCACGCAGGAGCCGGGAGTCGGGTCCGGCGGCGATCACGGCCCGTGGCCGGCCGAGGTCCTCCGCGCGCGCCACCGCCTGGGCGGTGGCCTCCGCAGCTTCGCCGGACGTACGGCGCACCCGCGCGCCGGACTCAGCGAGCAGCCGGAGGACGTGGTCGTCGGCCTCGAGGACCGCGGCGTCGTCGAGACGCGACTCGTCGAACCAGGTGGCCATGGCGCAGTTCCCCAGGCCCTCAGGAGGGCTTGCGGGCCTCGTCGACGAGGAGCACCGGGATCCCGTCGCGGACGGGGTAGGCGAGTCCGCAGCCCTGGCAGACCAGCTCGTCCCCGACGACGGCGAGGTCGGCACGGCAGGCCGGGCAGACGATGATCTCGAGGAGGGCGGGGTCGAGGTCGGTCATCGGTCACTCCTGATCTGGGCGAGCACGGTGTCGCGGACGCGCACCATGGTCTCCTCGTCGCGGCCCTCGGCGTTGAGTCGGAGCAGCGGCTCGGTGTTGGACGGTCGGACGTTGAAGGACCAGTCGGCGTGGCTGACGGTGAGGCCGTCCAGCAGGTCGGTCGTGACGCCGTCCTGGGCGGCGTACGTCGCCTCGATCTCGGCCGACACGGCGGCCTGGTCGGCGACCTCGGAGTTGATCTCGCCGCTGAGCACGTAGCGGTCGAACTCCGCCAGCAGCGCCGACAGCGGGCGGTCGGTCTCGGCGAGCGCGGCCAGCGTGTGCAGCGCGGCGAGCATGCCGGAGTCGGCGCGCCAGAAGTCGCGGAAGTAGAAGTGGCCGCTGTGCTCGCCGCCGAAGATGGCGCCGGTCTCGGCCATCGTGGCCTTGATGTAGGAGTGTCCGACCCGGGTGCGCACCGGCTTGCCGCCGAGCTCGAGGACGATCTCGGGCACCGAGCGGCTGGTGATCAGGTTGTGGATCACGGTCGCGCCGGGCTCCTTGGCGAGCTCCCGCGAGGCGATCAGCGCGGTGAGCGTCGACGGTGACACGGCCTCGCCCCGCTCGTCGACGATGAAGCACCGGTCGGCGTCGCCGTCGAAGGCCAGGCCGATGTCGGCGCCCTCGGCGAGCACCCGCTTCTGGAGGTCGACCAGGTTGGCCGGCTCGATCGGGTTGGCCTCGTGGTGGGGGAAGCTGCCGTCGAGCTCGAAGTACATCGGGACCAGGTCGACCTGGTCGCCGAGGCGGCCGAAGACGGCGGGCGCGGTGTGCCCGGCCATGCCGTTGCCGGCGTCGGCGACGACCTTCAGGCGCCGACCCGTGACGGGGGCGAGGCTGAGCAGGTGCGCCGCGTACGCCTCGAGGACGTCGTGCTCGCTGATGCTGCCGGCCGGCCCGGCGACCGGCCGGGGCTCGGCGACCAAGTCGCGGATCTCGGCCAGCCCGGTCTCCATGCCGACCGGGGTCGCGTACGCACGGCACATCTTGATGCCGTTGTACTGCGCCGGGTTGTGGCTGGCCGTGAACATCGCGCCGGGGTGTCCGAGGTGCCCGGAGGCGAAGTAGAGCTGGTCGGTCGACGCCAGCCCGATCATGACGACGTCGGCACCGGCTTCGCTCGCGCCCTCGGCGAACGCGCCGGCCATGCCGGGCGAGCTCGGGCGCATGTCGTGGCCGACGACCACGGTCTCGGCGCCGACGACCTGGGCGAACGCGCGACCGGTCGCCCTGGCGAGGGCCTCGTCGATCTGGTCGGGGACGGTGCCGCGGACGTCGTACGCCTTGAAGACGGCGTGGAGGTTCGCGGGGTCGAGGGTGTCGGCCATGCCCCGGAGCCTAGTGGGGACGCGGCAGCGGCCTCACTGATGGTGGTCGAGCGAGTCGCGCGGCTGAGGAACGAAGCGACGATCGACGTGTGTCGAGACCGGGTGGTCCGCTCAGTCGGACGACAAGACCCGCAGGTGTCCACGCCTGGTGGTCTCGCGGCCGGTCTCCTCCGCGGGAGCGACCCGCAGCGGCGCGACCGGGCGGCCGGCCTCGCGGACCGCGTCGGCGAGGGCGAGCAGGTCGTCGCTCGACGGGCCCTCGGCGGCCGGGTCGCGCGCGAGCCTGAGGACCTCCCAGCCGCGGGGTGCCGAGAGCCGCTCGCTGTGCTCCGCGCACAGGTCGTAGGCATGGGGCTCGGCGTAGGTGGCCAACGGACCGAGCACCGCCGTCTGGTCCGCGTAGACGTAGGTCAACGTCGCGACCGCGGCTCGACCGCAGGCCGTTCGCGAACAGCGGCGGGCAGGACTCACGTCGCAGACGGTACCTCCGAACGACGACCGCGCCGATTAGGCTCGCGGCGTGGATGACGCGGGTACGTCGGGTGGTCTCGGCCGGCGGCGGATCAGGGACCGGCGTGGCCGCGGGATGCGGGGTCCGGCGGTCGCACCGACGGTGCCGGGGCGACCCGAGCGCCGCACCGGTCGCGAGCGCTTCGACGATCTGGCGCTCGGCATCGTCACAGAGATCGACCAGCGCTGGCAGGACCGGCTCGGCCTCGTCGAGTACGCCGTGGAGGACACCCCGCAGATCCCCGACGACTGGACGTCCGGCACCGTGCCGCTGTCGTCCCTGGTGCGCGGCACCGGCGCGACGCCGACGCGGCTGGTGCTCTTCCGCCGGCCGATCGAGCACCGCTGCGAGACCAGGACCGACCTCGAGGCGATGCTGCTGACGATCGTCGTGGAGCAGATCGCCGAGCTGCTCGGCATCGACGCCGAGGACGTCGATCCGCGCTACGAGAGCGACTAGTGGCGCGGGTGCGCGCGACACTAGGCCTTCAGGACAATCCGGGTCGCACGTGCGGGACCAGGCCGTTGCGCAGCGGGACGGTCAGCGACAGGACCGACGTACCGCCCGGGCTGCTGGTGACCACCGAGCCGGTGACCGTGGTCCGCGCCGGGGTGACGTCGAGCTGACGCGTCGCGGCCGGCACCCGGATGACCGCGCCGCGGTCGGGCACGACGTCGATGCTCGTCTCCTCGAGCTTCGAGCCGTCCGCGGCGCGCGCCACGACCGTCACCGTGCCGGCCGTGGCGGCGTCGCCGAGCACGACTCGGCGGGTGGCCGCCTGGCCACCTCGGTCCGGCAGCTCGGGCAGGAGCACGGTCGCCTGCGCGTCGATCGGCGTGCCGCCGGTCGTGACCGACAGGTCCCCGCGCACCACCGAGCGCACGGTCGCGGTGACCGGCCCGGACGCGGTCACCGAGACCCCGATCGCGCCCTCGGCGACCGCCTGGTCGACGACGGCCGTGACCGGCACCCGCACCACGCTCTGCGGAGGGACCCGGATCTCGTCGACGCCGTCCGGCGCGAAGACCGACTCGGTATCGACCACCCGGAGCCGGGCCCGGACCTCGTCGGTGCCCGGGTTCGCGATCGCCAGGGTGCGGCGCCCGGATCCCGGAGCGAGCCCGAGCAGCACGTTGTCCGTGGCCGGCTCGGCCTGGCCAGACAGCCAGTCCCGGGTGGCCGGGGCGGAGCCGACCCGGTCGACCTGGTCGAGCAGCGTCGAGCCGATCCGGCCGCGAGCGGTCACCACCTGGAGCGCGAGCTCGTCGGTCCGTGGGACCAGCGAGCTCAGGTCGAGCCGGATGCTGCTGCCACCCGGCACGGACACGCCGCGCAGCCGGGGAGCGTCGACCACGCCGTCGCGACCCAGGACCGTGACGTCGGCGACGGCGGTGCCGGAGTCCGGGTTGGTGAGCTCGAGGACCGAGCGGTGGCTCGCGCCCGCGCCGACGCCGGTGAACCACCGGACCGCGGCCGGCGACAGGCAACTGGAGACCGCCTCCTCGCCGTCGCTCGCCCGTCCCGCGACCAGGCCGGGAGCGGCGTCGCCCTCGCCCGAGACCGAGAGCGCGTCGCCGTCGTCGACGGTGGTGACGCGGCCCGACACCAGGTCGGCGTCCTGCGGGTCGTCGCCCAGGCCGACCGCGACCTGATCGTCGACGTCGTCGGACACCGTCGTCAGTGCGACCTCGGGTGAGTCGGGGAGGCCCGCGGGGCAGATCAGCGTCGCAGCGGTCAGGGTCGTCCTGGTCGGGGGGTACGTCGGGTCCGGCGGCGAGTCCGGCCGCACCAGCAGGAGCACGGCCGCGCTGAGCACCGGCAGCAGCACCGCGAGCACGGTCGTCAGGTTGACCCGATTGCGCCGCGTCGCCGTACGCCGACCGGCGCGCTTGCCGGGGGTCGGGGGCTGCGGCCGGGACTGGCTCATGGCGCGGACCGCCTCGGGTTGGTCGTCGGCAGGCAGAGCACGGCGACCACCACCACGCCAACACCCTGCACGACCAGCAGGAGGATGCGCAGCCACGATGCCGGCCCCTCCAGGGCCGCGGCATCGAGCGGTCGGTCGACCTGCCAGGCTCGCGTGGTGCGCTCCTCGGCGCTGGCCTGCACCAGGCCGGTGGTCGCGTCGAGCACCGCCGCCACGTCGCCGTCGGCAGGCGACGGCAGCACGACGTACTCGATGCCGCTGGCGCCGAGGGCGTCGACGAGCTCGGTGGTCGGCCGCGACACCAACGCGCGGACGTCGGCACTGAAGTCGGTGTCCTCCAAGGTGTGGTTGATGATCTCGTCCTCACCGAGGGTGACGCCGTCGCCGCGTCGGATCGTGTAGGTCAGCCCGTCCTCGACGGTGCCCCGGATCACCAGGATCCCGTGCTCCGGCCCCTCCTCGGAACTCTGGACCATGTAGACCGGGATGTCGGTGTCGATCCCGTCGGAGATCTCGGGTTCAGAGCCGAGCCACCACGCGAACCCGCCGATCGGCACCGCGGCGGCCACGACCAACAGGACTCCCGCGACGACCCGGCGCCACGGCACCTGCTCAGCGCCGAGTCCGACCGCGCCGATGGCGGCCGCGACGACGAGCGTGCCCTGGAGCACCACGACGAGGACGCCGAGACCGGCGTCGACGGTGACGGCGGCCAGGTCGAACGAGAGTGCGCCGAGCACGGCGGCCAGCACGCTGGTGACCAGTGCGACGACCCAGCAGACCAGCACCGGGATCCGGGTGGCGCGCGGGAGCAGGGCGAGGAGCGCGAGCACGGCGAGCACGAGGCCGAGCCACACCGGGGCGCCGAGCCCGTCGAGCCGCCCGCTCATCAGGTCGATCGTGTCGGTGGTCGGGGTGGGCAGCCGGCCGGTGTCGAGCAGCAGGCCTTCGGCGGCCGAGCGCTGGATCGCGGGGATCCACCATGGCGAGAGGAGGAGCGGCACGAGGCCGATCGCGGCAGCGGGCGGGCCCCAGACCGAACGGTCTCGGATCGCGCCGCGCACCACCAGGGCAGCCGCTGCGACGACGACAAGGCCGAGGACCGCGGCGAGCACCCACAGCACCGGCGCGAACGCCGCGGCGAGGGCCAGCAGCAGACCGACGCGCCACGCGGCACGCCAGCGCCGGTCGGCGGCGGGGTCGGCGAAGCCGAGCGCCGCGTGCGCGAGCCACGGCAGGATCGCGGACACGACGACGAGGCCCAGCCGGCCACCGCCCCAGGCGCCGCAGACGACCGGGACCAGGCTCCACGTCGTCGCTCCCCACAGCAGCACCCACCGTGAGGCACCGGTGAAGACGACCAGACGCCCGACCACCCGCAGGAACCGCCAGGCGCCCCACAGCGAGATCGGCACCGCGGCGACGAAGACGACCGAGACCGCCGCCGACGTGCTGCCGCCGAGCAGGGTCGCGAGCAGCGCCATCGGCAGGACGTACGCCGGGGCCGGCACCGCCGTACCGGTGCCGAGCGGATGCCAGGTCTCCACCTGGAGCCGCCACCAGTCCCCGGCGCCGGCCGGGACCGGGGACAGGTCGCCGCCGGCGATCGAGCCGTACGCCGTGCGCGCGGCGACCAGCGCGGCCACCACGACGAGGGTGAGCAGCAGGGCGACCGGGTTGGTGAGGAAGCGGGCGAGGATGCCGGTGTCGGCGCCGAGCGTGTCCTCGTCGTCCGAGCTCGGCCGCGGGGCGTAGCTCGCCGGCGCCCGCTCGGCCGCGGCGGCACGCCGACGCTCGGCGACGTCCTGTGCCTGGTTGGTCGCGGCCGCCACCAGGTCACCGACGAAGTCCAGCCCGTGTCGGTAGGGCACCCACCAGGGTGAGAGCAGTGGTCCGGCGCGGTCCAGGTCGGCCCGCGGCTGCTCACGGCGCGCCTGGCGCGCAGCGCGGACCTGGCCGGGGTGGGTGTAGAGCGACAGCAGGGCGGCGAGCTCGTCGAGCGCCTCCCCCACCGACCGGACGACCAGGAAGCCGAGCATCCGCAGCAGCGTGCCGAAGGCGAGGCGCACCACCAGCCACGGCAGCTTCCGGCCGGGGGCGTTCGCCAGCAGCGTGTAGAGGGCGGCGCGGCGCTCCTGGTAGTGGGTGTGCCGACCCGTCAGCGACGTACGCCGGGCACCGCGGTGTGCCGCCTCGGCGTGGAAGACGACCGCGTCGGGGACCACCGAGGTCGCGTGACCGGCGGCCGCGGCGCGCCACCCGAAGTCGATGTCGTTGCCGAAGATCGGGAGCTGGGGGTCGAAGCCGCCGAGCGCCTCCAGGACGGTCCGCCGCACCAGCATGCCGGCGGTGTTGACCGCGAGCACCCGGCGTACTTCGTCGTGCTGGCCCTGATCGTACTCGCCGCGCTCCAGGCCCGTCTCGCGGCGGCCGGTGCCGCTGATGGTGATGCCGAGCTCGAGGAGGCGCTTGAGCGAGGGCCACTCGCGAAGCTTCGGGCCGAGGATGTCGACGTCGGGGTCGGCGGCCGCCGCGGCGAGGAGCGCGGCCAGGGCGCCGGGGTCGGGGTTCGCGTCGTCGTGGAGGATCCAGATCCACTCGGGCGCCTCGCCGCGGTCCCGCAGCCGCTCGAGACCGAGCTCGACCGCGGCCGGGAACGAGGTCGAGCCGGGTGCGCGCAGGACGTCGCCGAACGCGGTCTGGAGCAGGTCGGCGCTGTCGTCCTTGCTGCCGGTGTCGACGGCGACCACGGTGGACAGCGGCGCCCGTTGCGCCCGGATCCCGTCGATGACCGTGGGCAGCCAGCGTCGGCCGTCATGACTGACGAGCAGAGCAGCGACGGAGGGAACCACGATCCCGAACCCTAACGGCCAGGTGATGGCCGCCCGGATTCGGCGGTGGTCCTCTCCGTCGCTGCTCTGGCTCTCGACAGTCTCAGCTGTGGATCAGACTGCGCGCTTCTTCAGCTTGCGACGCTCCCGCTCGGAGAGACCGCCCCAGATGCCGAAGCGCTCGTCGTTCATCAACGCGGACTCGAGGCACTCGTCGCGCACCTCGCACGTGAGGCAGACCTTCTTGGCCTCCCTCGTGGATCCTCCCTTTTCAGGGAAGAACGCTTCGGGGTCAGTCTGTGCGCACAGCGCACGGTCCTGCCAACCCGCTTCCTCGGCGTCCCCGTCGAGGAGAAAAAGTTCTCTCACGGCACTCGCCCTTTCGACCCGGTATTGCTCCCACATCCGCGTCGTCCCGCAGCACGGCCCCTGGAAGATTGGTCCGGCCTCACCGCGTGGAAAACGTGAACGACACTGTGGGAATTACATGCCTGTCGTACCCCGAAAGTCAACCCCGCATCTGCTATGGCGTCCCGCTCGCGCCAGACAGGTCGAGGCGGCGCTCGGCGCTCATCGGTCGTGCGGCAAGGTATCTACATGCAGAACATCACCGTGCTGTCGGGGGGCATGGGCGGCGCCCGCTTCCTCCAGGGTCTCCTCCACGGCATCGCCGAGGGCCTCCTGCCCGGCGTGGCGACGGACGCCCGGGTGACCGTCGTCGCCAACACGGCCGACGACATCTGGGTCCACGGCCTGAAGGTCTGCCCCGACCTCGACACGGTCATGTACACGCTCGGCGACGGCATCGATCCCGACCGCGGGTGGGGCCGGCGCGAGGAGACGTGGAGCACCAAGGACGAGCTCGCGGCGTACGGCGTGGAGCCGACCTGGTTCGGCCTCGGCGACCGCGACATCGCGACCCACCTGGTCCGCACCCAGATGCTCGACGCCGGCTACCCGCTGTCGGACGTGACGAGCGCGCTCTGCCAGCGCTGGCTCACGCCGGCGTACGGCGACGCGGTGCGCCTGCTGCCGATGACCGACGACCGAGTCGAGACCCACGTCGCGATCGCCGACCCCGAGTCGCCGAGCGGACGGCGGGTCGTGCACTTCCAGGAGTACTGGGTGCGGCTGCGCGCCCAGGTCCCGGCGGAGACCGTGGTCGTCGTCGGGCTCGAGGAGTCGTCCCCCGGCCCGGGTGTCATCGACGCCCTCACCGACGCCGACCTGGTCGTGGTCCCGCCGTCCAACCCGGTCGTCTCGATCGGCACGATCCTGGGTGTCCCCCGGGTCCGTGAGGCGCTCGTCGCCACGAAGGCGCCGGTCGTGGGCCTGTCCCCGATCATCGGCGGCACCCACGTGCGCGGCATGGCCGATCAGATGCTGACCTCGATCGGGGTCGAGGTGAGCGCCGCCGGAGTCGGGCTGCACTACGGGTCGCGCGCCGACGGCGGCGTGCTCGACGGCTGGCTCGTGGACCAGGTCGACGCCGACCAGGTGGCGCGGGTCGAGGCCGGAGGACTCCCCTGCCGCGCCGTACCGCTGATGATGATCGACCCCGCCGCCACGGCCGCGATGGCGGCGGCGGCGGTGGAGCTGGTCGTCCGATGAGTCGCCTCGAGATCACGGCGCCCGACGGCACGCCTGAGGTCGAGCCGGGCGACGACCTGGTCGCGATCGTGCTGCTGATGACATCGCTCGCCGACGGCGACGTGCTGGTGGTGACCAGCAAGGTGGTCAGCAAGGCCGAGGGCCGGATTCGCCGCGGGACCCGCGAGGACGCGCTGCCCGGCGAGACGGCGCGGGTGGTCGCACGCCGCGGCGAGACCACCATCGTCCGCAACCACCTGGGACTGACCATGGCCGCCGCGGGCATCGACAACTCCAACGTGCCGCAGGGCCAGATCGTGCTGCTCCCGGCGGACCCGGACGACTCGGCCCGCAAGCTGCGCGACGGGATCCGCGAGCATGGCGGCGTCAACGTGGCCGTCATCGTCAGCGACACCGCGGGCCGGGCCTGGCGCGAGGGCCAGACCGACATCGCCATCGGTGCGGCCGGTCTCGTCGTCGCCGAGGACTACGCCGGGCGGACCGACGCCCACGGCAACGAGCTCGCCGTCACCCTCCCGGCGGTCGCGGACGAGCTGGCCGGAGCCGCCGAGCTCGCCACGGGCAAGCTCGGCGGCCGCCCGTTCGCGGTCGTGCGCGGCCGTGCCGACCTGGTGCTGCCGGTCGGCGAGCACGGCCGGGGCGCCGTTTCGCTCGTGCGCCCGGACGGCGCCGACCTCTTCGGATACGGCGCGCGCGAGGCCGTCGTACGCGCCCTGCGAGCGGCGCCTGCGGACCAGCGACCGTTCGGTGCGCCCGCCGCTCCGGCCGAGCTCACCACCGCCGTCCGCGACGTGGTCGGTCTGGTCCCCTCCCACACGGGGGCCAGCGACGGGGCGCTCATGGTGACCTGCCCTCGCGGCTTGATCCGGCCGCTGACCGCACTGACGTTCGCGTACGGCTGGACGGTCACCTCGACCGACCACCCCAACGAACTGCGGCTACGGCCTGCGTCTGTGTGACACCCACCCGTAGACTCTGCCGTCGACCCGACCCATCGCGATCGCATCGCCCCGCACGACCGAGGAACATGACGTGGCCAAGCCCGCCAAGACCGACCGCAAGGCGGTCATCGAAGAGATGCGCAAGAAGCAGAAGAGTGCCGACCGGCGACGCGGGACCGTGATCGTGACGGTGTGCGTCCTGGCCGCGCTCGGCATCATCGCCGCAGCCGTGGTGCCGATCCTCCTCGACAAGCGTGAGGACTCGAAGCTCGACGGCGTCGCGCTGGACAAGATCGGGTCCGCGGCGTCGTCCTGCGAGAAGATCACGACCAAGCCGGCCGACGGCAACCAGCAGCACGTGCCGGTCAACACCCCGGTCGACTACCCCGACGCACCGCCGGCCTTCGGCGCGCACTGGAACCAGCAGGGCGTCGCCCCGGCAGCGTTCTCGCGCAAGTTCTACACCGCAGACGACCGCCCGCCCCTCGAGGCGCTCGTGCACAACCTCGAGCACGGCTACACGATCCTCTGGTACGACGACACCATCGCCGACGACCCGAAGGCGCTCGACGACGTCGAGGCGATTGCCCGCAAGTTCTCCGGCAGCGACGACCTCCGCGACAAGTTCATCGCGGCGCCGTGGACGTCCGACGACGAGAACGGCGCCAAGATCCCCGACGGCAAGCACGTCGCGTTCACGCACTGGTCGGCAGGCGGCACCGGCGAGACCGACACCACGAAGCAGGTCGGCGTGTTCCAGTACTGCTCCGGGGTGAGCGGCGAGGCCCTGAGCACGTTCATGGACGAGTACCCCTACACCGACTCGCCCGAGCCCGCGGCCATGTGAGCACCCCTTAGCCGAGCTTGCTCGGGTAAGACCCGGGTGCCAGGTTGAGGAGCGTCGGCACGCACCGCGCGCCAGCGCGAGGTGTGCGACGCGTCTCGAAACCAGAGGAGTCAGGTCAGATCTGACCTACCGCTCTCCTTGAGTGCCGCGACGACCTGCTTAACCTCCTGGGCGCGTGCCCGGGTCGTCACGAGCAGCGCGTCCGGGGTGTCCACGACGACCACGTCGTCCAGGCCCACGACGGCCACGACCCTGCCGCTGCCGGGCACCACCAGCCCGGTGCTGTCGACACCGAGCACCGAGCCGGCGTCACCGAGCACCGAGACCGGGATCCCGGTCTGGTCCAAGAGCGTGGCGAGGGCGTCGAAGTCGCCGATGTCCTCCCAGTGGAACGACGACGGCACGACCGCGACCCGGCCAGCGTCAGCGGCGGGCTCCGCGACCGCATGGTCGAGGGCGATCTTCGGCAGCGCCGGCCACAGCTCGTCGAGCCGGTCCGGATCGGCCGCGATCGCGCGCAGGGTCTGTGCGAACTCGGGGTGCCAGCGCCGGAGGAGGTCCAGCAGCACGCTCGGGCGTACGACGAACATGCCCGCGTTCCAGCGGTAGCGGCCGGTCTCGAGGTAGGCCTCGGCCGTGGCGACCGACGGCTTCTCGACGAACTCCGCGACCACAGCCGCGCCGGGGTGAGCAGCGAGCGGCTCGCCGACGTGGACGTAGCCGAACGCCGAGGACGGGAAGGTCGGCTCGATGCCGAGGGTGACCAGCCAGTCGTCGCGGGCGACCTCGACGGCGCGCCGTACGGCCTCCGCGAAGAGCTCGGGGTCGGTGATCACGTGGTCGGCGGCGAAGGAGCCCATCACGGCGTCCGGGTCGGACCGCTCGAGCAGAGCGGCGGCCAGGCCGATCGCGGCCATCGAGTCGCGGGCCGACGGCTCGGCGATCACCGAGTCCGGGCCGAGCTCGCTCAGCTGGCCGAGCACCGCCTCGCGGTGGGCCTGGCCGGTGATGACGACGACGCGTTCGTCGGCCAACGGGGCCAGCCGGTCATAGGTCTCCTGGAGGAGGGTCCGACCCTCGCCACGCAGGTCGTGCAGGAACTTGGGGGCCGAGGAGCGCGACAGCGGCCAGAGGCGAGTGCCCGCGCCACCGGCGGGGATCGCGGCCCAGAAGTGGTCGATCGAAGACATGGTGGGACCCTAGGGCGTGACGACCTTCAGCGACGTGCTGGCGCGCCAGCTGCGGACGGATCCCGGCCGACCACTCGTGACCTTCTACGACGAGGCGACAGGTGAGCGCGTCGAGCTGTCCGCGACGACCTATGCCAACTGGGTCGCGAAGACCGCGTCGCTGCTCACCGAGGAGCACGATCTCGAGCGAGGGCAGCGCCTCGCCATCGACCTGCCCACGCACTGGCTCGGGCCCGTCTTCCTGGGAGCCGCCTGGACCGTCGGGCTGGTCGTCGTCGGGCCCGACGACGAGGCGGACGCCGTCGTCTGCGGCCCGGACTCGCTGGATCGGTGGGCGGCGTACGCCGGGGACCGGCCGGTGCTGGCCTGCTCGCTGCTGCCGCTCGGCGTACGGTTCGCCGAGCCGGTGCCGGCCGACGTGCACGACGTCGGCATCGAGGTCTGGTCCCAGCCCGATGCGTTCGTGTCCTACGACCCGCCCGGCGCGGAGGACCCCGCGACGGCCGGCGAGTACGGCGACCACACTCACGCCGAGACGTGGAGAGCGGCCGCCGTCGGACGCCTCTTGTCCGACGGCGGCCGCCTTCTCTCGGAGGCGAACCCGGCTTCCCCACCGGGGCTCGCCTCCTTCACCGAGCCGCTCGCACGCGGCGGCTCGCTGGTGCTGGTCGTCCACTCCGAACCGGAGCGGCTCGCTGCGACGTACGTCGCGGAGCGCGCCACGGCTCGCTTCCCTTGAGGGCGAGCAGCACCACGTCTAGCCGGGGCCCTGGCCGGCCCTAGCCGGCCAGGTCGTAGACCCCCATCCCCTGGGCGAGGAACCGCGGCTTCCCGAATCCGGACGGAGAGCCCGGCAGCAGGAAGAGCTTGCCGTTCGACTTCTTGCGCACCACCAGGTCGGCGTGGCCGGTCAGCCCGATGTCGCTGATGCCGATCACCCAGTCGTACGGCGTCAGGTCGACGCCGAGCGCACGCTTGCTGGTGAGACCGCCCGGCCCGTTGCCGACGTACAGAGTCGCCTTCCCGCCCTTGCGGAAGACCGTGTCGGGGGCGCCGTCGGCGTTCCAACGCCCGACCGCTATCTGGGCCGTGGCGCTGACCGCGCCGCGCGCGACGTAGCTGGCCTTCAGCCCGCCCAGCCCGTTGCCGGGGTAGATCTGGACCGCGCCGCCCGCCGGCTGGCCCGTCAGGTCCGGCCAGCCGTCGCCGGTCATGTCGCCGACGGCGGCCAGCAGGCCCACCCCCGAGAAGCCGGTCCCGATGACCAGCGGCGCTGCGAAGTGACCGGTACCGTCGCCGCGACGCAGCTCCAGCTGGCCGTCCGCGGTGCGGGTGATGATGTCGCCGTGGCCGTCGCGGTCCCAGTCACCGGCGTTCAGCAGCGCAGTGGCCGTGGGGATCATGACGCCGGAGGCGATCGGCGTCCGGATCTCGGTGCCGCCGTAGTTGCCGAGCACCGACACCGTGCCGCCGGAGCTGCGCACCAGCACGTCAGGCGTCGCGTCGCGGACCAGCTGACCCACGCCGACGACCGGGCCGGCCTTGGTGGCGGCCACCGGGCCGAGCTTCTGCCCGAACCTGCCGTTGCCGCGGGACGGCAGCACGAAGCCGTAGCCGTTGGCCCGCTTGCGCACGAAGAGATCGGGGCGCCCGTCGCCGGTGAAGTCGCCCAGACCGCTGATCGAGGAGTACGACCTCCAGGCCCCGGGCAGCGCCACCGCCTTGCGGAACCGGCCCTTGCCGTTGCCGGCGTGCATCCAGAGCTTCCCGGAGGTGTCGCGGGCCAGCAGGTCGGCCCGTCCGTCGCCATTGACGTCGCCGATGCTCGTGAGCAGGTTGTACCTCCCCCAGGCAGCGGACAGCCGCCGTACGGCGAATCCTCCGCCGCTCTTGCCCAGCAGGACGTCGAGGCGACCGGTCGACGGGACGCGGGCGACCAGGTCGTTGCGACCGTCGCGGTTGACGTCTCCGATCGCCGTGAGCAGGTTGTGACCCCTGAGCCGTCCGATCTTGCTGACCGGGGCGCCGAACGTGCCGACGCCGGTGCCGGGACGCACCTTGGCCGCCCCCTTGGTCGGCTGCACGATGAGGTCGGGGATGCCGTCGCCGGTCAGGTCGGGCGACACGACCGTGCGGTCCTTCGCGGCCAGCCCGGTGGCGGCCGCGACCGGGCCGGCGAGGTTGGTCAGCCCTCCGGTGGGGATCACGTACACCTGACCGTCGCTGATCCGTCGTGCGACCAGGTCGGGGTGCGGGGTCGACGCGATGTCGGACTCGAGCTCACGCCCGGACCACCCGCGCTGCGCCTGGGCCGCCAGGTTCCGGATGTCCGCCAGCCGCGCGTAGAGGTACTTGCCCGGGCACGCCGTCGCGGCCGCGTCACGGTGGCCGTTGATCGCCGGGAACGCCTTCTTGCCGACCTGCTGGTTGGTGGAGGCGGCATCGACACCGTGCAGGGAGAGCTTCCAGGCGAACAGCGCGCCGTACGCCTCGATCATCGCGCTCGACGGCTGCTTGATGTCGTAGTTGCCGATCGCCGACATCGCGAACGAGTAGTCGTTGTAGTTCAGTGTGTGAGCGCCGACCACCGGGCGGTCGACGCCGCCGGCCCGCCCCTCCCAGATGCGCCCGAACCGGTCGACCAGGAAGTTGTAGCCGATGTCCGACCAGCCCCGGCTCTCGGTGTGGTACGCGTAGATGCTGCGCAGGATGCCCGGCACCTCTTCGCGCGTGTAGTCGTTGGCGTTGACCGTGTGGTGGACGAAGCCGGCGTGCACCTCGAAGTAGTGCAGCGAGCTCTTGTCACGCATGCTCTCGTCGGCCCCCCACTGCGCACGCGAGTAGATCTGCGGCTTCGGGGTGAAGGTCGCGGCCTGCAGGGCGATCTGGTCGGAGCCGTCGTCACCGGCGCCCGGCTCGGTCTCGAGAGTGCCGTCGGTCTCCGGGGTGCCACCCGTCGCCGGCGGGGTCGTGGGTGTGGCGGACTCCGTGCCGTTCGTGTCCAGAGCCGGCCGCTCGACGGCGGTCTTGGTCGCGACGCCGGGGTCGATGACCGCGAGCTTCAGGTCGGGCGGCAGGTCGCCGGTCGTCGACTCGACTTGGACCTGGACGTCGTCGACGTCGCCCACCAGCAGGGCGTCGGTGCCGGGACGTGCGTGCCGGGCCTCCGCGGTGCCCGGGTCGGGACCATGGTCGTCGTGGTACTCGAGGTCCATCCAGCCCGACCAGGTGCCACCGGTCCGGGTGCGCACCTGCAGCGCGATGTCGTCCTCGGGGACCTTGGTCCCGTGCTCCCACGTCACGCCGACGGCGCCGTACCCCTCGACCGGTTCGGGGACGCTGGTGACCGCAGCCTCGGTCGAGTGCTGGGCTGCGAGCATGTCCGCCTTGGTGCGGGCGCCCCGCGGCGCCGTGGAGGACGCCGTCAGGTCGTACTCGGTGACGTCGGGGTCCACGACCTCGTCCGGCACTCTCGAGGTGCGGCCGGACTCGCGGACGTAGGCGCTGAGGTCGGCGGCGAGCCCGCTCGCGGCGGTCTCGCCGGGGCGGTCGTGCACGACATCGAGGCTGATGACGCTCGCCGCAGGGGTGAGCACAGCGATCACGAGCCCGAGCGCCAACAGCTGCTGGCAGGCCGTGACAAAACGGATCTTGCTGGGTGGCATGAGGCATTACTCCAGTGCGGGGGAAGGTCACACAGTGAGCAACTTTCACACGCGTCACAGGAGTCACGAAAGGTCTCGTGAGTAACTACAAACATGTAATTTCCACTCGACACGCCGATGAATCTTGGATTTGTCAATCAATTACAGGCGTGTAATTTCGCCAGAGGTCGGCGCACATCGCCCCTCGCACGGGGTCACCGCGTTGCCTGCGGACCGTGGGCGCGCCGAGTCGGGAGGGAAAACTACCGCCGACTCGGCGGCTATCTAGCTCCGCTTCGCTGCGCTAGATGTCTGCCCCGAGCTCGTCGTCCTCTTGCTCGAGCTCTTCTTGGGTCTCGTTGCCGGTGTCGTACTTGACGTACTTGATCCCGGCGGCGACGCCACCGTCGAAGCCGAGCTTGCCCTTCTCGAGCACGATGACGCGGTCGCACATCTTGCGCACGGAGCCGGCCGCGTGGCTGACGTAGACCAGTGTCCGGCCGCTCTGGCGGATCTCCTGCATCTTCTCCAGGCACTTCGTCTTGAAGGGCTTGTCCCCCACCGCCAGCACCTCGTCGGCGAGGAAGATGTCGGAGTCGACGTGGATCGCGACCGAGAAGCCCAGCCGCGAGCTCATGCCCGACGAGTAGTGACCCACCGGGGAGTCGAGGAACTTGCCGAGCTCGGCGAACTCGGCGATGTCATCGAACTTGCGACGGGTCTCGGCCTCGGTCATGCCGAGGACGGCGGCGTTGAGGAAGATGTTGTCGCGGCCGGTGAGCTGCGGGTGGAACCCGGCCCCGGTCGCGATCAGGCCGGCGATCCGGCCTCGAGTCTGGACGGCCCCGCCCTCGGGCCGCATCACGCCGTTGATCAGCTTGAGGAGCGTGCTCTTGCCGGAGCCGTTGAGGCCCATCAGCCCCACCGACTCCCCCTGCTCGATCGTGAAGGAGACGTCGTCGACGGCCTTGAAGGTGTCGCTGATGTCTTGGCGCTTCAGGGCCGCGACGGTCATCTGCTTGAACGTGCGGTGGTAGCGCAGGGTGAAGGTCTTCGTCGCGTGGTCGACGACGATCGATTCGCTGCCGCTCATCAGAGGCGCTCCGGGATCTTGTTCTCGAGCCGTGAGAAGACGAGCTGGCCGATGCCAAGCAGGATCACGGACATCAGCACCGCGAGCCCTGAGAAGGCCCACAGGTTGGCGGGCAGGTGCTTGGCCGCCGTCACCGCCGGGTCGTCGGTCGTGCCGACCCAGAACGCCTGCTGGAACAGCAGCACCGCGTCGGCGACCGGGTTGAGGAGGTAGTACTGGGCGAAGTCACCGAAGCGGTCCTGCACCATCGTGTACGGGTAGATCATCGGTACGCCGAAGCGGACGAAGTTCGTCATGATCTGGCCGACGTTCGAGACGTCCCTGAAGAAGACGTTGGCGGCGCTGAACAGCAGCGCCATCGCCGTGCCGGACACCATGATGATGATCAGCGCGGTCACCAGCGCGGCCATCCCGACGAGCGTCGGCGTCCAGCCGAGCAGCACGCAGGCGATCACCATGATCACCACCTGCGGCACCACGTGGTAGCCGGAGACCAGCATCGACGCGACCGGGAACATCTCCCGCGGCATCGCCATCTTCTGCACGAGCGCCTTGTTGCGCACGATGGACCGCGTGCCCGCGTTGAAGGTCTCGTTGAAGAAGTGGACGATGATGATGCCGCAGAACATGTGGATGGCGAAGTTCTCCACGTCCTCGTGGAGGTTGAAGAGCACGCCCATCACGACGTAGTAGATGAAGAACTGGCTCAGCGGGTTGATGTAGGACCAGAGCAGACCCAGGACGGAGCCCTGGTAGCGCGCGGAGATCTCGCGGTGTACCAGCAGCTTCAGCAGGTAGCGCCGGCGGAAGACCTCGAGCAGGCCCGTGCCCGCCGCGGGCGACCGCAGCGGTGCGTCCACGTGGCGGATCTCGCGCGGAGCGGCCGCACGAGCGGGTTCCGTCACGTCAGTCATCGGCCGCCTCTACATCGGTCCACGGTCGGAAGGTCTCCTCCCACGCCTGCGGCGAGGTGATCTCGGGCAGCTTGGAGCGGTACTCCGCAGCGAGCTCCGGCCAGCGGCGGTAGAGCTTGAGATGCAGGTCGGTGATCCGCTTCACCAGGTCGCGGAAGAGCTCCGGGTCCCGAGTGTAGAGCGCCGCCGACGTCTGGTCGGGCATCGAGACGATGGCCGAGTCGTGGCGGGCGAGGCGGTACCACTTCGCGTCCATGGCGGCGACCTCCGCCTCCGGGAACTCCCGCGACAGCGGCCGCGGCTTGCGCAGCTGGCGCAGCGGCAGCAACCCGGCGGTGATGATCTGGGCGCGCTTGCTGGGCACCTCGAGCTCGCTGTGACCGCGCCGCGACGGCTTGGCCCTGCGCACGGGCGGGAAGGCGTCGGGGTCGGGGTTGAGCTGCGCGTCGGCGTACTGCTTGCGCAGCGTGTTGACCTCGCCGAGCCGGGTCGGGAGCTGGGCGTGCAGCCCGTCGGGGCCGGCCAGGACGTCCTCCATCGCGAGCTGGCGCAGCTCGACCGTGGAGTACTGCATCGACACCAGGTGGGCGATCGTGTGGTTGAGGCTCTCGCGGATCAGCCGGCCGCCGTGGGGGTACGGCGAGTGCAGCAGCGCGGCGATCATCCGGTTGCGCTGGTGGAAGTAGGCCTGCCAGTCGAGGGCGTCGTTCTTGTCGGTCCACGGGACGTGCCACACGGCGGCACCGGGGAAGGTCACCGTCGGGTAGCCGGCGGCCTTGGCGCGGACGCCGAACTCGCTGTCGTCCCACTTGATGAAGAGCGGCAGCGACAACCCGACGTCCTCGAGCACCTGGCGCGGGATCAGGCACATGAACCAGCCGTTGAAGTCCACGTCGACCCGGCGATGCAGCCAGCGCGTCGAGCGGAGGTTGCGCGCCGCGAAGTCCCACTCGGGCAGCACGTGCTCGGGCGACATCCACCACCAGCGCCACGACTGGATGATCTCGCCGAAGCTGTGCAGGCGCGAGCGCGAGTAGAGGCTGAACATGTGGCCACCGACGATCGTCGGCCGACGAGCCAGGTCGCCGAAGGTGACCGCGCGCAGGATGCCCTCCGGCTCGCAGACGACGTCGTCGTCCATGCAGAGGACGTACGTCGACACGGCGGCCTTCACGGCCTCCAGCTGTCCGCGCGCGTAGCCGCCGGAGCCGCCGAGGTTGCCCTGCTCGATGATGCGGAGCTTGCCCTGCACGGCCTTCTCGGCGGCCGGGAACTCCGGGGAGTCGACGACCTTCTGGGTCCCCTGCTCCATGACGAGCACCTCGTCGAGCAGGCTCAGCACGAGGGGGTCCTCGCCGAGCTGGCCGACCAGCTTGGCGCAGAAGTCCGGACGGTTCATGGTCGTGATCGCGACCGTGACGCTGCCGGACTCGGCGCGATCGGCGGGGACCTCGGCGTCCCAGGTCGCCGTCACGACGGCGTCCTGGTCCCCTGCGGTCACGTCGTACCAGTACCAACCACCGTCGGCGAACGGCCGCAGCGGCAGCACGAACTCGAAGGAACCGCTGGCGTCGTCCCCGCCCTCGACCTGGCGCGAGTCGACGCGCTGCGAGCGGCCGTTGGCCATCGAGCGGTAGACGGTGACGCTGGCACCGGTGCCGGTGAGGTCGACGGTCAGGCGAACCTCGTCGACGATGCTCCACCGCCGCCAGTACGACGCGGGGAACGCGTTGAAGTAGCTGCCGAACGAGAGCCGTTCACCCTGCTCGATGCGGATCGCGTGCCGATCGACGATCTGGTCGGGATGCACCGTCGTGCCGGAGCTCACCGACTGGCGCAGCGACGCCTTGTTGAGCTCCTTGGCGCCCTTGTCACCGCCGACGTTGTACTTGTCGGCGTCCAGTACGGCGGGGTCGGGGTCGACGTACAGCGGGAGCACGTCGAGGTCGCGGTCGGCGGGCATGATCTGGCGCTGCAGTACGCGGCGTACGGTCTGGCTCATTCGTCGACCCCTCCACTCGTGAGCGGCGCACCTTCGGCGAAGTGCGGCCGCAGCTTGTTGTCGAACATGGAGAGCGCCGAGCCGATGGCCATGTGCATGTCGAGGTACTTGTAGGTGCCCAGGCGGCCACCGAAGAGCACCATCGGCTCCTGCTTGGCGAGCTCGCGGTACTTGAGCAGCTTCGCTCGATCGTCGGCGGTGTTGACCGGGTAGTAGGGCTCGTCGCCCTCCTCGGCGAAGCGCGAGTACTCGTGCACGACGATGGTCTTGCCCGGCAGGTAGGTGCGCTCCGGGTGGAGGTGCTTGAACTCCAGCGTCCGGGTGTAGGGCAGGTCCTCGTCGTTGGCGTTGACCACGCCGGTGCCCTGGTAGTCGTCGATGTCGATGGTCTCGCGCTCCAGGTCGATGGTCCGCCAGGACAGGCTTCCCTCGGCATTGCCGAAGTACTCGTCGACCGGGCCGGTGTAGACGATCGGGACCTTGCCCTTGAAGTCATCGACACGGAATCGATCGGTATTTGCGAAGAAGTCGGTGTCGAGACGGATCTCGATGTTGGGGTGGTCGGCCATCCGCTCCAGCCAGGCGGTGTAGCCGTCGACCGGGAGGCCCTCGTAGGTGTCGTTGAAGTAGCGGTTGTCGAACGTGTAGCGCACCGGCAGCCGCGTGATGATGTCGGCCGACAGCTCCTTCGGGTCGGTCTGCCACTGCTTGGCGGTGTAGCCCTTGACGAACGCCTCGTAGAGCGGCCGCCCGATCAGGCTGATCGCCTTCTCCTCGAGGTTGGTCGCGTCTGCCGTGGCGATCTCGCTGGCCTGCTCCGCGATCAGCGCTCGCGCCTCGTCGGGGGTGTGGCTCTTGCCGAAGAACTGGTTGATCAGCCCGAGGTTCATCGGGAACGAGTAGACCTGTCCCTGGTACTTCGCGAAGACCCGGTGCTGGTATCCCGTGAAGTCCGTGAACCGGTTGACGTAGTCCCACACCTTCTTGTTGGAGGTGTGGAAGAGGTGCGTCCCGTAGACGTGCACCTCGATGCCCGTCTCTTCGTCGAACTCGCTGTAGGCGTTGCCCCCGAGGTGGTGGCGGCGCTCGAGCACGAGGACCTTCAGGCCCAGCTCGGTGGCGCAACGCTCGGCGATCGTGAGGCCGAAGAAGCCAGAACCGACGACGACCAGATCGGGGCCGGACTCTGCCCGCTCTCGGGCCTGGGAATGGGGGGCTGACACGGTTGGTCAGTCTACGGATCTGGTGGGTACGTCACCCATTCCACGCGCGTCGCGCATGGCCCGGATCACATTGCCCGCCTCAGCCCGTCCACCGCGCAGCGGGCTGAGCAGCACCACCACCGCGGTGATCAGCCAGGGCCTGAGGCGGACCAGCACGTTCTCGCCGTACCTCAGGTGCACCACGAAGAGGTTGCGGTACATGTAGTAGCCCTTCCACCCGCTCAGGTCGTGCTGCTGGTTGAAGTCGAGCTGCCGCACGAGGACCGCGTCGCGGACCGCCCAGATCCGGTAGCCGGCCCGCCGGGCGCGGACGGCGAAGTCGACGTCGTCGTAGAAGATGAAGTACGACGGGTCGGGAAGCCCGATCGCGTCCACGACGGTGCGCCGGACCATGAAGCCCTCGAACGCCACGTTCTCCACCTCGACCAGGTCGGGCATCCGGTCTCGGCTGCCGAAGTCGGTCTCCACCATCGCCTTCTTGGGCCGGATCGACAGCGGGTTGCGCAGGTCGAAGCGGGTGGCGGCCTTCTCGACCAACCGGCCGGCCGTGTCCTCGCGGACCGCCATCAGGCAGTCCTCGTCGCGCGCCATCAGCACGGTCAGGCAGTCGGGAGCGGGGATGACGTCGTCGTCCATCAGCCAGATCCGGTCGAAGCCGCCGTGGTACGCCGTACGCACGCCGAGGTGGAAGCCGCCGGCACCGCCGAGGTTGTCCTCGGTGCGGATGACCTGCAGCCCCGGGTTGGCCGCTGCCGCGAGCACCCCCGGCGTGTGGTCGGAGCTCGCGTTGTCCACGACGATCACGGCGTCGGGCAGCCGTTCGAGCGCGGCCAGGCCGACCAGCATCCGCTCCAGCAGGTCGGCGCGGTTGTAGGTGACCACGACGACGGCGACGGTCTCGGCGCTCATCGCAGGTACCTCCGGTGGCCGGTGAAGTCGCCGCGCAGGCCGTCGTACATGGCCCGCAGGCTCATGCCGAGGCGCCGGGGGCTCGGGCGGGTGAACGTGTAGAACCACACGGTCTTCGCGACGAACGCCAGTGCGTGCGGCCACCCCCGGTACTCGCGCAGGTTGAGCAGGTTGTTGCGCGCCATGCAGTAGTGCTTGAGATCGCTCGGGCTGTGGTTGTACGTCGTGCGCCCGAACATCATCGGGGTGCCCAGGCTGCCCACCGCGGGGTGTCGGACCTGCGCGTCGACGACGGTCGCGATCCGGGCGCCGGCGGCCTCGGCACGCAGGCGGTACTCGTGGTCGTCGCCCCAGATGAAGTACTCGGCGCGGGGCAGGCCGATCCGCTCGACCAGCTCACGGGTCACGAGGACGCCGTTGAACGGGATGACGATGTCGTCGAGCCGGCCCGCCGTCGCCGCCCGCTGCACGTCGGCCAGCTGGTGCACGACACGGGTGCCGCCCGGGAGCCGGATCGGGAAGACCAGCTGGCGGAGGTCGGCCTCGTCCACGACGAGCGGGCCCCAGAAGTCGAGATCGGGCTCCTCGAGCAGCCGGGGGAGACAGCCGGCGTCGGGCAGGCCGTCGTCGTCCATTAGCCAGACCAGGTCGGCGCCCCGCTCGACCGCCCACGCCAGGCCGTCGTGGAAGCCGCGCGCGCCGCCGCCGTTCTCGTCCAGCGTCCGAGCGTGCACACGTCCGCCCAGACCGGCCAGCCACCCCCCCGTGCCGTCGGTCGAGGCGTTGTCGACCACCAGGATCTCGGCCAGCTCCGGGACCTGCTCGAGACGCTCCAGCAAGGCGCGGAGCAGGCCGATCCGGTTGAACGTGACGACCACGGCAGCAATGCGGGGGGCGTCGGGGGGCACGGCGTACACCCTAGAGAACGGCGTACGGCGAAGGTGATTCGAGACCACCGATGGTCGAGCAGGGAGGCGCGCCAGCGCCAAGCGTCGTCGAGACCCCCGCACCGACGCACTGCCGTCACCACCGGACACCGGCGTACGGCGACCACCACCAGCTACTAACAGGCGCTGCCGAGGTCGTCGGCCTCGTTGGCGGCGTACCCGGTGCTCAGGGAGCCCACCGAGCCGCCGGTGACGGTCTCGGCCTGCTCGCCGGCGGGCTTCTTCGGCTTGGTGCCCTTCGCCGGGGCCTTGCCCTCGGCCCGGTCGATCGCCTGGGTGACCTTGCGCTTGATCAGCTTGATGTCGGGATCGGCGGTGTTGATCATCGGCGGCACCAGCGACAGCGTGGAGACCTTCTGGCCGCGTGCCTCGAGAGCGAGCTGGACGAACCGGGAGAACTCACCGGCCGGGATGTTGGTCGACACCATCGCCGAGCTGGCGTCGGCGATGTCCGCGAAGTTGCGTACGGCGGTCTGCGGGCTGATCTGCTGGAGCATCGCGCCCATCACGCACTTCTGCCGGGCCATCCGCGAGTAGTCGTCGGAGTCGTCGCGCGCCCGGGAGAACCAGAGGGTGTCGTGCCCGTCCAGTTTGCGTACGCCGGGCTCGATGTAGCCCGTGACGTCGGACCCGAGGCCTCCGACCGGGATCGGCTGGCGCACGTTGAGGGTCACGCCGCCAACGGCGTCGACGAGGTCGGTGAAGCCGCGCATGTTCACCATCGCCCAGTAGTTGATCTTCAGGCCGGTGATGCCCTCGATCGCCTCGACCGTGGCGTCCACCCCGGGGTTGTCGGAGTCGGGGAAGAGCTCGGTGTTGTCGCCCGCCCAGGTGCTCACGCCGTTGAGGTAGTCGGCGTCGAACCCGTCGGGGAACTGCTCGCGCATGACGGAGCCCTTGGCGAACGGGAAGTTCTTCATGTTGCGCGGCAGCGAGATCAGCACGGTCCGGCCGGTGTCGGCATCGATGCTGGCGACCGTCATCGAGTCCGGCCGCAGACCCCAGCGATCGGCGCCGGAGTCGCCGCCGAGCAGCAGCACGTTGTAGCGACCGTCGTGGGCGTCGGACACCGCGCCGTTCCCCGACATGGCGAGGATGAACCCGCGCTGGACGCCGACCAGGTGGGCGCCGAAGAGCAGGGACGCGGCGATCGACAGGCAGAGCACGCCGTTGACGCCGATCGCGGCGCGACGGTGCGCCATGTTGAGCGTCAGGGGCTGACCGAGCCTCCAGGCGTCGATGAAGAGGAACGCCCACCCGATCGCCAGTCCGGTCAGGAGCAGCCGCAGCCAGAGCAGCGCGGCGGTGTCGAACGCGAGCCGGAAGAAGAGGCCGTGCCAGAACACTCCGGCCACCGCGGTCACGAGGAGCGTCAGCAGGAGCACGGCCCAGATCCGCAGTGCGATCAGGCCGACCTTCCGGTTGCCGGCGACCAGCTGCGCTGAGCCCGGCAGCACGAGCGTCATCAGCATCAGGGCGACGGCCCGGCGGAACCGTACGCGAGCCGCGCGCTCACCGGGAGTGAAGCGCGAGGCTTGCGACTCGGGGGAAGGTGCGGGCGGCATCGAGATGCCTCTCTCGAGTACGTCGTACGGGGAAGGATGGTGCCCCGTCAGTATCACCAGTCACAGGCGCAACATCCGACACGACGCGCCGGGCGATCCCGGGAGGCCAGGTGCGACCGGGTACCGTCGCCGCATGAACGAGCGTCCCCGCGGCGACGGTGAGCCCGCGGAGGGCACGCCTGAGTACCACTGGCTGTACGGCGGCGGCGCCGACCCGTCCGGGCCCAAGCCCGACGAGACCCGGGTGATGCCCGCGATGTCGCGGCCGACCGACCAGCCGGCGGGCGCGCCCGGCGGGCGACCTGCCGCCCCGCAGGGCCGCGCGGGTTCGCCGCCGACCCCGCCGCCGGTGGCACCGGCCCCGGGCAAGGAGCGGACACCACGTCGCCGCGGCCCGCGCTTCTACTTCCGCATCGTGCTGGTGCTGCTCCTGCTGTGGGTGGCCTACCTGGTCGCCGTACCGCTCATCTCGTGGGGCAAGGTCGACAAGGTCAACTTCGAGCCCAAGGGCGACCGCCCGGCCGACCAGCCGGGCACGACGTACCTGATGGTCGGCAGCGACTCCCGCGCCGGCCTCACCAAGGCGCAGCGCAAGGAGTACGCGACCGGCAACGCCGCCGGCAAGCGCACCGACACGATCATGCTGCTGCACACCGGATCCGGGCCCAACCTGCTGATGTCGATCCCGCGCGACTCGCTTGTCAACGTCCCGGGACACGGCACCACGAAGATCAACGCCGCCTATGCGTACGGCGGCCCGAAGCTCCTCGTGAAGACCATCGAGCAGAGCACCGGCATCCGGATCGACCAGTACGCCGAGGTCGGCCTCGGAGGCGTCGTGAGCATGGTGGACGCGGTGGGCGGCATCGAGATCTGCCCGACCTTCAAGATGGTGGACCCGCTCGCGGGCCTGAACATCAAGAAGGGCTGCCAGGAGGCCAACGGCCGGGTCGCGCTCGCCTACGCGAGGTCCCGGCACACGGACCCGAGGTACGGCGACATCACCCGCGCGAAGCACCAGCGCGAGGTCGTCTCCGCGGTCGGCTCCGAGGTGATGTCTCCGTGGACCTTCGTCAACCCGTTCCGCTACTGGGACGTGATGATGGCGGTGCCCGACACGTTCAAGTTCGGCGAGGGGATGTCGCCCTTCGGCGCCGCCCGTTGGGCGCTGGCGATGACCCGCGTCAACGGCGACCAGGGCCTGACCTGCGGGGTGCCGATCTCCGACCTCGCCGTGCACTGGGATGCCGAGCGGTCGAAGCAGATGTTTGACTACATCAAGGAAGACAAGACCGACGACATCCCGAAGGGCCTCTGCACGCCCACGGGTCTGCCTAGGAGCGTTACGGGATGAACACCTTCGAGACCCTCCGCTGGGAGGTCGACACCGACGGCGTCGCCACCCTCACGCTCGACCGGCCCGACCACCTCAACGCCTTCGACCTGACGATGGCGGGCGAGCTCGAGCAGGTGTTCCGCGAGGACGCGTGGGACGACGCCGTACGCGCGGTCGTCGTGACGGGGGCCGGCCGGGCGTTCTGCGCCGGTATGGACCTCAACGCCACCGGCAACGTCTTCGGCCTCGACGAGTCGGTCTCCCCCACGCCCGCCGACTTCCGCGCGGCGTACGACGAGGCGCCGTACCAGGACGGCGTCCGCGACACCGGCGGCAAGGTGACGCTCGCGATCCACGCGCTGCCGAAGCCGGTGATCGCCGCGATCAACGGCCCGGCCGTCGGCATCGGCGCGACCATGACGCTCGCGATGGACCTGCGCCTGGCCTCGACGAAAGCGCGGATCGGCTTCGTGTTCGGCCGTCTGGGCATCGTCCCGGAAGCGGCGTCGAGCTGGTTCCTGCCGCGGATCGTCGGCATCCAGCAGGCGCTCGAGTGGGTCTACTCCGCCGACATCCTCACCGCTGACCAGGCACTCGCCGGCCGGCTGGTGCGCAGCCTGCACGAGCCGGACGACCTGGTGCCGGTGGCCCAGGAGCTCGCCCGGTCGTTCGTCGTCGACCGCTCCCCTGTCGCGCTCGGCCTCGCCAAGCGGCTGCTCTACCGCAACAGCGCCGCCGCCGACCCGCTCGAGGCGCACCTGTCCGACTCGCTCGCGATGTACTGGCAGTCCCTCGGCGACGGCAAGGAGGGCGTCGCCGCCTTCCTGGAGAAGCGCCCGCCGGTCTTCACCAGCTCGGTCACGGACCTGCCCAACGTCTTCTAGCGCGATGGTGCAGCGCCTGGCGGGTGCACGAGGGAGCTGGGCTCTGGTCGCGGCGAGCGGACCCGTCGCCGACACCGACACCGTCGTCGACATGCGCTTCGGTCTCGGTCCGCTTGCCCTGCGCATCCCCTGCCGGGTCGTCTATGTCGTTGACGAGCCCGAGCGGGCCGGGTTCGCCTACGGCACCCTGCCGGGCCACCCCGAGACCGGCGAGGAGCTCTTCCTGCTGTCGCGGCTCGGCGACGGGCCGCATCACCTTCACGCTCACCGCGTTCTCACGGCCGGCGACCAAGCTGGCGCGCCTCGGCGGGCCGGTGGCGCGCGGGCTGCAGAGCCGGGTCACCGACCGGTATCTGCGCGCCGCTGAAGCAGGCGTCAGTTAGCGGTCACCCAGGGTCGAGATCAGGTCGTCGAGCGAGCGCGCCTGCTCCGCCCCCCCACGGTGGACGATCAGCAGGTGACTGCCGGTTTCGGCAACATCCACCGCGACGGTCTGCGCACTGCTCATCGACGGAAGGACCCGGCGGACGACGAATCTCCCGTCATCGACTTCGCGACCCGCGGTCGTGTCATCGGGAGAGCTGGCCTCCGGCCCGGCGAAAACCGCGACCTGTCCGCCAGGAACAAGCCCGAGACAGGTATCGGACACCTCCCCGACCAGATACAGCGCCTCGGGGCCTTCAAGTGCCTTGAGGTCGGCACACCTGGCCGCTTCGGCACTCGGCCAGCCCTTCGCAAAAGCTGGCACAAACACCACTCTCGAATCGGGTTTTCCATCGCTCGACATGGCTAAACCATCTCCGTTCGTGGAAGGAGATCCGGTGCCCGAGGATGTGGGCACTACGACAGCCGCGCGGGTGCCACCATCTTCCGCAGAGCAAGAAGCTGAGCACGCCAGTATGAACAAGGCCGCGATTGCCGCGCTCCCCTGGCGAACCACGCGCGCACTAAGCACGAACCGTGCCCTCCTGGGCAAGCCAAGAGCGGTTAAGGAACGCACACAGGTCTGCGCCGCTCTGAGTCTCTTGGTTCGCGTTCGTGGTTGCCCCATGGGCGCGTGGCATCGCCACGGTCGTCACGGCGATCGGAATCGACAGCGATCCGAGCACCAAGGTACGACGGCTGAGCATCTGCGTCTCCTTCATCCCGAGATCACCACAGAGCGCGTCCCAGCAGGACTGTAGAACGTGCCCACGTTCTCACCGTAGTGGATCTCGTAAGGCCCGTCGATGGTTGTCCTATTGGCATCAACGGGGGCGGTAATGTAATTCCCGGACGAATCGGTGTTGCGCGCGGTGCGAGAGCCCGGCTTGTGGCACCACCGGACAGCGGATCCGTTCAGATTCTTGCGGTAAAAGTGGAAGTCCCAGAAAACAACGTTCCCGGATGCACGATCCGTGATTTTTCCAAGATAGGCAACTATGCACAGGCTGGCTCCGGTGCAGCTTTCCTTCCACCCATCTGCCTTCAGCGCGTTGGCGAACTGGGTTGCCGTCGGCCTGTCGGAGGCGTACGGCGTCCTGCTCCTGATGCCGTTGTTGCCCCCCGCCACGCCAGGAGTGCCGAACATCCCGGGCGAGTAGTTGGCGGCATAGCAGTAACAGTGGGAGATCGACTGGCGACTGCCGTTCCAGAACGAGAAGTCGTTCCATGAAGTGTAGTTCAGACTGCACGCGGTCGCGGCGGCCGCCATCACGGGTGCGTCACCTACAGCGCCGGAGATCACCGCGTCACGCAACTGGAGACCTGAACCCTCGTTCCTGGCTGACTCGATCGCTGGCGGCTGAACCGGGACGCTAGGGTCCGGCAGAAACCGACTCAGCGGCACGGGTTGTTGTGTGGCGCTCCACGGATCATTCAGTGTAGGTACTCGAAAGAATGACGGGAGTCCACGAGCGGAAACCCACCGCGCATCCTTTCCTTCCGCCCGAACCACATATCCTTTGAAGCCCAGCCCCGCGGGCGCTTGAGCGAGTGGAAGCAAATTGTCCCGCTCACTTTGAGCCAGCGAACGAAAATCTGCAATCTCGTCGTCGGCCAACACTCACCTTGGATTTCGATGTCCGGAGAAAATGTCCAGTTCAACTTCGATCATCGATGTTCCCCTCACAGACTTGCGGCTTCGAGTGCTGAGAATCTAGCGGCCGAGCGCGGCGAACGCTGCGACAAGCGGAGATCTCTACCCGACAGCGGCAGAAACTTGTCACGGGCGCCACAATTTCGTGGCCGTCGCCTCCGCGTGCCGGACTCTAGCCACCCAATGAGCGCAAGAAGAGACCGCCCAGTATTCGCTGGTGGGCCATCACTCCTTCACTCACCATGAACTTCCGGGCGCAGACTGGGTCGAGGCCTTCGAAGTAGCGGGTTCGGTGACTGGGCTAGCCAAGTGCGACTCCTCACGACCGCATCCACAGTTCCGCCGCCGACGTGACCAACGCGGCTACCGCCGGTCGCTGATCCGCTTGGCCTTGCCCAGCGAGCGCTCCAGCCCGTACGGCGCCAGCACCTCGACCCGGGCCGTGACACCGATCCGCTGCTTGATGCGCTCCTCGAGCCGGGCGCCGAGCCCCTCGTCGTACGACTCGGTGACGGCCTCGACCTGCACGGTCAGCTCGTCGAGGCTCCCCGGTCGCGTCAGGACGCAGAGGTAGTGCGGGGCCAGCCCCTCGACGGCGAGGATCTGCTCCTCGACCTGGCTCGGGAAGACGTTGACCCCGTGCACGATCATCATGTCGTCGGTGCGCCCGGTGACCTTCTCCATCCGCCGGAAGGCGGGGTACGCCGTGCCCGGCAGCAGCCGGGTCAGGTCGCGGGTGCGGTAGCGCACGACCGGCATCGCCTGCTTGGTGAGCGAGGTGAACACCAGCTCGCCGCGTTCCCCATCCGGCACCGGCTGGAGCGTGACGGGGTCGACGACCTCGGGCAGGAAGTGGTCCTCCCACACGTGCAGCCCGTCCTGCGTCTCCCCCGACTCCTGCGACACCCCCGGCCCCGTCACCTCGGACAGCCCGTAGATGTCGACGGCCCGGATCCCGGAGCGCTCCTCGACGGCACGCCGCATCTCATCGGTCCAGGGCTCGGCACCGAAGATGCCGATCTCGAGGCTCGTGCTCCGCGGGTCGATCCCCTGGCGGTCCATCTCGTCGAGGATCGCGAGGAAGTACGACGGCGTCACCATGATCACCCGCGGCCCGAAGTCGACGATCAGCTGGACCTGCCGCTCGGTCATCCCACCACTGACCGGCACCACCGTGCAGCCGAGCCGCTCCGCGCCGTAATGGGCGCCGAGGCCGCCGGTGAAGAGCCCGTAGCCGTAGGCGACGTGCACGAGATCCCCGGGCCTCCCGCCGGCCGCCCGGATCGAGCGGGCCATCAGCTCCGACCAGGTGTCAATGTCGCCCTGGGTGTAGCCGACCACCGTCGGCTTGCCCGTCGTGCCGCTCGAGGCGTGCACGCGCGCGACCTGCTCGCGCGGCACCGCGAACATGCCGAAGGGGTACTCGGCCCGCAGGTCCGCCTTCGTCGTGAACGGGAACCGCGCCAGATCGGCCAGCGACCCGAGATCGTCCGGGTGCACGCCCGCCTCGTCGAACGCGTGACGGTAGTGCGGCACCGCGTCGTACGCCGTGCGCAGCGTGGTCCGCAGGCGGTGTAGCTGGAGCGACTCCAGCTCGCCGCGGTCGAGGGGCGGGACCTCGCCGGTCACCCGGTCAGGCTAGAGGGTGCGTCCGAACAGGTCTCGCAGGACGTTGAAGTGCCGCTCGGTCCCGGCCTCGTCGTACGCCGATGTGTCGGCCATCGAGTAGCCGTGAGCGGCGCCCTCGTAGATCTCGTTGACGTGCTCGAGCCCGGCGTCCTGCAGGACCTGCTCGAGCGCCTCGACCTGCTCGATCGGCATCGAGGAGTCCTGGTCGGCGTGGCCGAAGGCGTACGCCGCGGTCGAGTTCGCGATCGCGAGGTGCGGGCTGTCGTCGGCGTCGGTCACCAGGCGACCACCGTGGAAGCCGCCGACGGCCGCGACGGTCCCGGGGTGCCACCCGGCGGTGCGTACGGCGAGCCGCGCGCCCATGCAGTAGCCCGTGACGCCGATCGGACCGTCCCCGGCGTGCTCCTCGAGCTCGGCGACCCAGGCCGCGGCATCCGTCCGGGCCAGCTCCGGCGTCAGACTGTCCACGCGGTCCATCACTCCGCCCGCGAAGAACTCCTGCCGCGCCCCGGCGTCACGGAGGTCGCCCTTCGGCGCCAGCTCGGCGGCGCCACCGTCGCGGTAGAAGACGTGCGGTGCGAGCACGACGTACCCCCAGGACGCGATCCGGTCGGCCATCTCCTCGATCTGCGGCCGCAGCCCGATCGCGTCGACGTAGAAGAGCACGCCCGGCTTGCCGGTTTCCCCGGTCAGGTAGGCGTGGGCGGTGCCGTCGGGCGTGGTGATCTCGATCGTCTGACCCATGTCAGCGACCGTAGCGCTGGACGAGATCGACTCACAGCGACGCGCCCTCGAACTTCTTGGTGAGGGTATCGATCAACTTGTCGTAATAGGCCGAGACCTTTTCATATGGGTAATCCTCGGCAGTCAGCAGCTCATTGACCTTGCCGACGTCGAACCCCATCGCTGCCGCGGCGACGTCCAGCCGTTCCAACTCGCCCAGGTCCTCCACCCAGGTCTCGAACTGGTACCTGACGTCACCCTTCGGGTTCTTGACGTAGCTCGAGATGTCTTCCGCGGTCACCTGTGCCACCGCGAGGAAGAAGTGCTTCAGCACCTCCATCCGGATCGTCTTGCCCTTGCCGATCTCCTTCAGGTCGTCTCCGAGCAGAGCCTCGGGATCCTTCTCATCGGACAACGCGTCCGATGACGGCGCAGCTGAGTCTGCCCGAATGAGCATCTCCGAGACCGCGAGCAACTCCTCCACCTCGGCATATTCGCTCTCCGAGAGGTGCGCGAGACCCTTCTTGTCCCTGAACACACCGCCCTCGTACGTGAGGTGCTGCTTGCTCTTCGTGGTGAAGATGAAGCTCTTGAGAGTGATGGGGTGATCGGCTTCCTCGGCATCGGGGTGCTTCGCCTTGCACTCGAAGAAGAGATGCAGGTGCGGACCCTCCTCCTTGCTTCCGTTCGGCCCCCACATGAAGGCTTGGAAGTTGTCCCCGCCCCCTTCGATCGAGTCGTTCCAGTACCTTCCCTCTGCGAAGGACACCCGAGGGAGGCCCTTCATCGCTCTCGGGGTCGTGCGCAGCGGCAGGATCGCGTGAGGGTCGGGCTTCTGCGTGACCTTGGCCAGGGCGGCGCCGACCTTGTCGCCCAACTCGTGCCGGATGGTCGCGAACGTCACGTCGCGGTCGATGTCGTCGTCGCCGGCGACCCCCTTCAGCTCGGAGATCTGCTCCGCCGAGAGCCGGACGCAGACCTTGCCGTGCTTGTCCGCTATCGGGAAGATCTCCGTTGCTCCCCGCCATCCCCACGTGATGCCGTCAAACTCGAATTCGTCTCCGGGATGGGTGGCCGCTTCGATAGCGAGGCCCTCGAAGTCGTCGAACGGCTTGATGACGACGTCATGCTCGCCGCTCTTCGGTGCGTTTCCCAATCGCATCCGATCGATGAAGTGGTAGTCGTTGACGTGAATGGTCGGAGCGTTCCTCACGGGAAGAAGCTTCAGGCGTCGGATCACCGGCTCGGACCGTGCCGGCAGACGCCGCAGGCTCTGATCTGGTTGCAAGGTGTGAGCAAGCTCGTGTGCGAGCACTCGCTCGCCTTCGGGCGTGTGGGGGGCGTACTGGCCGCGGCCGAAGAAGACGTCACGGCCGGTGGTGAAGGCACGCGCCCCGACGGATTGGCTGAGCTGAGCGGCGGAGGGACCGTCATGGACACGCACGTCGGCGAACGAGACGCCGAATCCTTCCTCCATGCGACGTCTCACCGGCGGCGCGAGGGCTTGCCCGTCAGGACGGAGCCCGTCGATTGCGCTGGCCGATTCGCTCGGCATGGCACCGCCCGAGAGGCCGATCGCCGCCGGCGGGGGCGACTGGTCTGCGAGGCGTCGCAGGTGAGTACATCCGGGATCATGCCGGTCGTCCGCCAACGCCGAGGTAGGAGCGATGCTCGACCTCCTCAGCCGGGCAAGGGCCTGGTCGGCTCGAAGATCGGCGTCCTTCTCGGCCTGATCCGCGGCGTCTCCCACGTGCATCGGGACGGGAGCTGCAGCGGCCGCGGCAGCCAGCGGCACGGGGTTCTCTGGAGACGACGTTCCCCCGGGTTGAGCCGGCACGACCTCCGCCACAGGACGGTCCGCCTCGGTAGGTGCGAGCTCGGGTCCCATAGCGCTACCTCTCCCTAGACCGACCAGCGAAAGAGTCCCCAGCCGACCATATGACGTGGCGCTGCATTCAGGTCGGCCTTTGGAGAACTGGCGACGTCGTGGCGCCGGCATTTCGCGATGGTGTGGCCGTGTGCGCGCAAGGGAACGGCGTCCTCGACTCTTACGCCGGCCCGGTCAGAGCTGCGACTGAATCCCCGCCAGCAGCTGCCGCGCCATCACGATCCGCTGCACCTGGTTGGTGCCCTCGTAGATCTGGGTGATCTTGGCATCGCGCATCATCCGCTCGACCGGGTAGTCGCGGGTGAAGCCGTAGCCGCCGAGCACTTGGACCGCGTCCGTGGTCACCTGCATCGCGACGTCGGAGGCGAAGCACTTGGCCGAGGCGCCGAAGAACGTGAGGTCCTTGTCGCCGCGCTCGGACTTGCCGGCGGCGGCGTACGTCAACTGGCGGGCGGCCTCGACCTTCATGCCCATGTCGGCGAGCAGGAACTGCAGGCCCTGGAAGTCGGCGATCGGCTTGCCGAACTGCTTGCGCTCCTGGGCGTAGCCGAGCGCATAGTCGAGGGCGCCCTGGGCGATGCCCACGGCCTGGGCGGCGATGGTGACCCGGGTGTGGTCGAGGGTGCGCATCGCGGTCTCGAAGCCGGTGCCCTCGGCACCGATGATCCGGTCGGCGGGGATCCGGACGTTGTCGAGGTAGACCTCGCGGGTCGGGCTGCCCTTGATGCCGAGCTTCTTCTCGGGAGCACCGAACGTGACACCCTCGTCGGACTTCTCGACGACGAAGGCCGAGATCCCCCGGCTGCGCTTCTCCGGGTCGGTCACGGCCATCACCGTGTAGTACTCCGAGACGCCGGCGTTGGTGATCCAGCGCTTCACTCCGTTGAGCACGTAGTGGTCACCGTCGCGGACGGCGCGGGTCTTCATCCCGGCGGCGTCGGAGCCGGCATCGGGCTCGGAGAGGCAGTACGAGAAGCCGCCCACACCGGCAGCGAGCTTGCCGAGGTAGTGCTCCTTGAGATCCTCCGAGCCGGCGAGCTGGACCGGCAGCGAGCCGAGCTTGTTGACGGCGGGGATCAGGCTGCTGCTCGCGCAGGCCCGGGCGACCTCCTCGATCACGATCACGGTCGCGAGGGCGTCGGCCCCGGCGCCGCCGTACTCCTCCGGCACATGAGGGGCGTGGAAGTCCGCGGCCACGAGCGCGTCGGCCGCCTCCTGGGGGTAGCGCGCGTTCTCGTCGACGTCGGCGGCGTACGGCGCGACCTTCGCGTCGCAGATCGCGCGGACGGCCTCGCGGACGGCCTGGTGCTCCTCGGAGAGGGCGAACATCGGGAACTCGGCGCTCATGGCGGGACCTCCGGGTTGAGAGAAACGGTACTGCGTACCATATACGCAGCACTCGATACCAACGAGGGAAGGGGTCCGATGGTCGCCGCTACTCACCGCCGCCTGGTCGACGCCGCGATGGCGCTCTTCGCCGAGCAGGGCTTCGACAGCACCAGCATCGAGGAGGTCGCCGCGCGCGCCGGCGTCGGACGCACGACGTTCTTCCGGCACTTCCCGACGAAGGAGGACGTCGTCTTCCCCGACCACCAGGGCCTCCTCCAGCGGGTCGACGCCCGACTGGCGACCGCGACCGCCGCAACCGGTCGGACGGCGCTCGAGGAGGCGACCAGCATCGTGCTGGAGCACTACTTGGCCGAGGGCGAGACGGCACGCCAGCGCTACCGACTGACGCGCACCGTCGCTCCGCTGCGCCACCGCGAGCTCGCCAGCGTGCACCGCTACTTCCGGCTGTTCAGCGGCCACCTGCGCCGCTGGCTCGGCGACCGGCCCGATGCGGCGCTGCTTGCCGAACTCACCGCCTCGTCGATCATCACCGCCCACAACCACGTGCTCCGCGGTTGGCTGCGCGGCGAGGTCGAGGATCCGCGAGTCGCGCTGACCGCCGTCCTGGAGCAGGCGTTGTCGCGTCTGCCGGGCGAGACCGCGACCGAGGCAGCACCGGTCACGGTCGTCGTCACCACCGGCAGCCGAGACGTAGAGACGATCCTGGGCGAGGTACGCCGCGCGCTCCTGGAACCGTGAGCGGGTGGCTGGACATGCGAACGCCCGGCCGGGGCAGAACCCGGCCGGGCGTCAGCAGTGCTACGTGGAGCTGAGTGCTACTTGACGACCTTGACGACGACCGTCTTGGCGGTGCTGCCGCCGAGGCTCTTCGTGCCGGCGTAGCTCACCTTGATCTTGTGCTTGCCGACCTTGAGCTTCTTGCTCAGCTTGATGACGGCCTTGCCCTTCTTGAGGGTGGCCTTGCCGACGACCTTCTTGCCCTCCTTGGCGACGACCTTGCCGGTGGGGACGGTGGCGCCCCAGCTCGTGCTGGCGGCCGTGACCTTCACCGAGGCGGCCTTGCCCTTCTTGACCTTCTTGGGGGCCTTCGCGGACAGGGTCGAGACCTGCTTGTTCAGGTTGATGTCGGTGATCTTCTGGACGGTCTCACCCGTCTTGAGGACACACGGGATGGCCACGTCGCCGAGGGTGGCGGACACCGCGGTGAACGTCAGCTTGCTGGGCATCGACACGGCAGTGAGGCCGGGGTCCGGGGTGGTGAACGCCGCGTTCTTGGCGCCGAGGACGTTCCAGATCTTGGTGCCGCCCGCGCCGTCGGTGAAGGTGGTCAGGGGCAGCGGAACGGGAAGCGGGTTCGCGCCCATCGACAGCGCGAAGTCGTCGCTGCGAGCGCTGCTGACGCCGTAGGTGCCGAGCGCACCGGCGATGGCCGCCGGAACGGTCGCCTTGACCGAGGTCAGGCTGAGCAGGTCCTTCTGCACGGGCGCGCCGGCCCAGAAGTCGGTGAGCGGGATGTCACCGGTGACCTCGACCGGGAGGTCGAACGACATGCTCGCGGCGGCGATGGTGCACGTGTAGTTGTTGGTGACGGTGACCGACGCGGCGTCGGCGGCGGACGAGCTCAGTCCGACCAGCGCACCAGCGGCGAGCGCAGTGGTGACGCCAACGGCGGCGGTACGAGCGGTGAGGTGACGAAGATTCATGAAAAGTGCTCCCTCCCGAGCAACTCGGCTGCGCTACCGGGCGGTAGCAGAGACGGCGGTCACACTAGCCCGACATCCGGGGCCGGGCTACCTATCCCCCGGAAACAGAGCATTTCCTCAGGATCGGAACCATCGGCCTAGGCTCGGAGCATGACGAAGTGGCAGGACCCGGCAGCGATCCGGTTCATGCTCGACGACTGTGAGACCTGGGCCGTCGTCGGGCTGTCCGGCGACCCGACCCGCACCGCGTACGCCATCGCCGCGCTCCTCCAGGGCCGCGGCAAGCGGATCGTCCCCATCCATCCGTCTGCGGCGACGGTGCTGGGCGAGGCCGGCTATCCGACCTTGGCCGACGTGCCCTTCCCGATCGACGTGGTCGACGTCTTCCGGCGCTCCGACGCGGCCGGCGGGTTCGCGGACCAGGCCGTGGCGGTCGGCGCACGGGCCGTGTGGTTCCAGCTGGGCGTCGTCGACGAGGCCGCGTTCGCGCGCACCGCGGCCGCCGGCGTACCGATGGTGATGGACACCTGCCCGGCGATCGAGTGGCGCAGGCGGGGTTGACGTGGACGGTCTCGGTTGGACGGTGCTGGCGCTCGTCTTCGTCGACGAGCTGCTCGCAGTCGCGGCATTCGGAGTGTGGGGCTGGGACCAGGACGCCTGGTGGCTCTGGGTGTGGTTGCTGCCGCTGGTCGCGATGGCTGCCTGGTTCCTGTTCGCGTCGCCGAAGGCGCAGTACGGCGGCACGCTGCGGCGTCCGGTCGTCAAGGTCGTGGTCTTCGGGCTGGCCTCGCTGGCGTTGTGGGATGCCGGGCACCCGACGTGGGCGCTCGCCCTCCTGGTCCTCTCCGTCGCCGTCAACGCCCTCGCCCAGATCCCCGCGATCGCCGACCTGGCGAAGGTGGAGTGATGGACGTCCGGGTGCCGCAGGGGCCGGGCCTCCCCGACGGGCTGGTGATCCCGGACGGTGACCTCGTCGAGCGGTTCAGCCGCTCCCCCGGCCCCGGCGGGCAGTCGGTGAACACCACCGACAGCCGGGTCGAGCTGGAGTACGACGTCAGCACCTCGACGGCGCTCACCGATGCGCAGCGGGCCCGTCTGCTCGCCCGGTTGTCGTCCCCGGTGCTCCGAGTGGTCGCCACCGAGCACCGCTCGCAGCACCGCAACCGGGTCGCCGCCCGCGAGCGCCTGGCCGACCAGCTGCGGACCGCGCTCGCCCCGCCGCCACCCCAGCGACGACCCACCAAGCCCACCCGCGGCTCGAAGGAGCGGCGGCTCGACGCCAAGAAGCAGCGCGGTGCGACCAAGTCGCTGCGCGGAAGGGTGCGCGACCCATGATCATCGTCAGCGGACACCTCAGCATGGACGCGGCCGCACGGCCGGCGTACCTCTCGGGATGCGTCGCCGTAGTCGACGCCGCTCGGCGGGCGCCCGGTTGTCTCGACTTCGCGGTGTGCGCCGACCCTCTCGACTCCGGCAGGGTCGTGGTCGTGGAGCGCTGGGAGTCGGCTGCGGCGGTCGAGGCCTTCCGCGGCAGCGGCCCGCGCGACGACCAGCAGGCGGTGATCACCGGCGCCGAGGTCGCGGAGTACGAGGTCGCGTCCTGGCGCTCGCTGACCGGTTGAGGCTCAGCGCGACGTGACGCTGCGCCAGCATGGGCATCGCGGCGATCAGCAGGTAGATGCCGGCGGTGGCCACAGCAGCAGGCTCATCACGACGAGCGGCAGGAAGCGTCCCCGTCCGCGATAGCCGGCGGCCAGGCCCGCGACCAGCCGCCGGGCCAGCCCCTGTGGACGGTCGAGACGTCGCACGGCGACTCCTGACGGGCGTGGACAAGGCGCCTCCGAGGAGCACCCAGCGCCACACCAGATACGTCGACCGGCCACGCCAGGCGGGCGCCTCGCCGGATCTCAGGCCGAGGCGCGGGCCCGGAGCAGGTGCGCTCCACCGGTCTCGGAGCCGGCCTGGCGACCGAGGAACCGCGCTCGGATCTGGGGTCGGCCCAGGTCCTCGACCTCACCGAAGCCCAGGTCTGCCAGCAGCGTGTGCAGCGCCTCCGTCTCGACTCCCGCCGAGAGCGGCTCCCCGACCTCGGCGACCCGCGCGATCAGGTCGGTCCGGTCGCTCAGCGCCTTCGCATCCAGTTGGTGCGTCGGGGTGGTGTAGTCGAAGACCACCTCCCCGCTGGGCACCGACGCGATCGCCATCAGGGTCGCCGTGACGGCCTCCCAGGTGAGGTAGGGCACGACCCCGAGCCAGAGGAAGAACGCCGGCGCGGTCGGGTCGAGGCCGGCCTCGACCAGCCGCGACATCAGGTCGTCGGACTCGAAGTCGACGCCGACGTACGTCACCGAGTCGGGTACGGCGATCCCGGCGTCCGCGAGCCGGTCGCGCTTCCAGGCCCCCGTCGCCGGGAAGTCGACCTCGAAGACCCGGGTCTCGGCGTGCGGGTTGCGGTAGGCGAAGGCGTCCAGGCCTGCCCCGAGCACCACGACCTGACGGGTGCCGCGCTCGACGGCAGTGGCCAGGGTGTCCTCGGCGAAGCGGTGCCGGGCTGCGATGAAGACCCGCAGCCGGGGCCGCTCGGTCGCTGCCGGGTCGGCGAGCGTCGCCTCGCGGTCGATGCCCAGGATCTGCCAGGCAAGCGGGTCCCGGAAGATCCGGCCGCCGTCGAGGTCCTGGTGGACCGCGCGGTGGACCGCGGACCCGAAGGCCGTCCGGCTCGGCTCTCCCTCACGCACGAGGGACAGTGTCGCGCACGGCGGCCACGAACTCACGCACGAGCGGATGCACCGGCGCCCCGGCGAGGGCGCCGATGTGCGGTTGGAACATGCTCACGACGTAGAACGGGTGGTCCGGGAAGTCCAGCAGCTCGGCGCCGGCGTCGTCCGCGGTCGCGCCCACGACGACACCGGCCTGCTCCAGCCGCGCCACGACCTCGGCCGTCGGCGCGTAGTTGCAGAAGTGCATCCCGGTGAACGGACCGTCGACCCAGCCGTCAAAGCGGGTGCCGGCCACGGGGGTCACCACGCGCTCCTCGCCGTACAGGCTGCACGCGAGCGCGGTGACCACGTTGTCGTCGGCCGGACCGTCCGACTCGGCATGGGTCGCGGACTCGTTGAGGATCGAGCGCACGAACTCGAGCACGGCGTACTGCATGCCGCCGCAGGAGCCGAGGAACGGGATGCCGCGCTCGCGGACGACCGTCAGCGCACGCAGCACTGCGGCGTCGTCGGCGTACGGCGAACCGGGGACGAGCCAGACCCCGTCGTACTCGCTGATGTCGAACGCCGAGTCGCTCGGCACCCAGGCCGTGTCGACGCCCAGCATCGGACGGAGCGCGTTGAGCTCCTGGTGGCTGCGATGCCCGCGGTCCTCGCCGAGCAGCGCGACCCGCTCAACCATCGTTGGCGGCCAGCCGCTCGAGCTCCTCGTCCACGATCGACGGGTCGAGCTTGGTGAAGATCGGCGACGGCTTCTCGATCGGCGTGCCCGGCACGAGCAGCTTGCGCCCCCACGCCGGCACGGCGGTGTAGTCACCGGTGATGATCGGGTACGGCGCGCCGCCGTCGAGGTCCTCGACCTCCTCGATGCGCGGCATCGGTGCGATGTCGCCGGCACCACCGAGGGCCTTGTCGACCTCGTTGGCCGCGAAGGGCAGGAACGGGCTGAGGATCAAATTGAGGTCGGCCACGCACTGCGCCATCACCGACAGGATCGTGGCGAGCCGCTCGCGGTCGGCCGGATCCTTGGCGAGCTTCCAGGGCTCGGAGTCCGACACGTACTTGTTGACCTCGGCCACCGTCCGCATCGCCTCGGTGATCGCCTGCTTCTGGCGGTGCCGGGCAATCAGGTCGCCGACGGTGTCGAACGCCGCAGCCACCGTGTCGAGGATCGTCTGGTCCTCGGTCGTGAGCTCGCCGGCCTTCGGGAGCTCGCCGAAGTTCTTCGAGATGAGCGTGGCCGTGCGGTTGACCAGGTTGCCCCAGCCGGCGACCAGCTCGTCGTTGGTACGCCGGACGAACTCCGCCCAGGTGAAGTCGGAGTCCTGGTTCTCCGGTCCAGCCGCCGCGACGAAGTAGCGGAACGCGTCGGGCTGGTAGCGGCTGAGCAGATCGCGCACGTAGATGACGACGCGCTTGGAGGAGGAGAACTTCTTGCCCTCCATGGTCAGGAACTCGCTCGAGACGACCTCGGTCGGGAGGTTGAGCACGCCGTACTCATGGACCGTGCCCCCCTTGGCGCCCTGGCCGGAGTAGGCCAGCAGCTCGGCCGGCCAGATCTGGCTGTGGAAGGTGATGTTGTCCTTGCCCATGAAGTAGTAGGACAGGGCCTCCGGGTCGTTCCACCACTCGCGCCAGCGGTCCGGCTCTCCCAGGCGACGCGCCCACTCGATGGACGCGGAGAGGTAGCCGATGACGGCGTCGAACCAGACGTAGAGCTTCTTGGTGGGGTTCTCGCGCCAGCCGTCGAGCGGGATCGCGATGCCCCAGTCGATGTCGCGGGTCATCGCCCGCGGGCGGATCTCCTTGAGGATGTTCTGGCTGAACCGGATCACGTTGGGCCGCCAGGTCTCGGACGCGGCGCGCTCGTCGAGCCACTCCGCCAGCGCGTCGGCCAGGGCCGGCAGGTCGAGGAAGAAGTGCTGGGTCTCGATGAACTCCGGCGGCTGCCCGTCGATCTTGGACACCGGGTTGATCAGGTCCTGGGGGTCGAGCTGGTTCCCGCAGTTGTCGCACTGGTCGCCGCGCGCGCCGTCGTACCCGCAGATCGGGCAGGTGCCCTCGATGTAGCGGTCGGGCAGCGTGCGGCCCGTGGACGGCGAGATCGCGCCGTACGTCGTCTGCTCGACGAAGTAGCCGTTCTCGTAGACACCCAGGAACATCTGCTGCACGACGGCGTGGTGGTTGCGCGCCGAGGTGCGCGTGTAGAGGTCGTAGGTCAGGCCGAGGGATGCGAGGTCCTCGGCGATGATCCGGTGGTTCTGGTCGGCCAGCTCCTGGGGAGTCATCCCGGCCTCGCCGGCGGCGATCAGGATGGGCGTGCCGTGCTCGTCGGAGCCGGAGACCATGAGCACGTCGTGGCCCGCCATCCGCATGTACCGACTGAAGACGTCGGAGGGCACACCAAAACCGGCGACGTGGCCGATGTGGCGCGGGCCGTTTGCGTACGGCCAGGCGACGGCGGACAGAACTTTGCTCATGGGTCAATCCTAGGGATGCGTCGCGAGTGGTACGTCCTCGGTCGCGGAGTGCCCGGTGGTTGAGGTGCGAGCCGCGCCAGCGGCGAGCCTCGAAACCACCATCACCCTCGACTAGCGTCGCTCCCATGGCGACCCTCATCGCGGAGGACCTGCTCCTCCTGTTGCTCGATGACGCGAGCGGCAAGCTCACGGCGACGGCGTACCCGCAGACCGTCCTGGGCGGTGCGCTCCTGATCGAGCTGGCCCTCACCGGTGCCGTCGAGATCGAGGAGAAGTCCGGCGTCTGGAAGACCGCCAAGGTGCACCCCGCCCCGGACGCCGCCCCGCAGGACGACGTGCTGCGAGCCGGCTACGACCTCCTCGCCGAGAAGGAGCGCGGGGCCCAGGACCTCGTCGACCGCCTGGGCAAGCGTCTCAAGGACCAGCTCGCCGACCGCCTCGCCGCTCGACGCCGCGCGCTCACCGCAACGCTCGTCAGCGGCGCCGAGCCGGACCAGCGCACCGCCGCCCTGGTGGCGATCCTGTCCGCCATCGACAAGGCCCACAAGGTCGTTGACCACCAGGGCATGTCGTCACGCGACGTGCGCAAGCGCGCCAAGCAGATCAGCGAGGGCGCCTGGGCCGCCGAGGCGGTCCGGGACGCCATCACCGCGTCGGTCGCCGCGATCGGTGCCGTGGCCGCCGGAGCAGCGGTGGCGAGTTCCGGAAGCTGAGACTCGCGCCCGCCGAGTCAGCTGAAGTCGAGGTCCTCGGTGCGGCTGCGCTTGAGCTCGTAGAAGTGCTCGAAGGCCGACAGCGTGATGAACGCGTCCCACATCCGACCGGCATCCTCGCCCCGCGGCGCCTTGCCGATCACCGGTCCGAAGAACGCGCGTCCCTCGAACGCGATGGTCGGCGTACCGACCTCGTTGCCCACCTGGTCCATGCCGAGGTGGTGCGACTTCGCGATCGCGTCGTCGTATGACGAGTCGTCCATCGCGTCCGCGAAGCTGACGTCGAGACCTGCCTCGGCGAGGGCCGCCTCGATCATCGCGCGGTCCTTGTCCTGCTTCTCGACGTGGATGCGCGTGCCCATCGCGGTGTAGAGCGGGAGCAGCGCCTCCTTGCCGTGCTTCTGCTCGACGGCCATCAGCACCCGCACCGGCTGCCACGCGGTCTTGAGGAACTCCCGGTACTCCTCCGGGATGTCCTTGTCCTGGTTGAGGTAGGCGAGGCTCATGATGTGCCACGTCACCTCGATGTCGCGGACCTTCTCGACCTCGAGGATCCAACGCGAGGTGATCCAGGCGAACGGGCAGGCGGGGTCGAACCAGAAGTCGGCGTTGGTCTTCGGCGCAGTGCTCATACAGGTGCAAACCCGTCGGTGAGCGAACTATTCCCGCGCGCTTTTCGTCGGTATCACCCCGAGTGGCAGGATGCTTCGCATGCCTGGAACCAACCTGACCAGGGACGAGGCCGCCACCCGCGCCGCCCTCCTGGACGTCACGTCGTACTCCATCGACCTGGATCTCACGACCGGCGACAAGACATTCGGCTCGACCACCACGATCCGGTTCACCGCATCCGAGCCCGGCGCCGAGACCTTTGCCGACCTCGTCGACGCGATCGTCCACGAGATCACCCTCAACGGGGTCTCGCTCGACCCCGCGACGGCGTACGCCGACAGCCGGATCACGCTGCCGGGCCTGCAGGCCGACAACGAGCTCGTCGTCCGCGCCGACTGCACCTACTCGCACACCGGCGAGGGCCTGCACCGCTTCGTCGATCCGGTCGATGGCCGGGTCTACCTCTACTCGCAGTTCGAGGTGCCGGACGCCCGTCGTGTGTTCACCACGTTCGAGCAGCCCGACCTCAAGGCACCGTTCACCTTCAACGTGACCGCTCCAGACCACTGGAAGGTCGTCTCCAACTCTCCCTCGCCCGAGCCGGAGCCGCTCGACGAGGCCGACGAGAGCGGCAAGGCCGTGTGGCGGTTCGCACCGACCAAGCCGATGTCGACGTACATCACGGCGGTCGTCGCCGGTGAGTACCACGAGGTCCAGCACGTCTACCACGGCAAGCACGGCGACATCCCGCTCGGCCACTACTGCCGTCAGTCCCTCGTCGAGCACCTCGACGTCGATGTGCTGGTGGAGCTGACGCAGCAGAGCTTCGCCTTCTTCGAGGAGCAGTTCGACTACCCGTACCCCTTCGGCAAGTACGACCAGCTCTACGTGCCGGAGTACAACATGGGCGCGATGGAGAACGCGGGCTGCGTGACGCTGCGCGACGAGTACCTCCCCCGCAGCCGCCAGCCGCGCTCGTTCTACGAGTTCCGCGCCTCCGTCATCACCCACGAGATGGCGCACATGTGGTTCGGCAACCTGGTCACCATGCAGTGGTGGGACGACCTGTGGCTCAACGAGTCGTTCGCCGAGTGGGCCTGCTACTGGTGCGAGGCCGAGGCCACCGAGTACACCGATGCCTGGACCGGCTTCACCAACGCCCGTAAGCAGACCGGCTACCGCGCCGACCAGCTGCCGAGCACGCACCCGATCGCCGCCGACAACGTCGACCTGCACGCCGTCGAGGTCAACTTCGACATGATCACCTACGCCAAGGGCGCGTCGGTGCTCAAGCAGCTCGTCGCGTGGGTCGGGCTCGACCCGTTCCTCGCCGGCCTGCGTCAGTACTTCAAGGACCACGAGTTCGGCAACGCCACGTTCGCCGACCTACTGGTGGCGCTGGAGAAGTCGTCCGGTCGCGAGCTGGAGGGCTGGGCCCAGGAGTGGCTCCAGACCGCCGGCGTCAACACCCTCACGCCGTCCTTCGAGCTCGGCGCCGACGGCACGTACGGCGCCTTCCGGATCCTCCAGACCGCCGCCCCCGAGCAGCCGACCCTGCGCCGGCACCGACTCGGCATCGGCCTGTACGACGCTGTGCCCGGCTCTGGGGCGAACGGTCGCCTGGTGCTCCGCGAGTACATCGAGGTCGACGTCGAAGGCGCCGAGACCGTCGTCGCGGAGCTGGCCGGCAAGCAGCAACCGGACCTGCTGCTGCTCAACGACCAGGACCACGCGTTCGCGAAGATCCGGCTCGACGAGCGCTCGCTCGCGACCGTGACGGCCGGGCTCTCCAAGCTCGACGACTCGCTCGCCCGCGCTCTCGTGTGGAGCTCGGCCTGGGACATGACCCGCGACGCCGAGATGTCGGCCACCGACTTCGTCCGCCTCGTGCTCGCCAACATCGGCGCCGAGACGGACGCATGGGGCGTCACCCGGATCCCGACGTACGCCGCGCTCGCGGTCAACGCCTACAGCGCGCCCGAGCACCGGGGAGCACTGCGCGCCGAGTGGGAGTCGGGCCTGCGCGAACTGCTGCTCGCCGCCGACCCGGGCAGCGACCACCAGCTGACCTTCACGCGGTCGTACGCCGCGGCCGCGCACAGCGACCAGGCGTTCGCCGACCTCGAGGGGCTGCTCGACGGCACCTGGGCGGTCGAGGGCCTGGCGGTCGACCAGGACCTGCGCTGGGCGCTCGTCACCGCGCTCGCCGCGGCCGGCCGCTCGGGAGAGGCCCTGATCGCGGCCGAGCTCGGGCGCGACAAGACGATCGCCGGCAAGGAGAAGGCCGCCGCCGCCCGCGTCGCGCAGCCCACTGCCGAGGCCAAGGCCGAGGGCTGGCGGGCGATCCTCGACCCCGGTACGCCCAACGAGACCTGCCGGGAGATGGTGTTCTCGATCTTCCGGTACGGCCAGGAGGACGTGATCGCGCCGTACCTCGAGCAGTACCTCGAGGCGGCCGACACCGTCATCGACACCCTCGGCTTCCACAAGGGCTCCGTCGTGCTGGAGTTCGGGTTCCCGAAGGCGCTCGGCTCCCCCGAGCTGATCGAGCGCGTGGACGCTTGGCTGGCCGGCACCGACGCCCCCAAGGGTGCCGTGCGCTACGTCAACGAGGGCCGGGCCGACGTCGCCCGCGCCCTGGCCGCCCAGGCGAGGGACGCACAAGCCTGACAACCGCCGAGTCGGCGCAAAGTGACCCC